>NZ_LDUY01000020.1 GCF_001038455.1 Fructobacillus sp. EFB-N1 | reverse complement strand
TCTTTGGGTTTTTATTTTAAATTTTCTCGTTCGAATTAATTATAGAATCTGCCAAAAAAATAAAATAAATATGGGAAAAAAGACATTTTTGTATTTTATATATTGTAAATACAAAAACCTCTGACTATAGTTTACTTGTAACATAAATAATAGAATAAAAGAGGAATGTTTTATGGGACATAAATTAGAACATTAAACGGTCACAACTGATACGAAGACAGTGAACGAGACCGTTCATTACCAATACGCTGATGGAACCAAGGCAGCTGATGACTATGTAGCAACGCCAATTACCTTTACTCGTAGCGTGTCAACGGATGCAGTAACGGGTGAAAAGACCTATGGTGACTGGACAGCAGATCAGAGCTTTGCAGCAGTAACGAGTCCAACGTTGTAGGGTTACACCGCTAACCAAACCAGCATTGCGGCACAAAAGGTAACGCTAGAATCAAGTGACTTGACTTACATTGTTAAGTACACGAAGAATGTACCAACTGTCACGACCACTACAACTAAAATATATGCTGGCAGTCCGGTTACTGCAAATCAAATTGATCAAGTTCTTAAGTCGCAGGCCGAAAGCAACCACGGTTTGCCAAATACTGGATTGAGGTCCGAACGAAACAAGACTAATTTAAGTCTTTGGTCTGTTTTAGTTATTAGTTTTGTGGGACTTGGCATTTTCTCCAACCGTAAAAAGAATAAGTAATGGTTGTTAGACAAGGTAGAAGGCTAGAATTGTAAAAGCAATTCTAGTTTTTTTCGTTGGTTTGAAAAATAAAGGCAAGGAAACCTTATAATATTCTTGCAACAGGAGTTGCTATCATGAAAAAAATATTGACTGCCCACTCCCCACCAGGACACTATAACTTAGGTACTGGGTGCTTTTCATTCCTAATGCTTTCAGCTAACGATTTTCATAAAAAATGAACGTTTTAGGAAGTGACTTTAACCCAGGTGAAATTCTGTGAAGCCAGTGTTTTTTTTGGATAAAAATGTGAAATTACCCGCGGATAGTGGCAAAAGGAGGGGTGCATTTTGTATAATAGAGGATACGAACGCCTGTTCTCTTTGGGCGATTTGATACAAGGAAAGTAGAAGGAAGACCATGCTTAGTTTTATTCATGCCGGGGATGTTCACCTGGGCAACCCCTTTACCGGGTTGAACCAAAATTTGAGCCCGGACTTTCAAGGAAATGTTCAATTAGCGACCTTTACGGCACTAGACCGCTTGGTTGAATTCGCGGTTGATCAGGAGGTCGATTTGGTCTTATTTCCAGGTGACCTGTACCATGGTTCTGATAATTCACCACTTATTCAAGAGCGCTTGACAAAGGCTTTGACCCAATTAGACCAGGCAGGAATTTGGTCAGCAATATCTTTTGGAAACCACGATTTCCAGCAGGGGCAGCAAGTCCATCCAGCTTGGCCAGACCGGGTTTTGGTCTTTGGTCCTGCGGTCGAAACGAAGACGATTACGACGGCATCCGGTCTGAAGGTGGCCATTTCGGGCTTTTCTTATGCAGACCGTCAGCACCGTCAGTCAGCCTTGCCGGATTTTCCAGTCAAGCAGGCAGGGGTTGATTACCACTTGGGAATGTATCACGGTGTAGTGGGGCAAGACGGCGAGAAGTATGCGGCCTTTTCTTTACCGGATATGGTGGCAAAGGGCTACGATTACTGGGCCCTTGGCCACATTCACGTCCGCCAAATTCTGCACCGAAACCCTGTGGTTGCTTATTCTGGTAACCTCCAAGGCCTTAACCGCAATGAGGATGGTGAAAAGGGTTTTTTCTTGGTTTCCGACCAGGACGGTCAGGGCCTATTGCCGGAATTTTACCCCGTTGCCCCCGTTTTGTGGCAGCGAATTCAAATGCGAAATTGCCCTGATTTGGCAACTTTGCAGGGCCAGTTAAATGCTTACCACTGGGAACAGCCAACCCTAGTGATATTAGAATTAACGGGGCAGGTTGGTCCTGATATCGAGGCGGCTGCACGCTTTGGGACCTTAGAGGAAAGTTTACAGGCAAGTCGCAAAAGCCAGAGTGATTACTGGCCAGTGAAAGTCCAGATAACCACGAAGGCTCTTAGTCAAGAACGACCAGCACTGCCCGCTGATGTTGACTTGCAGGCGGCCATTAACCAGGTAGTCCAGCCAGCCAGCGTTGGTCAATGGCTTTCTGACCAGGCACCGACGTTTATCAGAGATTATTTTTATTCAAAAGAGGGTCAGGCCGACCTAGCCGGCCGTATCTACCAGGACCTAGTGGCAGGAGGACAGGATGAGGATTAGAACTATTCATATTTCTGGCTTCGGTCGTTGGTCGAATTTAACCCTGGCTGATTTGGCCGACTTCCAGGCTTTCTTCGGACAAAATGAAGCTGGGAAATCGACCCTCAAGGCCTTCATATTAGGCGTTTTATTTGGTTATAAAGGGCGGTCTAGTCAAAAATACGAACCCCGGTCGGGTGCAGCCTACGGTGGCTACCTCGATATTGAAATCAGCCAGGGTACCTATCGCATTCAACGAATGAACCGAACCCAGTCGGAATTAACGGTGGTCAACTTGGTCGATGGTCAGGCCCTGACCGATGGCGCGGGCTTTTTAAACCAATTATTTGGGCCGCTTGAACGAGTGGACTATGAGCAAATTTTTGCTTTCGATGCCAAAGACCTGCAGCTTGTCAACCAGTTAACGGGGCCTGATTTGGAAAAGCACCTGCTGACCTACACAAAGCCACGGGCGTCGAAGTGG
This sequence comes from Fructobacillus sp. EFB-N1, assembly GCF_001038455.1. Lineage (GTDB taxonomy): Bacteria > Bacillota > Bacilli > Lactobacillales > Lactobacillaceae > Fructobacillus > Fructobacillus cardui. The sequence continues at coordinate 23,145 of NZ_LDUY01000020.1, read as the reverse complement.
CTAGTTTGGGCGACAGACCAGCAGAAGGAGGGGAGCCAACTCTTTGCTAAACAAAAAACGGGGAAGCGCCCGCTGAACCTCGCTAGTCAAGCCTACCAGCACCAGCAGGAAAGCCGCTTTAACCAGACGCAATCTTTGAACCAGTATCTTGAAAAAGGTAACCAGGTGGAAGCTCTGCAAAATAAGGTTGCGGACCAAGACCAGCAATTGACAGCAATTAAGGAGGAGCTAACAGTCGCTCAGGACCTATTATCCTATTGGGACCTTTACCAAGAGACACTGGTTTTGGCAGCCACGGGGGCCGATGGTGGGCAGCTGGTCAACCATCCCTCACAAAAAATTAGTGTTGAAGACCAAGACAAGTTACAGCAATTGGCCCTGCAACTTGACTGGTTTAACCAGCAGCTTGCGGAAGCAAATGACCGCCGAGCTAAACTCAAAGATGGTCAGTTGGCCAACCTTAATCAAGCCGAAATTATGGACGTTTTACAGGAACTAGCCGAAACAAGCCAGGCCCTCAAGGGTCTGCTTGTACAAATCCAAAGTGCTGACCATCAGGTCACTCAGTTTAACCAACAATTCCGGGGACGGGAACCAAAACCACTTGATACCACTGATTTTCGCCTCCTACAGGAACGAAACTACTGGTTGGTTGGGGCAGTGGTCAGTGGCGCATTAATGGTTGGGGCCTTTTCCCTTAACTTAGGCGTCTCGGTTGAAGGCATTGTTGCCGTTACCACAGCTGTTACAGGTTATTTGGCTAAACGTCACCATGACCGTGTCGCCGCAGTGATGGCACCCTTTGCCCCATGGGATAAGGAAACAATTATAGCCGGCCAGTACGAGGCTCTTTTGGCCCAGGATGCAAAAAAGCGGTCCAGTGACCTAGGCTACCAGGCTCAGACCTTGGCTGGCCATATCAGTCGACGCTTGAACCAAGTTGACTCTAAGCGCTTTGCCCGCTTTCAAGGCCAAGAATCAATGGAGGATAATTATCAAGACCTCCTAGCCGCAGTGGACCAAGCTAGTCAGTTGTATGGTTTGAATCCGGCTGCCGGGTTAAAGCGGCGGGTGGAAAAGGACCATGCGGCAGACCTCGAACACCAGCTCTATCAGGACCGGGACCAGGTCCAGGCCCAGTTGCAAAAAATTCTGCAACAAAACGGTTTAGTTTCGCTTGACCAGCTGTCAGCTGCTTTGGCTAGGCAAAATGACCAAACTAAAAACGAACAGCGGCTGGCAGATTTATACCAGCAGATTGGTACAGAGCGTCGAAAACGATTGGTCAAATATCGGAGCCGACCTGCCCTAGAGAAGGCAGTTGCTGCTTTGGTGGCAGAGCAAAAGAGCCTTGAATTTGCTAAGGAACAGGCCATCAAGCAGGTCCAAGCCCTGCAAGTTGACCAGGCCGCCCTGGTTTCCGAAAGCCAGTTCCAGGATTTGACCCAGGAAGTGGCCAACCAGGAGGCACGCTTGACTGAGGACTTTGGTCGATACCTAGAGAAGTCGCTCTTGCCGGCCTTGATTCAAAACATTTTTAATGGGCAGGACCAGGATTTGAGTACTAGTGTCCAAGACCAGGCGGGAACTTACCTTCACCGCTTGACACTGGGTCACTACCAAAAAATGCAAATTACGGAGAAACAGGTGCAGGTCTTTGACCGAGACAACGAATCCTTCACTTTGGCTGAATTGTCGACCGGGGCGGCGGACCAGGCCTATTTGGCCGTTCGCTTGGCCTTGATTACAAGCTTGCAGTTAACAGAAGATCTGCCCATCCTAGTCGATGACGCTTTTGTGAATTTTGATGAGAACCGTCAGGCTGAAGTGCTATCCTTATTACAGGACCTGGCAGGGGAACGGCAAGTCCTTTTCTGGACTTTTACCAATCAGGTAGCAGCAGACCAGGAGATTAATTTAGGAGAAATAAATGGCTAAGTTATTACTGCAGTACCATGAAAATGATGCGGTGGACGCCTTTGCCTTGTTGAAGAAGGCCGACGTTCGCCAAACCAAGACCGGCAAGGATTATCTGGCTTTGACCTTTTCGGATAGGTCGGGTGATATTCCTGGAAACCTTTGGGATGTGACGAAAGAGGGGATTGACCAGTTCCAGGCTGGTCGAGTCGTTAAGGTTACCGGTACCAGGTCAGCCTTTAAGGGCAACCCACAAATTCAAATCAGTCAGCTCCGCTTGACTGAAGATGGTGAGCCTAGTTTAGCGGCAGATTTTATCAAAAGTGCCCCCGTTAAGAAGGCTGATTTGGAAGCGGAATTAACGGATACAATCTTTAAGATTACCCAACCAACATGGAACCGCTTGGTTCGCCAGTTGTTTAAGAAGTTCCACGATGACTTCATGGAATTTCCGGCGGCCAAGACGAACCACCATGCTTTTGCCCGTGGGTTGGCTTTCCATAGCTTGTCAATTGCTCGTTTGGCAAATGCTGTCAGTGACCTATATCCTCAGTTGAACAAGGACTTGTTGCTAGCTGGAGCACTCCTTCACGACTTGGGTAAGGTGATTGAACTTTCGGGTCCAGCCTCAACGGAATATACCCGAGCCGGTAAGTTGATTGGTCATATCACTTTGATTGACGAGCAGCTAGTGTTGGCAGCTAATGAGCTCAAAATGGATTTGAACCAGGAAGATCTTCTGATTTTACGGCACGTTGTGCTGGCTCATCACGGGCTTCTGGAGTATGGGTCACCCGTTCGCCCTCAGATGATGGAAGCCGAAATTCTTCATCAGCTGGATGAGATGGACGCCTCAATTCAAATGATGACGGGCGCCATGGAACAAACCGAACCTGGCGAGTTCTCAAAGCGAATTTTCGCCATGGATAATCGGGCCTTTTACCGTCCGGAGAGTGTTCAAAGGGCAGCCGGTCCAACGGACAATGACCTGCCACCATTGCCGCCGGAAAACCCGGAAGCAGGTTCGCCAATCGACCCAACGGCATTGTTTTAAGCCTAAAAAGGTGGCGCGCGGTCTTAAGTAAAACGCAACAAAATGGGGGCTAAACCAAGTCTCGATAAAAGGGCTTGATTCGTGACTGCGAATACTTGGGCTAACCCAAAGCCCATCCACAATTCCAATGCACCAAAAAAGAGGATTCCAACTGGAATCCTCTTTTCTTTTTTTAATTGTTACTGTTTGATTAAACGCCAGCGGTTAAGTAACCTGACAAAGAGTTCTTCAAATCAGAATCTTTGATGCTAACATCATCCTTACGGAGAATCTTACCAACAATCTTTTGAATCTCAGTTGCATTGTTTGAATCGCTCAAGAAGTCGCTAGTTAACCTATCCTTCAACTTCTGCTCAACCTTGCTTTCGGCTGGCTTACTTGCCATCTTGTCAGTGCGGACAACATAGTAGTTTGAACCAGATGAAGGCTTAACAGGTGATGATGAGTAAGAACCTGCATCCTGGTTAAAGGCGGCCTTACGGATTTCAGAATCAACAGTGGTATTTGTTGAATCGAAGGCAGGCAACTGACCGGACTTGTTAACTTGTGTATTCTTTGATGAATACTGCTTGTAAACGTCATCCCATGAAGTACCGTTGTTCAAGGCATCGATGGCCTGTTGAGCGGTATCTTGGTCCTTGGCCGTAATCAAAGAAATCGTCGTCTCAGGGACGTAGTTGTTATAGGCGTCGTTCAACTTATCCTTTGAAATCTTGTAGTTAGCCTTAACTGCTGCATTCATCACAAGCTTTTCGCGCAGTGATTCTTTGTACTGAGTGTCCGTCAACCCTGACTGAGTCAACATAGTAGCAAATGAATCGCCATATTGAGCCTTGGCTGTTGTGTAGGCGTTGGTTACGTCTGATTTTGAAACCTGCGAACCGTAGTGCTTTTCCAAGACCTTATCAATCACCATTTGGGCGAAGACTTGCTTACCAGTAGACGAGGACTTCACCTTGTCGTAGTATTCTTCTTGGGTGATTTTACCGGCATCGGTCGTGGCCAGTGTCTTTGAAGTGGACAAACCGAGGTAGGCAACGCCAGCAACAAAGACGATGACGATGAATCCCCAGATAACTTTGCGGTGCATAAAATTAGTTTCCTTCCGAGTTGAAATAATTGATACAAAGACTATTTTATCACAGTTTTGAATCGTTCGACTGCGTTGCCTTCATTTTTTCTTGAACTTCCTTGATTCGATCGAGGTGAACTTGGTTTTCATATTGGGTGCGCTTGGCTGCCCGCTGTAATTTTGCCAAATCAGCTTGGTTTGCCTCGAGCGCTTTCGTTAAGACGGTGACTTGCTTTTTTGCCCGCTGACTGAGGCGCAAAATCGTCTTGAATTCCGTGATGGTTGCTTTTACTCGTGCAAATGCCATGGCCTACTCCAATTCTTTCTTAATATTTTGAGCGATTTCCTCGTAGCGGCTTTCGTCGTACTGGTCAGAATTGTCAATCGTTGGTGCTAGGGCATCATTGAGACAGTCACCATCGCGACGAGGAATCAGGTGCCAGTGAGAATGAATGACGGTTTGACCAGCTGAGGGACCATTGTTGGATGAGATATTGATACCGGTAATGGTTTTGTCGGCAGTCTTGATGGCGCGAGCCAAGACCGGCAACTTTAACAAAACCTTTTGAGCGATGTCATCATCGTAGGCGAAGATGTCATCGACGTGCTTTTTGGGAATTAAGAGCGTGTGACCAGGGGTAACCTGGGAAATATCCAAAAAGGCGAGTAAGTCGTCGTCTTCATAGACTTTATAAGAAGGAATTTCTCCTGCGATGATTTTGTCAAAGATATCTGCCATAATGGCCTCCTTTTTCCTGTATTGCTTTATTCTCTATTATAGCAAAATTCAGGCAAAACAACCGTTCTCAGACTAGAACCTGGTATAATAATGGCTATGGGACTATCAATTACAAAATTATATGGTGGCTATGCTGGCCAGGATGTCTTAAAAGACTTTTCTATCACGGTACCTGATGGGCAAATTGTCGCGTTAATCGGCTTAAATGGAGCCGGAAAGTCGACCACCTTCAAACATATTATTGGGGAACGCCCAATTCGAGCAGGGAAGGTTGTTTTGAACGAGGTGGACCTCGTCCAGAATCCAACCGCCTTTAAGGAGCAGTTGGCCTATATTCCAGAACAGCCAATCCTTTATGACGAGTTGACCCTAGCGGAACATATTCATCTAATGTTGGCCAGTCATGGTCTGGACGACCAGGCACATTGGCATCAGGCGATGACCTTGTTGGCAACATTCCGTTTGGATGATAAGTTGCACTGGTTGCCTAAGCACTTTTCAAAGGGCATGCAGCAAAAGGTGATGTTAGTGGCGGCTTTCAGTCTCGAAGCGCCATTAATGGTCATCGATGAGCCGTTCCTCGGTTTGGATGTTTTGGCCCAAAAGGCTTTGGTCCAACTAATGGAAGACCGAACCAAGGCGGGTGGTGCAATCCTTTTGACGACACATTTGCTGTCCTCGGCGGCAGCCTTTGTTGATCAATTTGTCTGGCTGGACCAAGGTGAGGTCCGTGAGCAGGCCAGTCCCGAAGAAATGGCAGCCAAGCACCAACTAACTCTTGCTGAAATGGATGAACTCTTTTCATGACGGCTGAAACTGAAAAACTGAACTTGAACCGGCTTTACAAGGACCGGTCAGTGGCTATTAACCGGCAAAATCGGCATTACCTTCGCCTGTTATTTAATGATCATTTTGTCGTCTTTCTCCTTATTGTAGTTGGTGCTGCCATTCTGGCCTTTCAATCATTAGCCAAGAAGTCCCTGGAAACGCCAATTGCTTTTTTACCATCCTATTGGCAGCTGGGCTTGATTGCCTGGCTGGTTCTGGGGCAGCAATTTGGGTCTTTTGTGACTTACCTTAAACCGGCGGACCGAGTCTTTCTAGCAGCTAGTGACGACTTTTTGACGAAAACCTATTTGAACCAAGCCTGGTGCAGGTCCTTTATCTTGGCTACCGGTTGGCAGGTTGCTTTTTTGGGTTTGGCCTGGCCAGTGATGAACCTCATTGGCCTTGATCATCCGCTTGATTGGTCACTGTCCTTGCTCACCTTAGTGGCTAGTAAGGCCTTTATGCTCGTTCAGGCCCTTGACCGCCATGAGCGAGGAAACACCTGGACTGGATTTGACCAAACGAGAGCAGGCTGGTTAATTCGCCTTGCCATGCCATTTGTTTTGGCCTTGGCAATCGTTTTGCTACCTGATCCATGGCGGCTTTGGATCTTGTCGGGACTGACGGTTATTTTAGTAGCGGTTGCGGTGGCTTGGTTCGTGCAACACCAAAAGGCGCAGCGGGCGATTGATTGGCATGTTGCTTTGACAACTAGTCAGCGGCACAGTCAGGCGGTCTGGCAGTTTTACGGTCTCTTTGCTCAGGTACCCAATCAGGGTGCGGTGGTCAAACGACGGGCCTACCTGGACAATTTGCTTGGCCGGTTCTCCTTTCAAAAGGAGCCGATGCGTCGGTTGTTCTGGATTAAGCTCCTGCGCGGTGGGGACGAGCTCGTCTTAGTTCTTCGCCTGGTTGTGGTTGGGCTGATTTTACTAGTGGTCTTGCCCAAGGATAGTTATTACCTGCAGGCGGCGGGGATGGCAGTGTTGATCTACTTGATTAACTTCCAGCTGCTGCCGGTCTTTGAAAAGACGCGGGTGGTGCTGTGGTCACGGTTAGCCTTCGCGGATAAAAATCAGCAAGAAAAAACTTTCTTGGTTGTCCTGGCCGAAATCACTAGTACCGTGACTGGCCTGACATTCTTGATGATGTTGCTGATAGCGGGTCCTGCGGCTGCTTTAGCTGTTTTGGCAGGCGGTCTGCTCTTAGCCTTAGTTCTTTATGGGCTTTGGCTTCCAAAAACTTTACACAAAAAGAATTAAAAGGAAATACTTATGCATTTACGTTCAAAACCATGGGCCAAACCTTGGCTTGAAGCTCACACTGATTTGGTCATTGACCAGGAACACGCACAAAAGTTACGTGGTCACTGGCAAGAAATTTTTGACCAAGACCAACCAATTCACGTTGAAATCGGTTCCGGAAAGGGTCAATTCATTATGGAAATGGCCAAGAAGAACCCGCATATCAACTATATTGGGATGGAAATTCAAGAAACGGCTGTGGCGATTGCTGCCCGCAAGTCTTTTGAAGCTGTTGGTATTTTGCCAAACCTGCGTTACCTTTATGGTAATGGTTCAGGAGTGGAAACTTATTTTGAGAAGGGTGAAATCCAAAAGATTTACCTGAACTTCTCTGATCCATGGCCAAAGTCACGACACGAAAGCCGTCGTTTGACTTATAAGACCTTCTTGTCTTCTTACCGAGCAATTTTGCCAGAGGGTGGGGAAGTCGAATTTAAGACTGATAACCGCCATCTCTTCGAGTATTCTTTGGTTTCCTTCATGGACTTTGGAATGCGCTGGACGCCAGAAGACTTTACCTTGGACTTGCATGCTGATGTTGACAAGGTTGAAGGCAACGTTGAAACGGAGTATGAACAGAAGTTCATGGCCTTGGGTCAACCAATCTATAAGGTGAAGGCTCACTTTTAAAAAGTAGTAAAAACGACCGTAAGGTCTTTTTTTGTAGGTTGCAAATATTTTCGAAAATTTCAATAATTAAGCTGCTTTGAATAATTAAGACCAACAACTTACCAATCTGATAGGACAGTGCTTGGTTGCCAAGAGAATTTGGTATATTTAGGGATTACCTGGTTGCTGCATAAAGCGTTACTTAGTATAGAAATTTCGTTCAAAGTTTAGCTGTCTTGGGAGAAATATTGGTACTAGTATGAAAAAATTTGCTTTCAACTTAACTTAATGAGGTGAAATAAAAAAATCCTCTGACTAGCTTCGACCGAAGACCATGGTGGTCGACCGATTAGTTGGCTAGTAAGAGGATTTTTATGTGGGGCTGTGCTTTTTTAAAGGAAGTTCCTGGTGTTACGGAAACCATCAATCGCAAGTTTTGCTGACAACTGGTCAGGAAAGCGCTGAACGTGCAAGTTGACAATGCTTGAGTTCGCAAAAAGTTCTACGCGCTGAACAAGATAATGAGGGGTATTGACGCCAGTTGAAAGTGAAATGATGTCACCTCGTTGGGGCGTGATTGGTAATTGAACATCAGTCTCTACACGGGCTGAGGCAAGAATGAAATTGTACTGAACCATTAGTTTTTCCTTTCGTAGCTTTGATTGATGACCTGTTATTATGAACGAATTGGCTACAATCATTGTATTTGTTTTTTGATTGAATGTAAAATATTTCCAGTAACAAAAGTTATTTTTAACATTTATCTGTCGATTTTAAAAAAATAATTGACACGTCTTGTTGTTGGTAGCTTTGCACTAAATTGGACAGGATTATTGTTCAAGATTTAAAAAGCTGGTCAGAAAATATCTGACCAGCTTTTTGATTTAACATTTAGAAAATGAATGTCCGGTGTTTCTGCTGAATTTCAACCTTACAGGTCCGAATGATTTGATCGACCTGGAAGGGATAAGTCTAAGACACCTAAGTTGTCCTTGTTTTCTTCACCAACGATAGCGGCTGCTTCACCATTTTGATCAAAATAAACACGCTGATTGCCCAATTGACGCCAACGTCCGCGTGAATTTTCAGGTGCTAAATCTTGGTTATGTTCATGCATTCGTTCTTGAATCCAGCAATTTAAGCCAGAGTCAATTCGGGTAGCAAAATTACCGTAAGCATTTGATGAACTGACAATGCCAACGACTTGGTTGAACGAATTAAGCATTGGGCCGCCACTATTACCGTTGGTCCAATTCACGTTAGTGGTTAATAATTGCCGACCGGTGATTGCCGCAACGGTGCCATAATCAACGTACATTCGATTTTCTCGATTTTCTGGTTCAGCAGTCCTTCCAGGACCAAGTGTCGCTGGGAAACCAATGACTGAGACAATTTCACGATTTACATCTTGAGGGCGAAATTCGGCTAAAGGTAGTGTTGGAGCCCCTTGTACTGGTTGGTTTAAGTGAATAAGTGCAATGTCATTATCGCCTGCATCGCCACCGGGGCGTAGTGCTGCTTCAAAGTATTCGCCCGGAATGGAAACAGTTTGACCATGATAATACCAACCAAACGGGTATCGTTCTGCTGTAGCACCGGACTCACCACCATAGGCTGGCCGAATAGACAGTGAACTCGGATTAATTAACTGTCGTGGCCAATCAGCATTATTATCACTTTCACGTAAAACGACATGGGCGGCAGTTAAAACCGTATCGGGGGCAATAAGCACGCCACTGGCGGAATCGCCTGTTTCACCATCAACAATAAATACAATTGAAGAAAAGGGCGCTTGTCTTGTATCGGGAACCTTTCCTTTTTGAAACTTCGCGGCGTCAAAAACATAGGCATCCGCATAATTGCTTGTCATCTGCACGCCTAGTAACATGGTTAAGGTTAGTGCACCTAATCGTCCCCACTTTTTCAAATTATTCATCATTTCTCCTTTATTAAATAATCGTGCAACAAGGTTTGCTTGATAGAGGCTACCGGAGAAGAGGGAGCCACCCGAAAGATATTTGCTGGGATAGGCGAACAGGCTGTGTTTTTCTTTTAGTGAAATGGGGTGAATTCAATTTATGTTTTTTTGATTTTTGCATCCTATCACCCCCTTATCTGCCTTCAATATAGCACGTCCTAAAAAGACGCGTGATGACTGGTATGAAGGGGTTTTTGACTAATTGGCGCCTTGGAAATAGGATATAGCATTAGATCAAATTCGGTCAATATTATTCTATTTTTGAATAAATTTGATAGGTGAATAAGAGTGGCCTTCAGAGGGCGGTTAACTTTGCTATCTTGACTAGAGCAATAATGCTCTAGACATTATAAAAAATAAAAAACACCTCAAGTCTTAATTGGCTTGGGGTGTATTTTTTAATGAAATACCCCGTTTGTACCCCAAAAGGGCTACAAACGTTGATATATCAACGTGTTTCATGCACTGAGGGAACGTATTTGATATTTTGCTACAAATGCCTATCTAAAGGCATTGTGTTTACAAACGTTGATTTAAAGGCGTTTGTAAGGCCATTTTTAAAACGGGTTCAAACGTGTTAAACGCATGTTAAGCTATGATTTTTGCTCGAAAGTCGTGCAAAAGTCGTGCAGCGTTAATGCGATGATTAAAGAATGTTTAACTTGTCCAATGCCTTTAAATTTTCTTCATTTCTTTTATCCTCGAGCAGATGAGCATAAATGCCGAGAGTGATATTTGTGTTAGCGTGTCCCAAACGTTCACTAACGTATTGAACCGAAATATCATTAGCCAGTAGGTAACTAGCATGTGTATGACGTAATCCGTGGAATGTGATTTGTTTTGAATTATCTTTTTCCAAATAATTTTTTAAAGTATGATTACAAGAAGCACTTGTAGCAGGATAACCATTTATCCCTTGAAAAACGAACTTATCACCGAACTCCCATTTCTTGAATAAGTCTACTAAATCGTCAGGCATCGATATTGTTCGGACTGATGATTTGGTTTTAGTCGGCTTAAACTCGTGACTAACTTGGTCCCATGTATCCACAATGCTAATTGTTTTGTTGCTTAAATCAACGTTTTCTGGCCTTAATCCAGCTATTTCAGCGTATCTCATGCCAGTTAAGCAGGCGGTGATTATCATATGCGCAGAAACCGAATTACTTTGTTTAGCACGCTGTATCAGCTTTTGAAATTCATCGTTTTCAAGAAACTTCATATCAGCCGTTTTGCTTTCAACTTTACCAGTATTGTAAACGTTGCGAGTAAAATCGCGAGTCGTATATCCTTCATCAAAGGCATACCGACCGAATTCGGATATAATGTTATTCACTCGTTTTGTTGACACCTTAACGTGTGTCTGACCATACTTATTTAATAATTGTTGGAAGTCTGACGAACGAATATCTGACACCAATTTATCAGGCCACTCTTTTTCAACCAACTTCAGCACGGTATTGAACCATAGTTTTGTCGCACGGGCGATTTTTGGCTCTTTAAAAATTGTGTACCATTTTTTCATCTCAGTAATGAACAGCTTGTTTGACTTGCTGAAATTACCTATTGATTTTTCATACTCAACTTTGGCAACCCACTCGTTTGCTTCTGATTTTGTCGCAAAACCATTTTTCTGTTTGGTTTTACGTTTTCCGTCAACGTTTAAAAGAACGGAAGCGGTCCAAGTCTTTGCTCCTTTTCGTTTAAAAATACTCGCCATAATGACTCCTTTCCTGAAATAGGTACAAATAAAAAGGCCAGGGGCCTTAAATTACTTATGGTCAGAATCAGATACTTTTGATTCATCTGTTATATCAACACGTCCGTTTGATTTTTGTTCTTTGATTTTCTTTATTGCTAAATAGAAACAGTAACCAGATAGCGCAAATGAGGCAAACATAATAAACACCCAGCTAAAGATGAAAGAAAGAATGGATACTATGACCCAAATGATAATCAACCATGGTAAAAATACCGTTAAAGACTTCCACGTAAACCAGATACTGATGATGAATATTGCAATTAAACCAATTAATATCATTATTTGTCTCCTAACTTTCTTTCTAATCTATCTAACTGTTCAGTGATTTCATTCAACTTCTGATTTAGCTCACCTTTTGATTTATCAGCTTGTTCTTGTATAAAAAACGAAGTCACTGTACTGGTAATTGTACCAATTAATCCAATGCCGACGAACATTAGTACAATAGCTATACCACGTCCTATTGCAGAAGTGGGGGATATATCACCATACCCAACTGTCGTAGCTGTTACAATCGACCACCACAGTGCGTTGCCGTAGCTAATGTTTTCGGCTAACGAATACACTCCAGCAGATATTAATATCAAAACAATGGCAAAAGTCATTAAATAAATGAAACCATTCGTATTGATGAACTTCACTAGGTTGCGTTTAAAACGCCCAGCAAATCCAACGATTCTTACAAAGCGTAATAGTTTCAGCAATCGAACGGTTCGAGCTATTCGGAACATCGAGAAGACGGAATCAAAGGGAATGATTGCCAATAAATCGAATAGATTTGATTTAAAAAACTGCCACTTGTTATCAGCTTTAGTAAATCGAGTGATGTAGTCTATCCAAAAGAATATAAGGATAAACTTATCAATTAGAAAGTAAGGTGCTTTGTTAATCGATATCAATCCACCTATATCCAAACAAGCCAAAGCAACAGAAACAACGGCGAACGTGAAGACTGCGGCGTAATATAGTTTTTTCATTGTTTTCCTTTATGTACGCCCAAGAGGGCGTGGGTTACTTACTTAGATGGTCGATAGCATATTGAGCTTGGTCTTCAGTAAACTTATCACCATCTTGCGAAGTGAGTTGGTCTTTGATATCGTCAACAGACATGTGTTGGTCTTTTTGATATGATTCAGCGGCCTCAAGAGCGTTCTTGTTGTAGTCTGCCTTTAAGTTATCAACTGCATATTGAGCGTCAGAAGCAGAGAATTTATCTCCATCAGGAGATGTCAATTGATCATAAATATCTTGCTTTGACATGTGCATTGAGTCACTGTAAGTCTTGGCACTTTCAAGTGCAGCAGTTTGCTGTGCGGTAGCTTTACTACTTTTTGAACTAGAACTGCTGCTTGAATCAGTAGAAGTTTTAGATGATTGTGATGAAGACTTAGCAGAACTAGATGAGCTCGTTTTGCTACTTGAACTGCTAGAAGAATCACTATCATCTGATGAACCGGCCATTGTACCACCGATAATAATAACAATGAGAACAACAAGCCAAAACCAAAACTTCTTGTAAAACGGCTTCTTAATTTCATTACCGTTCTCATCGAAAACTTTCTTACTCATATATAACTCCTCTAAGCTTTTAACGTGGTTCCTTCCTGCACGTAATTTAACTACCGTTTGAGATTAACTTTTATTTGTCTGTGATTTGAATATTGAAAAGTAATGAATGTATGCGATGGTTTATGTTGTAGGTGAAATCTGAAACATAATTTATATTTAAATTCAATTGTTTAGGTAACGAATATAGAATTTCATGAACTATTTTCCTCATTATAGCTAAATGAATATCTTTAGGGTGTTCATAATCTTCATCATTATTTTGGCTTTTGAAATACAAGGGGATTGTGTCAGATAAATTAGTTCCTATGTGTATTCCTGTTTGTCCTCTAGCAATATTTAAATACGTTTCATCTACTTCTGTATCAACATGAGATCCGCCATCCTGATTTGCCATGCTGATAATAATATCTTTTCTAGTCAATATAGAGTTCCCCAATTTAAAAACAATACCATTCCACCATGATTTGAAAACAATTTCTCTTTTTTCACTCAGCTTTTCTAAATCATCAGGTACGAAAGTGCTGTATAATTGGGATGTATCCGGAACGTTACTAAAAGGTATTTTTTTAAATGTTTGAATAATCCATACACCACCGCTATAGAAAGTATCTTTTTCGTCGATTAAGAATGTATTTAGTAATCTAATATCTTCTTTATTGGTTATTTGATTTAATAAACTATGACATGTTTTTGAATCATAAAATAACATTCTTATTATATTAGCAGCTTGTCTAATTGATTGAAAATTACCAGAGTCAAAGCTGTTTGCGTAATCTAACAAATTTTGAAAACAATTTTGCAATAGCTCTTCGGTTTCTTCATTTGTGTGTCTAAGTAGTTTTTTATTTTTGTGTTTCATTTTAGGAGGCCTTTATTATGTCTGAAAATACATCGATTAGATTGATAAAGTCATTGGATAATATTTATGACTTTGATGAAGTGAGACATATGAGTTCTAAATATGAATTAGAGTTAATTTCAAAAAATAAATTAATTAAATTTTTATCCGGTGAAATACTTCTTGATTTAACAGATGAAGAATATATTCACGTTATGAAGTTAGATAGCGATGCGTTAGAATATGTAAAAAATAATATTTCAATCAATTATTGAAAACGGCAGGGGTTTGTTACCTTGCCGTTTTTTATTCTCCTTATACCTGCAGGCTGTATTCAGACTCTACATACTCTTCTAACCATGATGGGACACGGTATACTTCCATGAACGCTTGAACGCTTGATGGCCGTTTAATTTTCATCAGCATATGAATAGCGTGTTTGTGCATTTCATATTCTTCGCCACGTTGGAAGTAGGGGCTAAATTGATACACGGCGTCTGGTAAATTATTGCCGTACATAATATGGCTTAATTCATGAGCCAATCGAAAGGCATAACTAGACTTTTTATAGGCAGGATTCATTAGTACCAATTTATTATTACTCATGGAAGAATCTGGCGTGTCTTTTTCAAGACTATCAACATCAAAAATAGTAATTTCATTTTGTCTAGCTATATTTTCAAGTTCTTCTAAAATTTCTTCCACTTATTTTTCCTTTTTCTGACTCATAATGTAGCGTGCGTAATCGAGTAGCTTTTCACGTTCTTCATCAGGTATGGGTTTACCATCAAATGCCATAATCAACGTATCATCAGCAATATCGGTAGTTTTATCTTTTGAGTCATAACTATTCATTTGATTAGTGCGACCTAAAAGATAGTCGGTTGATACATTCAACACGTCAGCTACTTTTTGCAAATTTTCAGCTTTGGGGTTATTTTCATTCCATCTATAAATTGCGTTTTCTGCCAATCCGGCTTTTGTAGCTACTGTTTTTAATGATAAACCGCGTAATTTAGCGGTTTCTTTTGTACGTGAAACTAGAGTCATAACATTTAACCAATCCTTTTGACAAAGAAAAAGTATTAAATTTGTAATTTTGTTGTTGACAAGTTACAAGTTTGTATATATACTTTGTCTTGTAAGTTAATTACGCAAACAAAAAACAGTTAAAACTGAAGTGTCTTGGCGGGCTACTAAAGGTTATAACAGGTCTTTTGTTATGCATTTACTTTGTCATTATAGTACCAACTTTGTAACTTGTAAAGTAAAACTTACAAACATTTGTTAGTGAAAGGAGGGAAAAGAGAATGTCAGAAGTGAATAACAACAAGCGTTTATATGATGAATTGCTAACAATGAAAGTTGAGCAATTAAAAAAAGCCTCCACGTTTGTGGAAGCAAGTTTGATTGCACGATCAATGCAACCACTTGTGCAGTCATACATTGAATACATGGATTGGGACTCTAGAGAGAGTTAATCTTCACCTTGTAATCATCAAAAGCACGTTTGTAATCACGATAATCGTCATAACTGGTCATTAAATTAGATTTTTTGGCCATCTTTGCTGACACAAAAGCAATGGCTAAGTCGTGAGCAATTTGTTCGTTTGAAATCATAATAATTCTCCTTTCATTTACTAGGTACGTCACTACCAGTAATTAAAGGATAACAAAAGAAAGAAGGAAAAAGGATGAGTGAAGTGAACCAAGAAAAGATTGACCGTCTTGTGTCCGAAATTATGGACAAATTAAAAAAAGAGGGTGTAACCGTTACCGAAGCCAAAAAAGTAATCTTGGATTTATCGTGGGTAAAGTTACAACCTCGTGATGATACATTAGCTTGATTTATCTAATGTGTTCAATGCTTCTTCATAAGTGCTTTTAAACAAATCCAAGCGATCCTGATTATCCTTGGCTTCTGCACGAATGAAAGCATATTCAGATTGAGCAAAGGCTAGTGCAATAGCCTTGTTATCAGTTTGTGAATGTTCCATAACAATTCTCCTTTCAATTTACTAGACAAATGAGTCGGTAGTTAAAGGATAGCAAAAATACAGAAGGGAGGTATGTATGTCAGTAAAGGAAGCTAAGCGAGTTCTTGAAGAAGAACGTTTTAAGTTTCAATTTCATCTAAAGATGAAGGGAATTAAGCAGGCCCAGTTGGCCAAAGTTGTTGATTCGTCACCATCTTACGTTCGCCAACTATTGAATGGATTGGCAAGCGGTCCTGCGGCTCATGACAATTTGCAAAAGTTGTTCGATTTCACAGGGTACGCCGGCGAAAACTGGTTTTAAAAATTAAATGATACCAAAGAAAGAAGGTAATTAAATATGAATAATAAAGAAGATTTATTCTACATCAAAGCACGGGAAGTTGATAGCCCAACCAACGTGCGAATCATTCAGGTTCGGCCTACTGTGCATCATAAGCTCCGAGACTTAAGTAGGCAAACGCATATTCCAATTTATAAATTGGCTTCAAACTTAATCGATTGGTCATTAGACAGAATCGAAATTGAAGACTATGTGGAAGATACAGAAGACTAAAAAAGAGACAAGGGTATGTATGAACGATTTAAGCCAGATAGGCAATACACACAACAACAGATAATGGACGAACTCGGTATTAAATCAAACGATACCTTCCGGAAAAATTACAAGAAAAAGAAAGGATTTCCGAAACCAATACAAGGTGGTAAGACCCATCCTGTCTGGGACGGATTATCTCTTCGTAATTACTTCTTCAAATTATCCAACCGTTACGCATAAGAAAGGACAAACAATGACACTAATGCAGTTCAACGATTTATTGATGTTAGTGATTGGAACAAGTGTTACCACGCTTTTCATCATGGCATACAAATATTACAAGCGAGCACCATTATTTGATTCATACGATATTGAAAACGACATTACTAACGATATTGTTCATCAGGGTAAACGATTGGCAAAACGTGATTTAAAGCGTACAAAAAAAGCCCGCTTAGCAGAGCGAGCTTAGGCATAAATTATCGGGAAATAATTTTATGCCTTCAGTATAACACGGAGGAAACATGAGTAAAAACAGATTAACTCAACTAAGAAATAAAAAAGGTCTGTCAATGGTTCAGTTGTCCTTGATATTAAGAAAGACTGATGGATTTTCTAAAACGATTGGATCAGCTACTGTATCTAATTGGGAAAACAGTATACGTGAGCCCAAACTAGCAACATGGGAAAAGTTAGCTAAGTTCTACGGAGTCACACCAGCATATCTAGTGGGTTGGGAGGATTAAAAATGGCAACAACAGGTAACAGGGTCGCGGATGGATTAGAACAGCATCTAGCGGAAGAATCGAAATGGGAACGTGAACAAGAACGTGAAGAGGTGGCAGACGATGAAGCCTGAACAACGTTTACAATCACAAATCACGACGTATCTAAGGCGTCACGATCACTTCATTATCAAGACACAAGCTGGTCCCGGTACTGATATTGGAACACCCGACATTATCACGATTGATAAGCACGGCAAGTTCCTAGGATTGGAGATTAAACGACCTGACGGGCAAGGTACGGTATCGGCTGAACAAAAAGCGGTTGGTGCACAAATCAAGCGCAACGGTGGCCTATGGTATGTGATTGATAGCTTTACAAATTTCTTGGAGGTTATCGATGACATCGAACAACTCTTTTAAATTATACGAAGCACAAGCCAATCAGGTATCAAAGTCAAAGCCAAACTACTATTACGTAATGAAAATGGGGACAGGAAAAACTGTTGTTGGATTGTCCCATGTGATGAAGCACTACCCATCGTCTGACGTGATTGTGGTAGCGCCACGACAGGTCGTCAAGGCGAAATCTTGGGAAAAGGACGCCGAGTTGGTTGGTTTCAAAAACAACATGCAGGTCATCACGACTGATGGCGTGAAGAAACTAAACAACGAAGACGTGCAAGACAAGGTGCTGATTGTTGATGAAGCCCATAAGTTTAAGAACACGTCAGGACGTTCTGAAAAGTTAAGAATGTTGATTAAATGTTGTGCAGGTTTTGTCTTCCTATCAGGTACCCCAACGAATGGAAAGCTAGACGATTTGGAAATGTACGCCCTGTACTTTGGCCATGTTCCGACTAAGAAACAGTTCAGAGACTTATATAAGGTTGCGGAACACCCAGGTTGGTCTAAGTTTCCAATTTGGAAAGTTGGTAAGAACACGAACCAATTAACAGATTGGTTTAAGTCCATCACGTCTGATGTTGTCACACTTGATGATATTACAGAACTTCCAGATGTGACGGAGCATGTTATCAGCTTCAAACCAGACCGTGAGTACAGGAAGACCAAAATGTCTTACAAAAAGGACGACAAGGTTATCTTTGCCAATCCAACTGCACGGCGTATCTATCAACGTCAGAATCAAAACAACAAAGCCAAACTCGATTGGTTGGACAGCGTTAAAGAGTCATACGGCGATGAGAAGACACTTATTTTCTACACCTATGATAACGAACTGCAACTGTTAGACGAGGCGTTGAAAGATTTCAATGTTGGGCACGTTAATGGCCATGAGTATGACAGCCAGGGTGATTTCATCTTAATCCAAACAACGGCTGGTTCGGGGATGACATTAAATGAATACAAGCACGCCATCTGGTGGTCGTTGCCTGATAGTTTTATCGATTTTGACCAGTCAAAGTATCGAAATTATCGAATTGGACAAGACAGTAAAATCACACGAGATTACTTGGTTGTTCACGGAACTATTGACGACGCTATCTGGAACTCGCTTGATATGAAAGAAAGCTTTAACTCAGAAATGTTCGAGGATTAGATATGAGAATGAGCGAATTGCAAAAATGGTTGATTGATGTAGGTGACAAAGTCGTTCGACTAGCGTTCACGTCAAAAGACCAAAAACAGCCAGAGTCAGAACACATTGTTATCAATGGTGGCATTTACAAAATCACGATTGAAAAATTATAAGAAGAAAGAGGAAACAAATGTTGAATGATATTTTCTGTTCGCTTTGTTTTGCTCACGACGCACCGAAATTAGTTGTTAAGCACAAAAATAATCAAACGATTGTTGAAGAGCGTTGCCGTTGGTGCAACCACAAAATCGATGAAAGGGTCGTAAATGGACAAGATTCATATGAGCCCCACAAGGGCTTTCAAATTTAGCAAAAACCCACTGCGTGCTTACCAAGATTATATTGGCGAGCATCCATGGTGGGAAGGAAACAAGGACGCACTATTGTTTGGAACAATCGTCCACAACGTCGCTGAAGGTCGTGACAAGACACAAGATATATCAGACGAAGACAAAGACCTGCTGATTAGTAAGACAGGCAAAACGAAAGGTCAACTCAAGAAAGTCTATACCGACGCCGAAGTCATCGGTAGTCGTGTACATGAATACGTTGAACGATTTGGGAAAGCTGATTTTGAAGTTGAAATCAACGAAGAAGCCGAAACGGGTCAAGGTGTGCGATTCACTGCTACTGGTCGAGCTGACATGCTAACGAAAAACGCGGTGTTTGATTTCAAGACAGTAGCACCTATGGAATTTGATGGTTTCATCTATTACAAGTCTTTTCGTGACAATCGGCAAGAAGAGTACAAAAAACAAATCGCTTACTATGCCTTCATGTTCGATAAGGATGAAGCCCACATCTTGTATATCAAGAAAGACCCAGACAAGCCGTTCATCTACGACTACAAGATGGACCATGATGAAATTTTGCGTTACGCCAACGAGATGGCAGATGAAATTGAACAGGCAGTACATTGTGTTGATTGCCCAGACCATCTGGAAGCAATCAACGACGGGAGTCAATGGGCTTATGAACAATTTGGGGGAGTGATTACAAATGAATAGTTATGTAGTATGCATGAGTGATTTTAAAGGAAGCGCTATTTATCCAAAAGGCCTTGAAAAGGCGATTATAAAAGCTGATTCAAAGAATGATGCAATCATTAAATTCATTAAACAAATTAAATTTGAAAATACATGGTGGATTGACATTCAAATCAAAGTTGAAGAGTTAGGAGTTATCGAATGATTAAGGTATCAAAGTTTCAAGAAATCAAATTACAAAAGCCAGACCCAAAAGCCATTGTGGTATATGGCGAACCAATGGCGGGAAAGACGACGTTTGCCGGCAAGTCTAACAGGCCACTATTTCTATCATTTGATGGAAACGCCGACAATGCCGGTTATAACGCTGTTCGTCCTAAGTCGTTCCAAGATGTGATGGACGTGATTGAACAAGCGCCAGAAGCTGGCTACAAAACACTCGTAATTGATACGGCAGAAGATATGGCCAACATGTTGGAATTGGAAGTGTTGGAAAAGCACAACGCTAGTTCACTTAAAGAAGCAGGCGATTATGGTGCGGGATTTGGCGAGTTTAACAAAGCATTTAGCAATATCATCAATGCGCTCACCACTTCGGAATTGACAGTCTACTACTTATTGCGAGCCAACATGGACGATGAAGAAGGCTTGGTTATCGTATTAAAACCCAAGTTATTCAATATTATTGGCGGATATTCGGATGCGTTAATCGAGATCAACAACAAACACGAAGCGAAGTGGAAGAAACGCCGTTACGAATGGGACGACGGTAAGTTGCCCGCACCACTTAACACAGTCATTGACAAAAATAAGAAATCAGCACAAGCCCTTGAATCAATGGGACTTTAATTAGGAAGAAAATAGGAGAAAAATACTATGGCTTTAGATATGGAAAACTGGTTCGACAACATGGACGAAAACACAGCGCAACCATCTGCGTTCGGTTTTGAAGACGGCACAACTGATGCTGTATTGACCGAAGTGTCATTGTTCCAATCAAAAAGTTCTAGCTGGACAGCAGTACAGTTTACATTTGAAGACAGCGAAGGAACATCAGATAACGGTTATCGCGTGTCGGTCTCACAGAAGAAGACAGATGGGTCTAAGTTGTCATCAAAGGCTTGGCAATCAAATGTGTTCCAACTCATGCGCCCATTGATTTTATTTAACAAGGAAATGAAGAAGGTTGTTGACTTGGATACCATTCGCCAAGGGAACCAAGCGGTAGTCGAGGCTTTGCAACCGGTTGCTGACAAGAAAACACTCAAGGTTAAGATTTTGAAGGAAACGCCTGAAGCAAAGGAAGGTGAAACGGCGTTCTCAAAGTACACGTTCCTAGACCCAATCGACGTACCGTTTGATATGGAATAATGGCAACCAAGACAGAGGCCATTAGATGGTTAAACGAAGGATATGACATTACACCCATTCAAGTTAGTTACGATGACGAAGGACACGCCAGTAAGAAGCCAATCCTAGCTTACGCAACTGACAAGTTAGATAAGTTATGGGTATTGTCTAACTGGAAACGCCATTATGCCATTGCGTTCGTGATGTCTGGGTCGGATTATGTCTGTTTTGATTTCGACGATATGCACGAATATACATCGTTCCACGTCCGCTTCCCAACGATTGAAGATGGTGTGATTGAAAAGTCGGTGTCAGGACGTGGTGTCCATGTGTTTTTTAAAAACAACGAGAGTCTGACCCAAGTTATTGGTATTGAAAAAGGTCTCGATATTAAGGCCAGCAAGAACAATTATGCTGTGGTTGACCCAGATACAGATTTGTCTGAATGTGTTGAATTGCCTGATGAGTTGCTCGAGTTTTATCACGAAAACAAGTCAAATGGTCAAAAGGTTAGTGACTCGTTTGAAGGGCAGAGTAGCCTGACAATACCTGAACTAGCCATGATAACCGAAGGTTTTGGCGCAGAAGGCACACGAAATCGGAATATGTCGGTACTTGTATGGACACTGATGACGATGGGGTTTCCAAAGCAATCTATTTACGCCATTGTCGACTTGGCCAATCAGCAATCGGGGCTAACACAGTCAGAAATCGAAAAGACTATCGAAGGAAGTTGGCGCAAATGGACGAGTGGAGGTTAATAAATGGCAACTAAAACAACAGTCATGGCCGAAACGCTTCTGGATAACTTTGACATTCAATATGACGAGTTCATCGGCCAAATTGTGCTGAAAAAAGACGTACAAGGGCAAGAGGTGCTAGTTGAAGCGGGCCAAATGACTGACAACAAGGCACGTCTTATCCAAGCGTTCTTGGAGCGTAAATATGACACCGGTTATCCAATGAATAAATTGTTCGAAGCCATCGAGTCGGCGGCTAGCCAGCATGTATTCTCATCTGTTTATGACTGGATTGAGTCCAAGAAATGGGACAAGAAAAGCAGACTATGGACGATTGGTGAAGAGTTGTTTGGCGTTGAAAACCCAGACATCAACAAGGCGATTGGCATTTGGATTATCAACTTAGTAGGTGGGGCATATGGCGTTGATACTGGTAAATTCCAGTACACATTGGATATTATCGGTAATCAAGGAACTGGTAAGACGTCGTTCTTAAAACGATTAGGTGGTCAGTATTATACCGACCAATTCATGTCTTTTACCAAAAAAGACGACTTTGAAATCATGATGAAAAACCTAATCGTGAATGATGACGAAATGCAAGTGACGGCGATCAATAGTGACAAGGTGTTTAAGAAATTTGTTTCAACGAATGAATTCACTTATCGACCTGCTTATGCACGAAACAGCGAAACGAAAAAACGCCACTTCGTCATCTCAAGAACGACAAACGATAGTTCATATCTAACTGACTTGGGTGGTAATCGTCGAATTATCCCGGTCATTGTAAACGATTATAAAATCAAACAAAATGCTTTCAAGTTGCCAGATAGCTGGTATGAAAACGTGTTAGCTGAAGCGCGTGACTATTATTCTGATGTGATTGCACAACCAGATAAAACCATTGATGACATCAACAAACAGATGGAGTCGATTAGTTTTGAAAATATGACGGAAAACTTGAATGTATTTGCTGAAATTGACGACGTTATTATGAATGTTTTGAAATCAGAACACGAGTTTGACGAGTCGATTCGAGTGAGTGAGTTGAACGCGTCTGTTGAACAAGAATTGTATAGCCAGATGATTGATTACCAGTCTAAGGAACTAAAAAATCAGATTCAAATGGTCATGCAACGCGAAGGATTTGAGAAAAAATTGAAAAAAATAAACGGAAAAGCAGTCCGTTGCTTTGTTAAAAAACAGTAACTTACACAGTAAAAAAGGTAACTTTGAGAGCTAAAAAGGTAACTTTTACAAAACGGTCTTGTTCTAAAAATCACAGATTTTTTGTCAAAGTAACGTTACCGAACAAATTTTCGGTTACCTAGTTAAAGTGTTGGTGTTGAGGCGTTTGTAGCACATTGGTAACTGGTAACTTATATTTTACTAATATTTATATATGTATATGTATATAGGAGTTTGAACCCCCTTTTGTGACCACTTTTTTGTAACCAGAAAGGAAAAACATGACTAAAAAATTTACAGAAGCAGAGTATCAGAAAATTGTTGATATTGCTGACCAAGAACTGAATAAAACGG
>NZ_LDUY01000019.1 GCF_001038455.1 Fructobacillus sp. EFB-N1 | reverse complement strand
TTCTTTGGGTTTTTATTTTAAATTTTCTCGTTCGAATTAATTATAGAATCTGCCATTTCTTGAACTAATTCTACTCTAAATATGTTTGAAAAAAAAGGTGACTAATCAAAGTAAATCCCAAATAAAAAAGGAATTTGTTATAATAGACCTATCATCTGTTGGCAAAAGTTTACTTCCATGGAAAAAGCAGAAAGTTAGCGGTCGCTGTAAGCTAACCCATTCTTAAACTGAGTTACACAACAGGAAACGATGACGTCGAGTCGCGTTAAGACTAAATGAGTGGCCTTAAAGAGGCAATTTAGGTGGTACCGCGGACAATTCGCCCTAATCAGTGATGATTAGGGCTTTTTTGTCCTGATTTTTAGCTGAGACGAACTTGCCGGTAATCAAATGGAGGAAAGTAAAATGAATTTTATTGAAGATTTGAAGTGGCGTGGGGCGTTAAACCAGGTTACTGATGAAGAGGGGCTGTTGAAGGCAATGAAAGCCGGCCAAATCGGGGCGTATGTCGGCACTGATCCAACGGCCGACTCCCTGCACTTGGGACATTTGATTCCATTTATGGTTTTGAAGCGTTTCCAAAAAGCCGGTGGGAAAGCCGTGATTATTGTTGGTGGGGCAACTGGATCAATTGGGGACCCTCGACCAACAACTGAACGTCAATTGCTATCAGAAGAACAGTTGAAAGTGAATGAAAAGGGCATTGCAGCTCAAGTGACTAAGTTATTTGGTTCCGACGATACAACAATCGTTAATAATGCCGATTGGTTGAGCCCAATGACCTTGCCAGAATTTCTGCGAGATTACGGCAAGCTGTTCTCCGTTAATGTCATGCTAAAGAAGGATGTCGTTGCTTCTCGTTTGGAAACGGGTATTTCTTATACGGAATTTACTTACCAGATTTTACAAGCGATTGACTTCTTGCATCTTTGGCGCGAAGAAAATGTGCGTTTGCAAATCGGTGGTTCCGACCAGTGGGGGAACATCACTGCCGGTGTTGATTTGATTCATACGGTTGAAGGTTCCGATGCACCAGCTTTTGGATTGACCATTCCATTGATGACGGATTCTACTGGAAAGAAGTTCGGAAAATCAGAAGGGAATGCCATTTGGTTGAACGCAGAAAAGACATCACCTTATACGTTCTACCAGTTCTGGTATAACCAGCGTGATGAAGACGTCGTAAAGTATCTAAAGTATTTCACGTTCTTGAGCCCCGAAGAAATTGCTGATTTGGAAAAGGAAGTTGCTGAAAATCCTGGTGCTCGTCTTGGCCAAAAGCGCTTAGCGGAAGAAGTGACAGCATTTGTTCACGGTCAAGCAGCCGTGGAAGAGGCAGAAGCGCTGTCCAAGGCATTGTTCTCGGGTGATGTTGCAGCACTTTCTGTCCAACAAATTCGCGATGTTTTTGCGGGTGTTCCAGGATTTGAAACAACTAGTGCTAAGCAAAATGTAGTTGACTTCTTACTTGACGCTGGTATTGAAAAGTCTAAGCGTCAGGCCCGTGAAGACGTGACGAATGGTGCGATTACTATTAATGGTCAAAAGGAAACAGACGTTGAAGCCGAAGTTGATCCAAGCGCCAATTATGATGGTCAATATATCTTAGTACGACGCGGTAAGAAGAAGTATTTCTTGGGAACGGTTAAGTAAGAAAAGTGGATTATAAAGCCTTAAGGGCCTTTTTTCTTTTAAAAAAAATAAATAAAAAGAATTTTTTTCTTTAATTTTAGTTTAATCTCAATTTCCTATACTTACATTATCGATATAGCGATATATCGGACATCAAAAACTTCATCTCGGCACATCTATAAATACTTCTCTCTAAACCTAATTTATACCTTCTCTCCCGTGCCGAGGTGGAGGTTCAGCAGATGGACGACCCCCTGATTTTTATCAGGGGGCCTTTTACTACCTGAAACTTTATTGGCGATGGGTGCTGGGCTTTTGAATGCGTGCGAGTCTTTGTTATAATGGGCGAAGAGACTGATTTTTGCGACAGTGTTAAAATTGTCAAAAACAAAGACCGGTAGCGCAAAAATTATCCTCAGATCAGTATCAAGACAAAGGAGACATAGTTAATGTCATTACTAGAACTGCATCACGTGTCAAAGAACTTCGGTTCTTACCAGGCTTTGGATAACGTTTCGTTTTCCGTAGAACCTGGGCGAATTGTTGGGTTGATTGGTCCTAACGGGGCTGGGAAGTCGACAGCAATGCGCGCCATTACTGGATTAATGTCTTATAGCGATGGGGAAATCATTTTTGATGATGAACGCATCCGCTTTGCCAAGAATAAGTCATTGGCAAAGATGGGTAATTTGATTGAATATCCAGCAATTTATCCTAATTTCACTGCACGTGACCATATGACATACTATGCCATGGATGCCAAGGATCATGCAGACATCGATGAATTGATGAAGATTACTGGAATCGACGGCGAAAAGTTTGGTAAGCGCAAGGCAAAGAAGTTCTCATTAGGAATGAAGCAACGCCTGGGGATTGCTATCGCCTTAATCCGTAATCCAAAATTTGTTGTTTTGGATGAACCAATGAACGGTTTGGATCCACAGTCTGTTCATGACATTCGTGCCTTGATTCGTTCACTAGCTGACAAGGGTGTAGCCTTCTTGATTTCTTCACACTTGTTGGATGAATTGCAACGTTTGGCTGATGATGTCGTGATCATTAATAAGGGAAAAGTCTTACGTCGTGAAAAGATGGTGGATTTCTTGGCCGAAGGAAAGACCCAGGTTAAGGTTCAAACGAGTGATAATGATAAGATGTTGGCCGTAGCCAAGGCTGCGGGTTGGGATGCCTCAATGGGCGATGACCGTGTCTTGATTGCTGTTCAAGGCGATGTGACAGCACAAAAGGTGCTGAAATTAGCCACTGATGAAGGGCTTGAAGTGACGGATATTCAAACGGGTCAAGGAAACTTGGAAGATCATTTGTTATCTGTATTGTCAACTGACGCCACTCGTGCCTAGTCAACGAAGGAGAATTCATGTTTACGTTATTAAAGCAAGAAGCAATGAAGGCCTGGAAGCAAAACCGGGTCTATATCTGGGCGATTATCGCCTTTGTTCTACCAATTATTACTTTGACTAGTTTTGTGCCAATGGCTAGTCAGGCATCAGCATATGGTTCCTTGGGTGGTTCAAGTATCATCATTACGATTGGCATGTTGGTCTTAACAGCCCTATCATTTACGCAGGAATTTACTTTTGGAACAATTCGTCCCTTATTGTCACGTCAGTATTCACGACTTCAAATCTTTTTAGCTAAGATTATTACGGTCATTGTTGAATACTTCCTCTTGATTGTTTTCTCACTCGCAGGAACAGCGATTGGTCGGTTAATTTACCGGGCAATGCATGATGGCTCAACTGAAAAGGTTTACACCACTTATTACACAAGCCTTGATTGGAAGTCATTCTTATTTGCATTGTTGATGAGCTTTGTTGGTTCATTATTCTTAATGGCCATTGTTCTTTTGGTTTCAAACATCGCTAAGTCTTCTGCAGCAGCAATTTCTCTTGGAATTGTGATGTCAGTTGCAACTAGTATCTTGTCAGCAGTGACTTCTTCATTGATTCAACTTTGGGCCCCATTAAAGTGGAATCCATTGACTGTTCAGAACGTTGTTTCTTACTACAGTGGTACTTCCGATTTTAATAAAAGCATCCAGTCCTACTTCGGCGCTGGTGCCTGGGTACTGTTCGTCGTTTATGGTGCCTATGTCTTGGTTATGTACGCCTTGGCTTATTGGATTTTTAACCGACGCTCTGTCTAATTTAAAAATAAAAAAGACTGCTTCAGCAGTCTTTTTTAGTACATACATGCGAATAATTCTAAAAACAAGTCTTTTCTTTCTGTTTGGCTTTGATAAAATAGGGTTAGGAGAAATCTTATGTCAAGAAAACCACCAGCATATAATGACAAGCAACGGATTTTACGTCTTTATTCCGTCCTGATTTCCAAGCAATCAATGGGCGTAGATGAAATCGAAAACCTCTTTTTCGTTGGTCGCAAGACCGTTCAGCGTGATATTGCCGCGATTCGTGAGTTTCTGGCGGACTTGCAGGTCGAAGATGAGGTTAAATCAGAAATCATCTTTGATCGCAAAAGTAAAAAGTACCGATTAACCGAGCGAGAACATCTTTTTGAGGTTTTTGATCGGATTAATACTAATGGATCTGGAATGGAATTTTAAAAAGTAAAAAGTGGTGCGTCCCTCAAGATAAGGGGATGTCAGTGAATACCCTTTAGGACTGATGCCCGATATTTAATCGGTCTTAGTCCTTTTACTTTGCTCTCGAGATCCGAGACCATGGAAAACTTGATGATAGAAGTTATATTACTGAGTTTCTTTTTGTAGTCATTCGAAATAAGATAGACAATCATCAATATTTTAATAGTTTATATGAAAAGAAGTGATTTTAAGATAGTGGGGGTTTAATGAAAAAAATTGTTGTTGTGCTAACCATGATTGTACTGACATGTGGGACTGTTCTTTTGGCTATTGGCAATGCAAAGAATGCAAAAAAGGTTGTATCTTCTGTAGCCAATTCAAACAGTGTATCCCCAGTTTCCTCTGCGGATAATGCTAGCAGTACTGGAAATAGCGCGAGTGCTGGCGAATCTTCCGCATCTTCGATGACGACTGCAAACAGCGCTAGAGAGGGTATGAGTGCCAGCGAACCTTCCGCATCTTCGACGGTAAATGTCAGCAGTGCTGGAGAGGCCACGAATATCAGTGGATCTTCTGCATCTTCGACGGCCAATGCCAGCAGTACTGGAAATAGTGCAAGTGCAGGTGAATTAAACGCCTCAGATGTACCATCAGCAACCATAGAGGGCCAAGGGCATGCTGTTAGCAATGGTCAGGATGCGGTTGATGTTATTAAGGAAGCTTATAGGTCGGTTGGATCAGACTTAAATGCTTTGGAATTTGATGTATTCAATGATGAAAGTAATCCAAAAGATTTCATTGTCAAGTTGATTATTAAAGCTTATCGGTTAGATGGAGGCACAGGTACAGCGGGTCTTTATCGGGTGGAGCCTTCAGGACATTACACATTGATTACTTAAAATCGTCTAGACAAATTCTGATAAATAAAAAAGCTCCGATTGTGATTCGGAGCTTTTTAAGAAAATATGTCTTCTTTTTATTTTTGATGTAGTGAGTACCAATCAAAATGGTTATTACTGATTATTTGTGAAGCCTCATTTTAGTGAACAAAGTATTCGAGGAGGTCCTCTTCACTGAGGTCTTTTTTTTCTTGGTCTTTAACGTCTAAGACAATTTTACCAGCGTTTAAGACAATCAAGCGATTGCCATAGGTGAGGGCGTCCGCCAAATTATGGGTAATCATCAACGCCGTTAGGTGATTATCGACGACCTGATGGTTTGTGGCATCCATTAGTTGTGCAGAGGTCTTGGGATCTAAAGCGGCTGTATGCTCGTCTAAGAGCAGAAGTTCTGGCTTAACCTGAATGGCCATCAGAAAGGATAGTGCTTGTCGTTGCCCCCCAGAAAGGGAACCAGCAGCTGTCTGCAAGCGATCTTCAAGGTTGTTGCCCATCTTTTCCGTGATTTCATGATAAAAATTCAGTTTTTGGCTGGTAAGGTGACGGTTTCTTAATGTCCGTTTTGAACCACGCTTCTCAGCCAAGAAGAGGTTTTCAGCAACCGTCATCCGGGGTGCTGTTCCCATCTTTGGGTCCTGGAAAACACGAGCCAGAAAGGCAGTTCGCTTAACTGCTGGCAGAGAGGTAATGTCTTTACCTTGATGGTAGACAGCTCCGGAGTTAAGTGCGAGGTCACCAGAAATGGCGTTGAACAAAGTCGACTTCCCAGCCCCATTGGTCCCTAAGACAGTGATAAAATCACCGGGATAAATTTCTAGGTTGAGCTGCTTTAAAATTTCGGTTTGATTGCCGACGGTAACGGTTGCATCTTTTAGTGTAATCACGGGTTTAGTCATG
The DNA here is from genome assembly GCF_001038455.1 of Fructobacillus sp. EFB-N1. Classification (GTDB taxonomy): domain Bacteria; phylum Bacillota; class Bacilli; order Lactobacillales; family Lactobacillaceae; genus Fructobacillus; species Fructobacillus cardui. Next base: position 28,118 of record NZ_LDUY01000019.1, on the reverse strand, counting down.
GTGCTGTCCTCCTAACTGCAAAATTTTGTCTAATTTCAAATAATGGCGCACTTGAGGCAAAACCATCGCGATGGCCAGAATAATGGATGAAATCAGGTTCAAGTCATTGGTTGAGAAGCCAAGTTGCAAGACGGCCAGCAAAACCAGGCGATAGATAATGGAACCAATGATAACAGCAACCAGGCGCTGATTTAATGACAAATCACCAAAGGCAACTTCACCAATAATAATTGAAGCTAGGGCAATGACGATGATGCCGATTCCCATGTTAATATCCGCAAAGCCGTTGTTTTGGGCAATAACGGCGCCACCAAAGGCGATCATGGCGTTTGAGACCATCAGACCCATAATGATCATTTGGTCAGTTTTAATACCAAAAGCAGCAGCCATTTTTGCGTTATCACCTGTTGCGATGAAGGCTTGGCCGAGTTCCGTTTGTAGGAACCAGATTAAGGCGAGGGTAATCAAAACAATAATAATCAGGCCCACAAAGACGCCGTCAAAGTATTTTGGTAGACCTTCTAAGAATGGTGACGAGAAGATTGTCTTTTGGTTCAAGAGGGAAATATTGGCAGAGCCCATAATCCGGAGGTTAATGGACAGGCAGGCTGTCATCACCAAAATCCCGGATAGCAAAATCGGTATCTTACCTTTGGTATACAAAAGACCAGTTACTAAACCAGCTAGTGCACCAACGAAGACGGCGGCTAATGTTGCCAGATAGGGGTTGGTCCCATGGGCAATCAGGGTAACAGCGGTCGCACCACCAAGTGGGAAGGAACCTTCAACCGTCATATCAGCGAAGTTTAAAATTCTAAAGGTTAAGAACAGGGCCAGGCCCAAAACGGCCCACAAGATCCCTTGAGAAATACTTGAAACAACAATTGACATTAGAAGACCTCCCCAGCTTTTTCAGCCTCTGCAACGATATCGGCAGGCAATATAATGCCAAGCGTTTTCGCTGTTTGTTGGTTGATGACGTAATTTCCCTTAGTAACGTTGTAAACCGTCATCGTGGCCGTTTTCTTCTTGCCACTAAGGACTTGGGCAGCCATCCGACCAGCCTGATAACCAATTTCATACTGTGAATTAGAGAAAGTAACCAAACCACCGTCTTTCACCATTGAGTCTGCAGCCGGAATAACAGCTACATGCGCTTGGTTAGCGACGGCAACCAAAGTCTTCATCGCCGTGGCGACACCATTATCTTGTGGTGCGTAAACAGCGTCGACTTGGCTGACCATGGTGGTTGCAACCTGTTGCATGTCATTAGTGGAAGCAATCGTATAGTTTTTGACTTGATAACCGGCCTTTTTTAATGCATTAGCCATTTTTTTCGCATTATAAGTACCACCAGCATCAGAAGAAGTGGAAATGATTCCGACTGTCTTGGCCTTTGGTAAGACTTCCTTGAAGACAGCAACTTGCTTTTCATAAGGAGAGTCACCACCGACCCCAGTAATGTTAGCGCCAGGATGAGCATCTGATTTCACCAACTTAGAGCCGCTAGGGTTGGTAATTCCTGCTAGGATAACGGGGGTCTTACCATCGGCTGCCTTGGCCAAAGAAAGGGCTGCTGGCGTAGCGATTCCAACGGTTAAGTCTTCATTCTTATTGGCAAAATTTTGCGCCATTGTTTTCAAATTAGCTTGGTCCGCTTGCGCATTTTGATAGTCGATCTTCACGTTTTTGCCGGCTTTGTAACCACCATCAGCCAGCCCGGCCACCACTCCTTGGTGAATTTGATCCAAGGCAGGGTGAGTGACTAATTGCAAAATACCCACGGTGGGGATGCCTTTTTTCGTACTCGTGTTGCTATTGTCCGTGGTGAAAAAGGCAACGACTAGGAAAAGGGCGATGAATGATGTCACGGTTAGTAGACGTTTATTCATTTTTTACTCCTTCAAACTTCTAATATACTGGCCCAGACAAGTTTTAGACAAAAAGAAAAGCCTGCCTGGGTATTGTGATTAAACCCAAACAGACTTTTAATGAATTGCAGTATTGCAAAAGAGCCGGTTGGGACAAAACTGTTGTCACAGCTTGTCCAATCGACGAGCTGCTTTCCTACCGGCGCCACCATTGGCGGTTAGATTGTAAAGCAAACTGACGCATACGCGACTCCTTAAAACATCTAAAAGTTAAGTTAAGCATACAAGACGGGACTAGGCCTGTCAAGAAAAAATGAAAAAGTTATCAGAAAAGTCTACAATAACGTTAAGAGAAAATTAGTCTTGGAAGAAACGGAAACGAACGTCTTCTGCTAAGTAGTCCTTGTCGCCTGCAGGAGCAACGATTGAACCAAATGGCATTTGACCACGCAAAGTCCAGTTTTCAGGCAAGTTGAATTCCTTGGCAACGGCTGCATCAATCAATGGGTTGTAGTGTTGCAATGAAGCCCCAATGCCTTCTTCAGCTAAGCGCAACCAAACGGCGTAAAGTGAGATACCAACTGCTTCTTCTGCCCAATCAGGGAAGTTGTTAGCGTAAAGTGGGAAGCCCTCTTGCAAGCCCTTGACGATGGTTGTGTCAGTATAGAACAAAACAGTACCAAAGCCGGCCTTGAAAGCACCGTCAACCTTGGCCTTCGTAGCAGCAAAGGCTTCTTCATCAGCAGAAACCTTCTTCAATTCAGCTAATGTGATATCCCACAAACGATCGTGTGCTGCACCAGTCAAAACAACGGCTTGTGTTGATTGTGAGTTAAAGGCTGATGGTGTGTTTTCAATGGCTTCTTTAATAATTGAATTAAGTTCTTCAGGAGTTTGTTGAACGTCCTTACCAAGGGCGTAAATTGAACGACGCTTCTTTTGTAAATCGATGAATTCTGACATATTTCTGTCTCCTTGTTGGTTGTGTTTTTTAAAAGTACAACACTATGTTATAATAGACTTTAGAAAAATACAAGGACTAATTTTTATGAAACCATCATTACGATTAACAAATGCGCTCCACATCCTTGTTTATGTGGCAACCGCGCGCCCAACAGATTCATTAAGCTCCGCTACGATTGCGGATTCCATTAATACCAACCCGTCACGCGTGCGAGCACTTTTAGCTGAATTGCAGAATGCTGATATTTTGTGTCGGCAGGGTCCTTATCCAGGCCGTCCTGTGCTGGCAAAAGATAGTAAGGACATTACCTTTGCAGAGGTCTTGCAGGCCGTTGAGGACTGTGCAGCCGTTTTTGCCTTGGATAAGCACACCAACCCTGACTGTCCAGTCGGTTCTTCAATTGGTTCGGCCCTGTCAAAGTATTATGGTGAAATCGACCAAGCGGTGATGGCCGTGATGGGTGAGATGACGCTTTTTGATCTTGTCGAAGACGTCAAAAAGAACCAAACGCTGCCAATTTGAGCATTGATTGCGTGATAGAATTTTCTTATATAGAAAGTAGGCGACATCATGACAGTTGAAACGAATCGAAAAATTGAAGGATTGGTGGTTTTCCTTGGAGGTGCGATTGGGGGCCTGTTCCGCTATTTATTAAGCTTTGTGCCAGTCATTGGCGAATGGCCACTGACGACGATGCTGATTAACTGGCTGGGCGCCTTTTTGCTGGCCTTCTTGGGCGCTTATTTGATTGGGAAGATGGAACGCCCCGCTTACTGGCAATCATTTTTGGGTACCGGCATCATGGGTGGGTTTACAACCTTTGGAACCATGATTTTACAAACCGTCCATCTTGGCTTGCATCAACCATTTTTGGCCTTTTCTTATCTTTTCCTTTCGCTTTTTGGTGGTCTAGCATTGGTGATTGCCGGACAGTTGACCGCTCGGGTCGTTTTGAATCCAAATCAGAAGGGGGTCAGCCATGCTTGAAAACTACCTGCTCGTGATGATTGGGGCTGGGCTCGGGGCCCTTTTACGCTATCTGTTACTGATTTGGTGGCCGCAACGGTTTGATTTGTTTACCGGAGTCTGGGCGGTTAATATCCTGGGATCGTTTTTACTTGGTATTCTTTCAAGTATCGGTCAAGGTTCCCATGCCGTCTTGTTGACGCAAACTGGTTTTTTGGGTGGATTGACCACCTTTTCAACGATGATGACCCAGGCGAAGCAAAGAGATGGCCTCTTTAAGCAACTACTTTATTTATTCGTGCAGGTTCTCGCAGGGGCCATTGCTTTCCTCTTAGGTCAAGTCCTAGCAGGGGCCGTTCGTTAGTATGGTAAAATAGCCCTTAGGATTAGGAGCAACTTATGACAAAGAAAACAGCAGTAATCGTGGATTCATCGGCGGCGTTGCCGGCCGAAATCCGCCGTTCATATGGAATTGAGGAAGTGTCAATTCCGATTTTATTTGGCCAAGAAACTTATATGGGTGGCCAGGATTTAACTTCTCTAGCTGATTTGGTTGAATTAATGACTAAAAAAGATGTTTTGCCAACGACATCGCAACCAAGTCCAGCTGAATGGGAGCAGGCTTTGAACCAGGCCGTCCAGGCTGGCTATGCAGAAGCCATCATCATTACCCTGTCTTCAGGAATTTCAGGTGCCTTTCAAACGGCAAAGCTGGTTGCTGATGGTTTCGATGGCCTTGAAGAAATTCTTGTAGTCGATTCCAAATTGACTAACATGGGGCAGGCCAGTCAAGCTTTGTTGGCCGCTAAATTAGCCGAAAAGGGCTGTACTTTGGTCGAAATTGACCAAGCGCTCGCGGCTTTCCGTGAGGACCTGGGCGTTCGTTTGGTCGTCAACGATATTTCGCATTTGAAGCGGACAGGCCGCCTATCGCGCGGCCAAGCTTTGATTGGTGGCTTATTGAATATTAAGCCAATCTTGTCCTTTGATATTGTCGGGGATGGGAAGATTGGCGCCGTTGGCAAAGCACGAAAGATGTCCGGGGCAAAGGAGCAGATTCAAGAAGCCTTTGAAGACTACCTTCGGGCTGCTGATTTCCCAGTGCGCGCCTACATCATTGATGGTAATAATGCCAAATTAGGGGACAAATGGCTGAAAGATTTTCAGGCGAAGTACCCAACGGTTGCCTTTGAACGTGCCAGCATGGATCCTGTCATTGGTGTGCATACTGGTGATGGGGCGATGGCCGTTATTTGGTCACATGACTGGCAAGACATGGCAAAAGAAGACTGAAATAGTCATTTAGAGTAAATAAAAAAGGCCAGCCGAACGGCTGACTTTTTAGTAAGCAGATAAATATTGGTTAATGCCTGACTATCAAGATGGGTTAGGCAATTTTTTTGATACCCAAGGCAGGGTCCAATTCGCCACCGCGACCAGCCAATGAGTAACGCAAGTACTTTTCATTGACGTCAACGGTCATTTCTTCGTCCATTTGATCGGTTGAATAAGGCTTAGCATAGATTTCACCAAGGTTTGAGTCAATCTTAGCACCAAATTCGGACAAATCAGTATCCTTATTGACGAACACGAGGTTAAATGACAAAGCCAAGGTGCAGTTTGCTTCGTCTGAGAATGGGCCAACGCCGTCGTCAAAGTCCAAGACCATCTTGACATCGTCGCCTAAGAACTTCTGCAAACGGTCAGCTGCTGCTGGTGTAAAAGTCAATTTCATAAAATATTCCTCCAATTCATCTTTAAGTAACAAGATTAGTATATAATGTTTAACAATGTTTGTCAATTGGTATAGTTGTTATTTTATTTATTTTCACGATGACAATAGAGAAAATTCATGCGACAGACAACTTTTAAGGGGTTTTATAAAAAATGGAAATCAAAAAACATGGAAAAGCTTATCAGATTGTCTATGAGGTTTTAAATGCCGTTACCCATGGTCTTGGCTTTATCTTAGCTATTATTGCCAGTGTCTTTTTAGCGCTGAAAATGGTCGGTGATGGGCAGACGAGTGGCATTGAAATCGCGGCGGTCAGTATTTATTTGACCTCGGTATCACTGTTTTTACTGGCTTCGACACTTTTTCACTCACTGGTCTTTACTAGAGCGGCCAAGATTTTTCAATTTATGGATCATGCCGGTATTTACTTTGTGATATTAGGGTCCTACACGCCCTATACTTGGTTAGTTTTGAAGGGCGGTTGGGGGATTGGTATCTGGTCCGCCATTCTATTGATGACCATTGCTGGTCTGGTTTATGACTTGTTTCTGGTTGGTCGCTTTCCTTGGTTATCTGTCCTGATTTACATGGTGATGGGCTGGCTGATTATTATTGCTATGCCGTTATTGTGGACTGCTTTATCATCGGCTGCCTTTTGGTTACTATTAGCCGGCGGTGTGGTATACTCTCTTGGAACCATTTTTTACCTCGTACCAAAAATTCCCATGGGCCATGTTTACTGGCACGTTTTTGTTCTTGTTGGTGCCGGACTCATGTACTGCTCAATATATCTAACTCTTTAGATTGAAAGAAGGTCAAAAAGATGGAAAAGCTGGATTATCGCTTTCAAAGTGCCTGGACAGCCACTGCGTTAAGCAACCTAGAGTCGCCAATTGCGATTGAAAAATCAGCCGTTGTCACAGGTGATGACTGGCAGGTTGATTGGACTGATTTTCAAAACACACCGGTCAAGAAGAGTCCGGAAGTGATTGGTGATCAATTTTATTGCCAGGGCCAGCTGATTTTAAACCAGCAAGCTTGGAATGTCGTTCGTTTTCATATTCATGATGGCGCTGAACACCTGATTGATGGTCAGCGCGATGCGGCTGAGATTCACATCGTTTGTCAAAATCAGCTTGGCCAAACCTTGGTGGTCGGGGCCTTTGCCGAAGTCGACGAAAAGCACCCTGTCATCTTCGCTCCGCTTTTTTCGGAAGAAAAAAAGACCGTTAATTTGCAGGATTTGTTGCCTGTGGAAAAGACGGGCTGCTTTAGCTATATGGGGTCGTTAACCACACCGCCGTTGAAAAAAAACATTAATTGGTTCTTGTTAGACAAACCGGTGGGGATAAACCCTAAAGATTTGGCAACTTTTGCCGAAGCCTATCCGGATAACTACCGAAATTGCCAGCCTTTATCCGGGCGGACGGTGGTTTATCACCACTTATCAACGGTGAAAAAATCAAAGTAAGTGCAAAAGCCCTTCGGGCTTTTTTCAATGCCGTTTGTCTTCTTTTTGATCTAAGGCTAAAATTGATAGATGTAAAGTGAGCTTCTCTAACAAATGAGGAGCTTCTTTGATTTCATTCGTCATTTAAAAGGGGATTTTTTTATGACCAGTAATTCGCAAATGAATTTTTCGCAGATGAAACAGGCGGCCTTGGTCGTAGCTGCCGCACTGTTTATGCAAATGCTTGATTCAACCATTGTCACAACAGCGTTACCACAGATTGCAACTGATTTGAAAGTGGCCCAAAGCACGGCCTCATTGCTCGTGTCGGTTTATATGCTGTTTTCCGCTATCTTTATTCCCTTATCTGGTTGGTTAGCCAAAAAGGTTCGCCGCAAGAACTTATTTTTGATTGCCGTGGGTCTTTTCACGGTTTCATCCGTGCTGGCCGGGCTCTTTAACAACTTGACCTATTTGTTGGTCATGCGGGCTATCCAGGGGATGTCCGGGGCCTTGATGGTACCCGTCGGCCGCTTAATTATTTTGGAAAATACGGAACCAAAGAAAATGCTCCAAATCCTGTCTTACCTGGTTTGGCCGGCACTCTTGGCACCGGCGATTGCTCCTTTACTTGGGGGTTACGTCATTGCTAGTTTGTCCTGGCATTGGATTTTCTTTTTGAACCTGCCAATTGGCCTGTTAATCATCTTAACGGGTGCGTTCTTTATTTTGGATGATAACGAACGGGAAAACTTGCCCTTTGATTTATTTGGTTTCTTGCTTGTGGCGGTTGCCGGTGGGGGGCTTTTGATTGCTTCTGAAATTCTGTCACGTGGATTGTCACTCTTTTTCTGGGGCTTCTTGGTGCTGTTCGTAGCACTCGTCTTTTTGGCTTTGGCCTGGCACCATCTTTCAGCTAGCGACCAACCGCTCTTTTCGCTAGAGCCTCTGAAGGTCAAAACTTTCCGTGTCTATGAATCGGGTGGATCAATCTTTTGGATGACGATTGGCGCTTTGCCATACCTTTTGACCTTGGTCTTGCAGGTCGCCTTCCATTGGTCACCAATCATGGCTGGAACCTATGTCATCTTTATCTTCGTCGGCAATATCGCCATTAAGCCGTTTACCACCGTGATTATTCGCCGTTTAGGCTACAAGTACGCCTTGGTGGTGGCTCTGAGCCTAGCTAGTTTAGCAACATTTTTGATGGCTGCCTTTCACGCCGATAGCGCCAAGGCATGGATTGCCTTTGTTGCCTTTGTATCAGGTGTCGGTCGCTCATTAGCTTTGACGTCTTACAATTCATTGTCTTTCTCGGAGCTTTCAAAGGAACAGAAGAATTCAGCTAATACCTTAACTTCAGTCCTCCAAATGCTGTCACAAGCTTTGGGTGTCGGGATTGTCGCAACGATTTTGGCTTTGCTTGGTCAGGTTATGAAAACAACGCTGGCCTATCACATCACCTTCTTGATTGTGGGATTGGTTTCCCTGTACCCGCTTTTGGAGGTTTTAACCTTACCAAAAGATGCCGGGGCGCAAACTCTTAGTTAAATTTAATAAAAGAAAGCCAAACAGCGCTTTGTTTGGCTTTTTTTATGAAGAAATTTGCTTTTTAGAAGCGGTCTAGTGGATAATGATGAATAACGCAATTGACAATTATTAGGAGGCGCACAATGGTAGCAAAGTATCAAGATGATTTTTATCAGGCGGTCAACCAGGAGTGGCTCAATCAAGCCGAAATTCCGGCCGCTAAGCCCGTCACCGGTGGTTTTTATGACTTGGCGGATAAGATTGAAGATTTGGAACGGGCCACGGTCAAAGAAATCGAAGACGGTCAAAAGGCAGTCGCCGCTTTGGACCAGTTTGTTGCCTTCCACCAGTTAACCAAGGACTGGGACCGTCGCGGCCAAGATGAGGCGGATCAAGTACAGCAATTCTTGCAACCGTTGCTCAAGATTGAAAACTGGGATGAGTTCCAAGCAGCCGAAGGCCAATTGATTTTGGATTCTTATACGACACCACTGGCATTGACGGTTAGTCCGGATTCAAAGAATACGGCTCGTAACGAATTGTGGTTGGCCAATCCGGGGCTGATTTTGCCTGATACAACCAGTTATCAGGACGAAGACAGCAAAAAGGATCTGTTGAGAACTTGGTCAACAATGGTTGCTGGGCTCTTGCAACGGTTTGGTTTTGCAGAAAAAGAGGCGCAAAAATTAGTTGATGAGACTTTGGCGTTTGACCAAATTTTGGCGGATAGTGAGAGTTCTCTTGAAACGTTGTCGGATTACTGGAAGAATTACCATCCAACGGCCTTGGCTGATTTGACAGAACAATTCACCGACTATCGAATTGCTGCGGTGATTGAAAAGGTACTAGGACAAAAGCCTGAAAAGGTGATCATCTTTGATGGGGCATTCTTTGATAAGGCGAACGCTATTTATCAAGAAAAGAAGTTTGATTTGATCAAGTCTTGGTCAATTGTTCAAAATATGCTTGCTATTGCCAAATTATTGGGGAACCAAAGCCGAATCGATGCCGGTGTCTTTGGCCGAAAGTTGTCTGGTGCCAAGGAAGCGGTGGATGCAGACAAGGCTGCCTTCCGCCAGGCTCGAGCATTCTTTGCCCAAATCGTTGGTCGTTGGTACGGTCAAACTTATTTTGGTGAGGCTGCTAAAAAAGATGTCGAGAAGATGGTCCAGGATTTGATTGGCGTATATGAAGGCCGCTTTGACCAACAAAAGTGGTTGTCGGCTGCGACGCGTGAAAAGGCAAAGGTGAAGTTAGCTGCCTTGCAAGTTAAGGTTGGTTACCCGGATCAGATTCCTGCCTACTTGGAGAAGCGAAAAGTCGATGTTCACAAGTCGCTTTTGGAAAACGTGGAAGACTTTTCTAAGGCCGCGGTGGCTGATCACTTTAGTCAGTGGGGACAGGCACCAGATACGAGTCGCTGGGAAATGCCAGGGGACCTGGTGAACGCCTATTATTCACCTGAATTCAATCAAATTGTCTTTCCAGCTGCTATTTTGCAAGCGCCATTTTACGATTACCATCAATCATCCAGCCAAAACTTTGGTGGGATTGGGACCGTCATTGCCCACGAAATTACCCACGCCTTTGACACTAACGGCGCCCGTTACGATGAACATGGAAACTTGAAGGAGTGGTGGACAAAGGAAGACTTCGAACACTTCGAACAGAAGACCCAAGCGGTTGTTGCTGCTTTTGATGGTCAGGATTCAGCCGGGGCTAAGATTAATGGTCACTTGACTGTTTCTGAAAACGTTGCTGATTTGGGTGGAGTTTCCGCCGCTTTGGCAGCCGCTAAGGAACAAAAGGACTTTGATGCAAAAGCCTTCTTTGAAAACTTTGCCACATTGTGGCGGCAAAAGGCAGCACCGGCTTACCTTGCCATGTTAGCGAAGATTGATGTCCATGCACCAGCGAAGTTGCGAACAAACGTTATCTTGCCAAACTTTGATGATTTCCACCAAACTTATGGCATTCAGGCAGGGGATGGCATGTGGTTGGATCCTGAAAAGCGCATTCAAATTTGGTAATACGTTTAGGTTTTTTCCTCAATTAAATAAAGCGGGGTGAAGGCTGTTCACCTTGTTCGAAAAAATAGAAAAAGTTAGTTACAGATCTGGCCACGAAACATTCGTGTGGGTAAATTCTTGTAATTGGCTTTTTCTTTTTGTTTTGCATTAACGGCGAAATTGCGTTGTTTTTTGGAATAATCGCCTAAAAATAATCAAAAAAATAGAAAAAAGACTTGCCACCTGCAATAATTCTTGTTATTATAGAATAGTTGTTTAGCAAATGGGAGTGTAGCGAAGTCTGGCTAAACGCGACGGACTGTAACTCCGTTCCTTCGGGTTCGTAGGTTCGAATCCTACCGCTCCCATTGCCTCGCTTCAGGCAAAATAGAAGCATTGCCCCTTGGCCAAGTGGTAAGGCAGAGGTTTTTGGTACCTCCATGCGCTGGTTCGATCCCAGCAGGGGCAACTAAGACGCCGGTTCAGTGATGAGCCGGTTTTTTTGTCGCCTTTTTCTGATTTTCTTAAAAAATCAGTTTTGGTGAGCATCTGATTTAGAACCGTTATTTTTTGACGTCTTTCGACAATAAAATTCTATGAGACCCCAAGACATTTACAGCTTTTTGCTTTATAATTGGTCTTGTTTAAACAAAGAATATTTGGAGGCAATTATGGCAAAATTAGCAGTAACTGACTTGGCCGTGAGCGGCAAGAAGGTTTTGATGCGTGTGGACTTTAATGTCCCTATCAAAGATGGTGTAATTGGTAACGATAACCGAATCGTAGCCGCATTACCAACAATCAAGCACGTTATCGCCGAAAACGGCCGTGCAATCTTGTTCTCACACTTGGGTCGAATCAAGTCAGAAGAAGACAAGCCAGGTTTGTCACTTGAACCAGTAGCAAAGCGCTTGGGCGAATTGCTTGGACAAGAAGTTATTTTTGTTCCTGAAACACGTGGTGCTCAATTGGAACAAGCGATTGCTGATTTGAAGGACGGTCAAGTATTGATGGTCCAAAACACTCGTTATGAAGATGTTCATGACGGTGAGCAAGTTAAGCTTGAATCAAAGAACGACCCTGAATTGGGTAAGTATTGGGCTTCACTTGGTGATGATATGTTCATCAACGATGCCTTTGGAACTGCTCACCGTGCCCATGCTTCAAACGTTGGAATCGCTTCAAACGTTGACCAAGCTGCAGCCGGCTTCTTGATGGAAAAGGAAATCAAGTTCTTGGGTGACGCTGTTGATACACCAAAGCGTCCATTCGTTGCCATCATTGGTGGTGCCAAGGTTTCTGACAAGATTGAAGTTGTTCAATCATTGTTGAAGAAGGCCGACAAGGTTATCATCGGTGGTGGAATGGCTTATACTTTCGATGCTGCCAAGGGCAACAAGATTGGAAAGTCATTGTTTGAAGCCGACAAGGTTGACTTGGCTAAGGAATTGATGGAAGAAGCAGGGGACAAGTTGGTTTTGCCAATCGATGCCGTTGCTGCTGACAACTTTGCCAACGATGCTAAGACAGTGACTGTTGATTCAGACGCTGGTATCCCTGACGGTTACATGGGCTTGGACATTGGTCCTAAGTCAATTGACTTGTTCAAGAAGGTTTTGTCAAATGCCAAGACGGTCGTATGGAACGGCCCAATGGGTGTCTTTGAAATGGAAAACTTTGCCAAGGGAACTTTGGCAATCGGAAACGCCTTGGTTGATGTAACCAAGAATGGTGGTACAACCATCGTTGGTGGTGGTGACTCAACTGCTGCCGTTCAAGCTTTGGGTGTTGCTGACCAATTGTCACACATCTCAACTGGTGGTGGCGCATCTTTGGAATACTTGGAAGGTAAGACTTTGCCAGGTATCCAGTCATTGACTGACAAGTAAAAAATGATTTGAAACCAAGCCATTTTGTGCTTGGTTTTTTTATACATAAAATCCGAATTCTTCCTAATAAGTCTGTTAAAATAGAAGCTAATCGTGGGAGAGAAAACGAACAAAAAGTTTGAATTTGTTTGTTATTTATACTCTTTATAAATAGAAGAAATTAGCGTATAATGACAACAACTTATTTTCGAGAGGTGCACCGTGTCAAAAGAGCAATTAGTCAATGAACAAGCCTATTTAGACCAAACCCTGGGAAAGATTACCGATTCCCTGGAAAGTACCAAAGAGGAGATTAAAAAATCCAAAGGGTCACTGGCAGACGTCGCCAGCGCCTGGGACGATGTCCGGGTCAAAACCAGTACCTATTCTGGCATTGTTGAAACGGCCATGTCCGTCCGTCAACAGCAACAAGCCATTGCAGAGCGTGAAGCAGCCCAGTCACGGGCTGAAGTCCGCTATCAGACCTTATCGAAGCAAATCGTTAAGCCATATTTTGCTCGCATCGACTTTACTGATCCCAGTGAGGAGAATCAAGAGCCTGAGTCAATCTATATTGGTTTAGCTTCTTATTCCGATGATAATGGTCGTTTCTACATTTATGATTGGCGGACCCCGGTTGCCTCCATCTACTATGATGGTGGCTTGGGTGATGTCGAATACTTGACGCCAGTCGGCCCACAAAAAGCTGATGTTTCTTTGAAGCGTCAGTTTGAAATTGAAAATGGGGTCATTGTGACTCTCTTTGATACCGAAGAGGCCATCGGGGATGCCATGCTCTTAAACGCCTTGTCCGGTGAGTCTTCCACTAAGATGAAGTCGATTGTCACGACGATTCAAAAGGAACAAAACAAAATCATCCGAAATACGGATGCTGATTTGCTCTTCGTACAGGGGGCAGCCGGTTCTGGAAAGACGGCCGCCATTATGCAACGAGTGGCTTACTTGCTTTACCGTTATCGCGGTAAGTTGAATTCTGGCCAGGTGGTGATGTTCTCGCCTAACCAGTTGTTCAACGACTATGTTGACCAAGTTTTGCCCGAATTAGGGGAACAGAACCTGGTTCAGTTGACCTTCTTCCAATACGCTTCCCGGCGCCTGCCTCGGTTCTCAGTTCAGACCTTGGCAGAACGGTTTGAAAAATCAGTGGAACACGAAAAGATTGAGCGGATGCTTGGATCTTTGCAAATGTTTGAAGCAACAAAAGCCTACGCGGAATCTCTCAATGAAAAGGGACTGGCTGCTCGTAGCTTGAACTTCCGTGGCGAACCACTGATTTCCAAGGAAAAAATCTTAGAAATCTACTATCAATATAATAGCAATTACAAGTTGTCACAGCGCTTGGAAGCTACTCAGGATTCCTTGTTGCGGTCACTGCGAGCCCAAGTCAGTCACCAGATGAAGCAGGACTGGGTCGAATTAGCCATTGAAAACCTCTCTAAGGAAGAATATGACGAATTGGTTGGCGCTGGTGCTACCCGTTTGGGGGATGACCAGGAAGGCGACGCCGCAGCAATGACTCGTCGTCACCAACTTGGTGCCGGTCCGCAGGAGCGCGAGTTTAAATCAGATAAGCAGGAAAGAAATTTCCTCGCCAAGAAGATTACGACACAGGCTTTGCGCCCTTTGGCCAAGAAGATTCGTCGCTCTGGCTTTATCAACATCAACACGCAGTTTGTTGACTTCTTAAAGGCCTTGCCAAAGTTCTTGTCCTTAGCTGATTTTGGCGTAACAGAAGACGAATGGCAGTCATATCTGAACGAAGTCGTAGCAAACTTAAAGAAGCACGAATTAACGTTGGCAAACACAACGATTTACCTGTATTTGTATGACTTAATTACTGGTAAGCATGGTCAACGCGATATTCGCTACCTCTTTATCGATGAAATTCAGGACTATACGCCATTCCAGCTGGCCTTCTTGAAGTTCTCCTTCCCAAATGCTAAATTTACCGTTTTGGGTGACTTAAACCAGGCCATTTTCACACAAGACTGGGCAAACAGCCTTGAAGAAGACTTTGCCTCACTCTTCGATCCCGCTAAGGTGGAATTGATTGATTTAACTCAGACCTACCGGTCAACGGAACAAATCACGAATTTTTCCAAGGAATTGTTGGCCAATGGAAAGGCCATTGAAGCCTTTAACCGTGAGGGTGAATTGCCCGTCTTGAAGATGGCCAAAACGACTGATCAGGCTGTTGACTTGGTCAAGGAACAACTGGCCGAAAACGCGGCTGATGGTGAAAAAACGGCGATTATCACTCAAACACTGGATGCTGCAAGAGAATTGGCTCAGCAGCTGTCTGACACGAAGGTAACGTTGATTCACTCGGAAAATCAGCGCTTGGCGCCAGGTGCCGTGATTATTCCATCGTACCTGGCCAAGGGCTTGGAGTTTGATGCGGTGATCATTTGGCAGGCGGATGCTGCTCACTACGAAAAGGAAGACCAGCAGCGCTTGCTTTATACGGTCGCCTCTCGCGCAATGCACCGTCTAACGATGATTGGTCAGGGTCAGGTGTCACCATTGATTGCTGCAGTACCAAAGGTCCTTTACGCCACAGTGGAGGAGTAAGCATGACAAATTTAGTTGAAAAAATTTATGAGGCCCATCATGGGTCTTTTTTAACGGTTGGAATGACCGGATCAGTTGCTGTTGGTAAATCGACTTTGGCAGCGGAATTGGCTCAGGGTCTGCAAAAAAAGGGGCTGGTGGCCACCGTCATTTCCACAGATGATTTTTTGAAAACCAACCAAGTCTTAAAAGATGAGGGGATTTTTGATCAAAAGGGTTTCCCGCAAAGTTATTATTTGCAGGATTTAGTCCAGTTGATTGAAAATTTTAAGGCTGGCATGAAAAGTCAGGTCATTAACCGCTATTCACAAACTTGGGCCGATATTGTGCCGGGTGAAAAGCAAGAAATTAGTCGACCGGACATCTTAATTATTGAGGGTGTCGTTGCCCTCCAGTTACCGGCAGAAAACCTTGATCAAACGGTTTTTGTCGAAGCGGATATCAACGATATTAAGGACTGGTACTTGGAACGTAACTTCTTGGCAACGGTGAAGGCAAGCAGCCAGCCGCAGTCTTGGCGTTACCAGTACAAGGACATGGCGATTAAGGACTTTTACGACCTTGCCTTATCGGTTTGGGAGCAGACAAATCAGGTCAATTATGATCGCTATATCCAAAAAACACGGGCGGATGCCGACCTGATTTTACAGCTTGATCGCTACCATCATCCTGTTTCTTTAACGATGGGTTCTCGATCACAGAACTAGAAGACCGAATGTTCGGAAATTTGACAGGGGCCATTTCCATTGGTAAGATTGTTGCTTGGGTTTAGAATATTAGAAAAATAACAAATTATGGGTTAAAGTATCCATAGGCAACAAATTTTATTTGCACAACAAATGGAGGAAAAACATGGCAGAAAATACTGACATGAATGGAAAGCCGATTAATCGAGCGGCCATGATGGCCCTGTTGATGATTGGATCTTTTATCATTATTATCATGCAGACGTCATTGGGAACAGCTTTGCCAACCCTGATGACTGCCTTTAATGTCGATACGGCGACGGTTCAATGGCTGACAACTATCTTTTTGATGGTCAACGGTATTATGGTGCCCGTTTCCGCCTTTTTGACGACGAGAATTCCAACGAAGTATCTGTATCTATCTGCTTTGGTGGTCTATACGATTGGTACGGCAGTGGCTTACGTGACGCCTACGAATGCCTTTTGGTTGTTAATGGTCGCTCGTGCATTGCAGGCGATTGCCGCTGGAATCGTGATGCCATTGATGCAGGTTGTGGCGCTAACACTTTTTGATGCCAAGTCCCGTGGTAAGGCATTGGGAATGGTTGGTTTGGTGATTGGAATGGCTCCAGCTATCGGCCCAACATTGACTGGTTGGATTTTGGATTCAAAGCATGATGTCTTGGGGATGACTGTTGGTGGTGACTGGCGGTCAATCTTCGGTATGGTCTTGCCACTGGCTGTGATTGTCTTAGTTTTGTCAGTCATTTACTTCCGTAATGTTTTGGAAACGCGTAAGGTTAGTTTGGATATCCGTTCATTGATTGAATCGACTGTTGGTTTCGGTTTGGTTTTGTTTGGATCAGCCATGGTTTCAAACTATTCATGGACAAACTTTACTTGGGTTTTGGCACCAATGATTGTTGGGGTCTTAGTGATTGCTGAGTTCGTGCGTCACCAACTTCACATGGAAAAGCCATTTTTGGACGTTTCTGTCTTTAAAAATAAGCAATTTGCTTTGACGTCAGCCTTGGTTGCCTTGACCTTTATCGCCATGATTGGTGTTGAAATGGTCTTGCCAATCTATATGCAACAGGTTCGTGGCTTGTCAGCCTTAAATTCAGGTCTGACACTCTTGCCTGGTGCTTTGATGATTGGGGTCATGTCACCAATTGCTGGCTATTTCTATGATCTTTACGGAGCAAAACGCTTGGCAGCCTTTGGTTTTGCCATGATTTTGCTGGGAACGATTCCGTTCCAATTCTTGACTGAAACAACACCAACGATTTATATCACGGCCTTGTACATGGTTCGAATGATGGGTGTCGGGATTACGATGATGCCATTAACGTCATCTGCTATGGGGGCTTTGCACCTCAATCAAACGGCGCAGGGAACTGCGGTTAACAACACGGCTCGTCAGATTGCGGCCTCATTGGGAACAGCAATTCTTGCTTCCGTGATGCAGTCACAAATTAATAATAACTTGCCAAGCGATTCTTTGAAGACGGCCGATCCGATTGCCTATGGCTCAAAGGCCTTACAGGCCAGCTTGGACGGTTTCCATGCGTCCTTCCTCTTGGCCGCTTGCTTTGCTTTGCTAGCCTTTGCGCTGTCATTTTTGATGCATAAGGGTAAGGTTGAGCCAAAATCAGCAGCAGGAAAGGAGAACTAAGATGATTATCTTTATTCTATTTATTTTTGTTATCTTAGCTTTTGTCTCACTGATGATGATTCAGGATATGAGAAAGCGGATTGTTGCTGTTGCTGTTTCTTTTCTAATCGTGATTACTTCAGTTGTTTTAATCATTGTCAATATGCATGATCATTTTGGGATGAAGGTGCAAACAACGACGACCAAGCAGCAAATTTATTCTGTTCAGGGTCAAAATATCTATGGCGTTTTGTCCTACCAACAAGTGGGCACTTCTGGTAATGAAAAGGTCTTTATTTACCGAGACACTTCGACAAGTACAACGCCAACGGTGGCCAAGCCTGATTTGAAGACTAAGACGGCTATCCAAAATGTTCAAGGAAATCAAGCCTTTAAGGTGACAACTTCTAAGAACTATGTTTACCGCAACGGCTTCTATAAGTTTATGTTTGCCATCTCGGGTAATAACCATGACTTGAAGTCACGTCAGGTAACTTACCAAGTACCACCAACATGGTTGGCACTCTCATCACAAGATGGAGAACGATTGAAGAGCATTGTTTCGGGAATGGCTAACCAAGCGGACTTTATTCAATGGTTCCAACAGGTTAAGTCACAATCCCAAACCGATCCGGATGGGGCAGCGCAAACTGCTGTTTCTTATTATCAAAATCTCTTAGATAATAATCATTAAAAATTAGTTAAAAGGAAACTGTACTTTTTAATTAAACTAGTATGATTCCACCTAAATTAAGTGAAAAATATTGCTTAGTCTTGATTTCTATGTTACAGTAACAGTGTAATTTAGGTTTTGATTTTGATTTGTTTTTTTCGGAAGGCGTCATACCAACAATTCTTAATTACAACTACAATTTTGGGATGACCCAAGGAGAAACAATCATGGAAAAAGGCACTGTAAAGTGGTTTAACAGCGAAAAGGGCTACGGCTTCATCACACGCGAATCAGGCGAAGATGTGTTTGCACACTTCTCAGCAATCCAAGGCGACGGATTCAAGACTTTGGAAGACGGCCAAGCCGTAACTTTCGATGTTGAAAACTCAGACCGCGGTTTGCAAGCTGTTAACATCAACAAGGACTAATTACTTAGTCTTTGTCTAAAAACTCGGGAGATTTTTCCCGGGTTTTTTCTTTGGAATAAATTCAATTCAAAGAACAAATGTTGTATAATAGCATGGAATCTTATTGTAATAATCAAAGGAGCATGGAAATGGCAAAATTAGTTTTGATCCGTCACGGTCAAAGTGAATGGAACGCATTAAACCTCTTTAACGGTTGGATTGACACCAAGTTGTCTGACAAGGGAATTGACCAAGCTAAGCAAGCTGGAGCACTCTTGAAGGAAGAAGGGTTGGTTTTTGACCAAGCTTATACTTCTGTTTTGACACGTGCTATCACGACTTTGCACTACGCATTGGAAGAAGCTGGCCAATTGTACGTCCCAGAAGAAAAGTCATGGCGTTTGAACGAACGTCACTATGGCGCTTTGCAAGGACAAAACAAGGCAGAAGCCGCTGAAAAGTGGGGCGACGATCAAGTGCACATCTGGCGTCGTTCATACGATGTTTTGCCTCCATTGCTTGAAAACTATGAAGAAACAGTTGAAGTTCAGGGTAAGACTTATCCTGCCTTTGACGCCCGTTATGCTGATGTTCCTTTCGGAGAATTGCCATTAGGTGAAAACTTGAAGGTTACTTTGGAACGAGTATTGCCATTCTACGAAGCCAAGATCAAGAAGGACTTGGAAGAAGGCAAGAACGTTGTGATTGCAGCTCACGGTAACTCATTGCGTGCCTTGGCTAAGCACTTGGAAAAGATTTCAGATGATGACATCTTGAACCTTGAAATTGCTAACGGCCAACCAATCGTTTATGACTTGGCAGATGATTTGTCAATCAAGTCAAAGAAGACATTGGGCGCATAAAGTCAACAAAAAGCCTGTCTGGGAAGAGTATTCCCCGGTGGGCTTTTTATTAGGATTTTTTAGATAAAGGTAAAAAATATGGAAGAAAAACAGCAAAGGCAGCCGATTTACGACTTACATGAACGGCCTCCGTTTTTTCAATTAATTGGGTTGTCACTACAACACTTGTTTTCAATGTTTGGGGCGACGATTTTAGTGCCGCTTTTGGTTGGTTTAAATCCTGGTGTCGCCCTTTTTTCATCAGGTGTTGGAACATTAATTCACTTGCTAACAACTAAAGGTAAGGTTCCCGCTTATATGGGATCTTCTTTTGCTTTTATCATCCCAATGGCTTCAATGATGAAAACCATTGGCTATCCGGCCGTTGGTCAGGGCGTTGTTTCAGTTGGAATTGTTTACTTGATTATTTCATTGATTGTTTGGCGAGTTGGTTCTGCTTGGATTGACAAGATTTTCCCACCAGAAGTTGTTGGACCAGTGATTTTGGTGATTGGTCTTTCATTGGCTGCGACAGCGGCCCAATCAGCGACGGAACTTAATGGCCACTATGATATCAAGGTCTTTCTAGTTGCTGGCGCAACGTTGTTAGTCACGATTTTTGCCAATATGTATCTCGGTGGCTTTTTGGGTCTAATTCCAGTGTTAATTGGCATTATCTTTGGTTACTTGTTGGCTTTAGCACTTGGCTTAGTGGACCTGAGTCCTGTTGCAAGCGCCCACTGGTTTGCGTTACCAAAGTTTGACTTTCTCTTTTCCGACCATAATGGCCTTTCTTGGCACTTTTATCCAATGGCCGTCTTGACCATGGCCCCCTTAGTTTTGGTGACCTTATCGGAGCATTTAGGCCACTTATTGGTTCTTGCTAAAATTACTGGTCAAGATTTCTTTGACAATCCTGGTTTACATAAGACATTGGCCGGTGATGGAGCAGCTTCTGTCTTTGCTGGTTTGGTTGGCGGTCCAGCCGTTACCTCTTACGGTGAAAATATTGGAGTGATGCAGCTTTCACGTGTTTACTCTGTCTGGGTGATTGGTGGTGCTGCCGTCTTAGCTGCTGGATTTGCCTTCATTGGTAAGCTGTCGGCTTTGATTGGAACGGTCCCTGGTGCCGTCACTGGAGGTGTTGGTTTTATGCTGTATGGGGTAATTGCTGCAGCTGGCTTGCAAGTTATTGTCGACAATAAAGTTGATTATGGACAAAAGCGGAACTTAATGATTGCCGGTCCAGTGATGGTTGTTGGAATTGGAAACTTCCATTTAGCGCTTGGTTCACAAGTGGACTTCTCTGGTGTCGCATTAGCGACTGTTCTCGGAATCATTCTGAATTTGATTTTACCTAAGGTGGCAAAATCAGACCGCTAAAGTCCTAATTTAACGGAGTCTTATCAACACTTTTCTTATTTTGTTGTTTAATTAGGTTACGATTAAAACAAAATAAAAAATGTTGTGAAATTCCAACAAAGTTGCTTGTATTTGAGAACTTTGACGAGTATTATTGGGGATATATTTTGAGGAGTGCGCCCAACGCCTTGCATCAAAATAAGTTCTTTAGAAAGGAGAAAATCGATGGATGAACCAACATCAACCTTTACCTTGTTGGGTCTAACCTTTAACTGGACGACGATTATTTCAACGCTTTTGGCAATGTCAATCGTGGTTTTGGTAGCGGTTTTGATGACTCGAAAAGTGGGTATTCGTCCAAGCCGAGGGCAGAACGCAATTGAGTATGTCTTAGATTTTGTTCGCGGAATCTTAGGCGACCAGTTGCCGGCCAATTTGGCCCGACAATTCGGTCTCTATTCCTTCACCCTTTTCTTGTTTTTGATTGTTGCAAACGAGATGGGCTTGCTGTTGCAAGTTAAGATGGGTAATGGCGTTACTTATGTTAAGTCGCCAACAGCTGACCCATTATTTGCCTTTACATTGGCGATTATGTCGTTGATGCTTGCCCATGGAACAGGTGTGAAGACACTTGGTTTGGGTGGTTATCTGAAGAACATGTTCTTCGAACCCTACGTTGCGATGTTTCCTTTGAATGTGGTTGAGCAGTTTACGAACTTCTTGACCCTTGCTTTGCGGCTCTTTGGAAATATCTTCGCTGGCGAATTGATGTTAAATTTGCTCGCAAGCATGGCTTGGGGAACTCACCTAAATGGGTTCTGGATTATCCTAGCCTTCCCATTGGAAATTGCATGGCAGGGATTCTCACTACTAATTGGTGGAATTCAAGCCTATGTCTTTGTCATGTTGACCGCCGTCTTTACGGCTCAGTTATCTGGCAATGAATAGGATTGACTTGGTCTAGCACAGCGTTAGGCCACACGCGGGAGCGTTATCATCCAAACCGAAAGAAAAAAACGCGGAGCGTTTTAGCATTAAAGGAGAATTACAATGGATTTACACAACTTAGGCGTAATCGCAGCCGGGATTGCCTTTGCGGGATCTGCCATCGGTGGTGGTATCGGGGTCGGTGTGATGTACTCACAGTTCTTAGCTGGAATGTCTCGCCAACCTGAATTGGCTAACAAGCTTTTGTCACGTGCCTTCTTGGGATTGGCCTTGGCTGAAGCCACACCAATTATCGTTTTGGGTATGGCCTTCACACTTATCAACAAGTAATAGTCCCAGAGGGAGGAAAAAATGATGGTTCCAACACTATCAATGACAAAGGCCATGCCTTTAGGTGATATGGTCTTCATTATCGTCGCTTTCCTTACTCTGATGGTCATCTTGAAGCACGTTGCTTTCGGTCCTTTAACGAAGGCATTGGATGCACGTGCAGATAAAATTAACAACGATTTGGATAGTGCAAAAAAGGCAAACGAAGATGCAGCCAAGTTGGCTGCACAACGCGAACAGGAATTGGCTGACGGCAAAGACCAAGCCAGTCAAGTGATTAGCGCTGCTAAGAAATCAGCTAAGGACCAGTCAGAAGCTCTCTTGAAGACTGCTAATGACCAGGCCTTAAGCTTGCGTAAAGCAGCTGAAAATGATGCTGATCAGTTGAAGACTGAGGCGTTGGCTTCTGCCAAGAAGGATGTGGCAGACTTGTCTGTAACGATTGCATCTAAATTGATTCAAAAGAATTTATCTGCTGATGATCAGCGGTCTTTGATTGATGCCTATTTGGCAGACTTAGACCAGCAGTAAGGGGGGCGTATGGCCAAGCAAAAAGAAAAAATTGTTAACCAATACGCCCAAGCAATCTTGGCTTATGCAGACGAACACAATGTTTTAGAAAACATTAGTGCAGACTTGCTAGCCATTCGTTCAGTGGTTGTCGCTGAACCAAAATTAACTTCTTTGTTAACAGCACAGACAATTTCTGATGCTGACCAAGGTGGGTTAGTTGATGCGCTGACGCAAGGCGCAGATAATGCAGTGGTGAACTTGGTTAAAATTCTTTTGGCCCACCACCATTTCGCATATTTGCCTGCAGTAGTTGATCGTTTCTTTGACCTTTACCAGCAAAGTCAGGGCATTCAAGCCGTGACCATCACCACAGCGGTGGAAGCTGATGAAGACCAAAAAAAGAGGTTGTCAAATGCTTTTAAGAAGCAAAGTGGCGCAAAGAAAATCCAAGCAACCTATAAAGTCAATCAAGACATTATTGGGGGCGTGGTAATGCAATCGAAGTCGTTGTTAATTGACGGCTCATTGCAGTCAAAGATTGCCAAAATGAGGGCAGAGTTACTAGGTTAGTGAGGAAAAGACATGGCGATTCAAGCTGAAGAAATTTCTGCTTTAATTAAGCAGCAGCTCGAAAAGTTTGACACAAAACTGACTGTAGAAGAAATTGGTACTGTTACCTATATCGGAGATGGAATTGCACGAGCTACTGGTTTGGCAAATGCCCTTTCTGGTGAATTGGTCGAATTTACAAACGGCGAATTCGGAATGGTCCAAAACTTGGAAGAGAGCGAAGTCGGAATTATCGTTTTGGGTAGTTCAGATGGTATCCGCCAAGGTGATACAGTTAAGCGAACTGGACACATCATGGAAGTGCCAGTTGGTGAAGAACTTATCGGGCGCGTCGTCAACGCATTGGGACAACCAATTGACGGATTAGGCGACTTGAAAACAACGAAGACACGACCAATCGAAGTAAAGGCTCCTGGTGTCATGGAACGTAAGTCCGTTTCAGAACCTTTGCAAACTGGAATTAAGGCCATTGATGCCTTGGTTCCAATCGGACGTGGACAACGTGAATTGATCATTGGTGATCGTAAGACTGGAAAGACTTCAATCGCCATTGATACAATTTTGAACCAAAAAGACCAAGACATGATTGTTGTTTATGTCGCTATTGGTCAAAAGGATTCAACTGTTCGTGAACAAGTTGAAACTTTGAAGAAGATGGGCGCAATGGATTACACGATTGTTGTTAATGCTGGCCCATCTGAAGCTGCCGCTTTGTTGTACTTGGCTCCTTATGCCGGTGCAGCCATGGGTGAAGAATTCATGTACAACGGCAAGCACGTCTTGATTGTCTTTGATGATTTGTCAAAGCAAGCAACGGCCTACCGTGAGATATCTTTGATCTTGCGTCGTCCGCCTGGACGTGAAGCTTACCCTGGTGATGTCTTCTACTTGCACTCACGTTTGCTTGAACGTGCAGCCAAGTTGTCAGACGAACTCGGTGGTGGATCAATGACTGCTTTGCCAATCATTGAAACACAGGGTGGTGACGTTTCTGCATATATCCCAACCAACGTGATTTCAATCACCGATGGTCAGATTTTCTTGGATGCCGACTCATTCTACGCCGGTGTTCGTCCTGCCATCGATGCCGGAACATCTGTTTCTCGTGTTGGAGGGGACGCCCAGATTAAGGCAATGAAAAAGGTTTCTGGAACTTTGCGTTTGGACTTGGCTTCCTTCCGCGAATTGGAATCCTTTGCTCAATTCGGTTCTGACTTGGATGCGGCAACGCAAGTTAAGTTGGGTCGTGGAAAGCGCACTGTTGAAATCTTGAAGCAACCTTTGCACGCGCCAATGTCTGTTCAGCATCAAGTCTTTGTCTTGTATGCCTTGACACACAGCTTCTTGGATGACGTGGCAATCGAAGATTTGCAACGCTTCCAAGATGAATTTGTTTCATACTTGGATGCTAGCCAAAAGGACTTGTTGGACGAAATCGTTACAACAAAGGCCTTGCCTGACGAATCTAAGATGGATGCTGCAGTGAAGAGCTTTAAGGATGGCTTTGCTGGCTCAGTTGACCAATAAAAGGAGGCAACATGGCTTCTTTACAAGATATTAAACGGCGAATTGGCTCAACAAAAAAGACTCGGCAGATTACAGCTGCAATGCAGTTGGTTTCAACTGCAAAGCTAAGTAAGATTCAAAATTCGGCCACTGGTTATCATGAATATGCTAACCGTTTGAAGGCGGTTGTGGGCCACTTAATTGAGGCGCACGTGTTGGATAATGTCGATTCTGCTCATTTACCAATGGTTGCTAAGCGGCCGGTAAAGAAGACAGGAATCTTGCTTGTGACCTCAGACCGAGGTTTAGTTGGGTCTTATAACGCCAACATCATCAAGGAAACCAATGCCTTGATGGAAAAGCACAACTTAACCAAAGAAAATACTGTAATCTTAGCAATTGGTGGTAACGGGGCTGATTTTTATAAGCAACGTGGCTTTTCAATTGCCTTGGAACACCGCGGTATTTCCGATGTCCCAACCTTCAATGAAATTCGCCAACTGTTAAAGACGGTGATTTCATTGTATGAAGCGGAAGCCTTTGATTCTTTGCACTTGGTTTACAATCACTTTGTGAACCGCTTGGAATCAGAACAACGAAACACGCAATTATTGCCATTGACAAAGGACATTTTGGAAGACATGGATGATAGTCACGAACACGTGGCAGCGGACTTTGAAGTTCAATCAGCCTATGATTCTGAACCTAATTCAACTGCAGTTTTGAACGTGGTTTTGCCTCAATACATCCAATCATTGGTTTTCGAAGCCGTATTGGATGCTAAGACGGCGGAACATGCCGCATCATCAACGGCGATGTCATCGGCAACCGACTCAGCCGACGATTTGATTGGAACGTTAGGTTTGCAATATAACCGTGCGCGACAAGCTCAAATCACGACTGAAATCACCGAAATTACTGGTGGTTTGGTTGCTTTGGAATAAGCTAATCGCAGCATCTTTGCTGATTTTTAAGCAGCAAAGCTTTGAATTTGAAAGGAAACAACGATGACTACTGGAAAAGTCGTACAAGTGATCGGTCCAGTTGTTGATGTTGCCTTTGAAGAAGGGCAAGTTGTTCCTGAAATCAACAACGCCTTGTTGGTTGATTTGGGATCTGACAAAACATTGACGGTTGAAGTTTCTTTGGCTTTGGGAAACGGTGTTGTCCGTACCATCGCCATGGACTCAACTGATGGATTGCAACGCGGCATGGCCGTGACCGATACCGGTAAGCCCATTGAAGTTCCCGTAGGGGAAGCTACTTTGGGTCGAGTTTTCAACGTCTTGGGTGAACCAGTGGATAATGCAGGTGCCGTCGACTCTTCAGTCGAACGCCACCCAATTCACCGTGATGCCCCTGAATTTGATGAACTTGCAACTTCAACGGAAATTTTGGAAACAGGAATCAAGGTTATTGACCTCCTGGCACCATATATCCGTGGTGGAAAGATTGGGCTCTTCGGTGGAGCCGGGGTTGGGAAGACCGTTCTAATCCAAGAATTGATCCACAACATTGCCCAAGGGCATAATGGTATTTCTGTCTTTACTGGTGTCGGGGAACGTACCCGTGAAGGTAACGACATGTACCACGAAATGAAGGAATCTGGCGTTTTGAAGCAAACTGCCATGGTTTATGGTCAAATGAACGAACCTCCTGGTGCGCGTATGCGTGTTGCCTTGACTGGTTTGACAATGGCCGAATCATTCCGTGATAACGAAGGTAAGGACGTTTTGCTCTTTATCGATAACATTTACCGTTTCACGCAAGCTGGATCTGAAGTCTCTGCCCTTTTGGGTCGTATTCCTTCAGCCGTTGGTTACCAACCAACGTTGGCTTCTGAAATGGGCCGTTTGCAAGAACGAATCACTTCTACTAAGAAGGGTGCCGTTACTTCAATTCAAGCCGTTTATGTGCCAGCCGATGATTATACCGACCCCGCACCTGCAACGACTTTCGCCCACTTGGATGCCACAACCAACTTGGAACGTTCATTGACACAACAGGGTATCTATCCTGCCGTTGATCCTTTGGCATCAACTTCTTCAGCTTTGGACCCACAAGTTGTTGGTCAAGAGCACTATGAAGTTGCCACTGAAGTGCAACGGACTTTGCAACGTTACCGTGAATTGCAAGATATCATTGCAATTTTGGGTATGGATGAATTGTCAGACGAAGAGAAGGTTACTGTTAACCGTGCTCGTCGTATCCAATTCTTCTTGTCACAACCATTCTCAGTTGCGGAAACCTTTACTGGTGTGAAGGGTGAATATGTTCCTGTTTCAGAAACTGTTCGCTCATTCAAGGAAATCTTGAACGGTCAGTATGATAACTTGCCTGAAGATGCCTTCCGTAACGTCGGTGCTATCGAACAAGTGGTTGATAAGGCCAAGTCGATGGCCCAATAAGGGGGTAATCCATGGCTGATGAAGAAACAAGCTCACGGGGAATCACAGTTAAGATTGTGACCCCTGAAGGCCAAGTCTACGACCAAGACCAAGTTGAAATTGCTGTGATTAATACACAGGGTGGACAACTTGGAATTATGGCCGGCCATGAACCAATTTTGGCCGCCATGGCCATTGACGAAATGTTGGTTAAAAAAGACCAGCAAGAGAAGTCACTCGCCGTTAACGGTGGCGTGGCTGAGTTTTCTAATAATCTGTTGACGGTCATCGCCGACAGTGCGGAAACTGCTGATAATATCGATGTGAATCGTGCTGAAAGTGCCAAGGAACGTGCGCAAGTTCGTTTGGACCATGCACAAGAAATCAAGAACCAACACGAAATGGATATGGCTCGTGTCGCTTTGATGCGTGCCGTTAACCGAATTCACGTTGCTTCAATTCGCTCAGGTCGTTAAAATCAAAAAGGGAGTTAGCTGTTGGCTAACTCCTTTTTTTGTCGTTTAAAGTAAAAAGCAGTGGGTCTGAGCCCAAGCTGATTTATCAGTAAAAGTTTTGCTTTAATGGCTTCTTATCATAATTTTAAAAACACTGTTACATAAAAAGGGTTATCATGAGACATAGTAGGCGCAGATTATCGATTTTTTCGCGCCTCAAAAAAGAAAGGAGAGTCATATGAACGTCAAAAAGCAATTATTAATTGCTGCTGGTTTGGCCGGCTCCGTTGCAGCCGGTCAACATGCAGTTAGTGCCGACCAGGTACAAAAACATACAGTTGCCCATGGCGAAACGCTATCAGCATTAGCGTCTCGTTTTAATACGACGGTGGCACAGTTGGCATCGGATAATAAAATTCAAAATGTTGATCAAATTTATCAAGGACAAGAATTGATTATCGGTGTTGCCAATACAAACGCCACATCACAAAATGCCACAACACAAACGACCGAAAATACTTACCGAGTCCAAGCGGGTGATAACCTGTGGACATTGGCGCAGAAGTTTGCTTTGAGTGTTGATCAGTTGGCCCAAGAAAATAATATCAAGGATGCCAATCAAATTTTTATTGGACAGACTTTGTCTGTCAATAAGAATGGCAGTCAGACGAGTTCGCAAAGTGCCCAAACGTCTACATCGCAGTCAGTTAGTTCTCAGGCAGCGGTTTCACAAGCCCCTGCATCACAGTCAGTTAGTTCTCAGGCAGCGGTTTCACAAGCCCCTGCATCACAGTCAGTTA
>NZ_LDUY01000018.1 GCF_001038455.1 Fructobacillus sp. EFB-N1 | reverse complement strand
CGGCAACTGGCCAGCTAGGTCTAAATATTTACTTCAACTTTTGGGGTACAGGTCAACTACGTTTTTGTAGTAGGGCTTTTTTATTAGCGAAATAAGGGCACTAAAAAGCCACCAATTCGTTCGTTGGTGGCTTTTTCAAAATTATTTATGCAAAAGTTGAGTCAGCTGGTACGCGAACCAAGTCCATTTCAACCAGTGTTTGGGCAATTTCAACCGTGTTCCAGGCAGCACCCTTCAGCAAGTTGTCAGAAACAACCCATAAGTGGAAGGCACCAGGATTTTCCAAATCAGGGCGAATGCGGCCCACAAATGTTTCACGCTTACCTTCAGCCAAAAGAGGTTGTGGGTAAGTTTGTGTAGCTGGATCATCTTCAATAATCACATTATCAACGGCACCAATTGCCTGACGAATTTGATCAGTTGTCACGTTCTCGTCACCAGTATCGATATAAACGCTCTCACCGTGACCAATCATGACCGGCACACGGACGGCCGTACCAGTCACCTTAATAGCCTTAGCATTCTTGTCACCCAAGATAATCTTCTTCGTTTCGTGGATCATCTTGTATTCTTCGTGTGTGTAGCCTTCTTCTTCGAAGACATCAATCTGTGGCAACAAGTTAAAGGCTAATGGGAAATGCTTTTTATCACCATTCACCGGCAGGACATGGGCCAATTCTGCCATGTCGTCACCCAACAAACGAGCCTGAGCTTCAGCCAAAACTTCATCCATCGCTGCCTTTCCAGCACCAGAAGCCGCTTGATAAGTGGAAATAATCACCTGGTTCAAGCCAAATTCTCGGTAAACTGGGTCAAGCGCCATCACCAATTGCGTCGTTGAGCAATTAGGGTTGGCAATAATTCCCTGATGGTCCTTTAAAGCGGCGGCGTTAACCTCAGGCACAACCAATGGCACCTGATCATTCATTCGCCAATAAGAAGAATTATCGACCACAACAGCACCAGCCTTAACAGCAGCCGGAGCCAAAGCCTTTGAGGTAGATCCACCGGCTGAGGCCATAACAATATCAACACCTGCAAAGGAATCTTCCGTTGCTTCTTCGACCGTTAATTCTTGGTCCTTAAAGCTGATTTTTTGACCGGCTGAACGAGCAGAAGCTAAGGCTTTGACTTCACCAACCGGAATTGTTGATTGGGCCAACTGGTCCAAAATTCGACGTCCAACAGCACCCGTTGCACCGAGCACTGCTACATTATAGGCTGTCTTTGCTACCATAAAAAAATTCTCTCTTTCTTTTTAAATGACATAATAAACAACAGAAGAAAATTAGTCTGTCTTCAAGGCGCTTTCAATCTGCTTTTGAATATCAGCTGCCTGGATAAACGTCCGATGACGAATAGGTCGATGGAACAAATCCTTCACTTGGTCAGGAATTTGTGTTTTGGTTGCTGCTGCCAAAGCAGTCAAGCCGCCTTCGCCACCAACAACTTCTTCGCCAAGTGCCTCAAGAACCGTTTGCGGGAACTTATAGGGACTAGCAGTTGCGGCCAAAAGGGTTTGATGACCATCGTCGTTGTATTGATAAACGGCCACAGCCGTATGTGGATCAATCAAATAATCAGAAGAAAGGAACGTCTTTCGTATCGTTTCTTCTACCTGCTCTTGATTGGTCCAACCAGAAGAAAACTTCGCTAAACCAGATCTCGTTTTTTCTGCCAATTGATACTGGCCTTGACTTTGCAAGTCCGCCATATCTTTTTTGATCAAATCAGCATCCTGACCGCCAGCAAAGTACAACAGACGCTCTAAGTTTGACGACACCAAAATATCCATAGCCGGCGCATTCGTCACCTTAAAGTCGCGGTTCTTATTATATACCCCTGTTTGGAATAATTCTGTTAAAACATGATTTTCATTCGAAGCAACCGTAAAATCAGCCACCGGTAAGCCGATGTGGCTGGCATAGTAAGCTGCTAACATATTTCCAAAATTACCAGTTGGCACAAGTACATCAATTTCTTCACCAGGCTTAATTTGACCACTTTCAACTAATTGACCATAGCCGTAGAAATAATAGACGATTTGTGGGACCAAGCGACCAATATTAATCGAATTTGCCGAAGAGATTTGAATATTTTCTTTCTTTAAGAAGGCAGCAAAATCTGAATCACCCAAAAGGCGCTTAACCGCCTGCTGGGCATCATCAAAATTACCCTCTATCCCGTAAACATAGGTATTTTTTCCAGGCTCGGAGACCATCTGCTGACGCTGGATGTCCGAAACCCCGACTTGTGGGTACAAAACTGCAATTTTTGTTCCAGGTACGTCGGCAAAACCAGACATTGCGGCTGTTCCCGTATCACCTGAGGTTGCCGTTAAGATAGCAATTTCCTTATCCAGGCCTTCCTTCTTAGCCGCCGCAATCACTAAGTGAGGCAGGGCCTGAAGGGCAATATCTTTGAAGGCCAATGTCGGACCATGAAAAAGCTCCAAATAGTGCAAATTGTTCCCAGCATCTTTGACCGGCACAATTTTATCGGTATCCCATTGGCTACCATAAGCTGCCTGTACAACGGCTTGAATCTCTGCTTTTGTAAAATCAGGCAAAAAAGCAGCAAAAATTTCAGTCGCCAAATCCTGGTAGGATTGTTGACCGATGGTCTTTAAATCCAAGTTCAAAGTTGGCCACTGATTTGGCACGTACAAACCACCATCCGGTGCTAAGCCCTGGAGGATGGCCTGGGCGGCAGAAACAGCAGGGGCTTCTCCCCGGGTCGAGACATATTCCATGACGTACTCCTTCAATCTCATTGATTTCTAATGATATTATAACAAAAACATTCCTTTTTAGGCGGGAAAATGGTAAAGTTAATAGGAAATTATCCTTACTTGACAGTAAAAAACGATAGAAGGAGTCATCATGGAAGTTAAGATTGGCCTTTTTGGCTTAGGAACAGTTGGGATGGGCTTGTTAACCATCTTAGAGGAACAAAAAGAAAAAATCAGTGAAAATACTGGTTTAGACCTGACCGTAAAAACCGCGATGGTCTCTTCTTTAACCAAGGACCGCCCTGGTTTAAGCTCCACCATCCAACTGACCACCGACCCAAAGGACATCTTAGATGATCCAGAAATTGATTTGGTTGTCGAAGTTGCCGGTGGTACTGGCTCCGCTAAAAACTGGATTAAGTCCGCTTTGGCAAGTAAAAAACCAGTTATTACGGCTAATAAGGACCTGATTGCGACCGCTGGGGAAGAACTCCTTGACTTAGCAAACAAAGCGCAGGTGCCCCTCTTATATGAAGCAGCAGTTGCCGGTGGGATCCCAATTATCGGTACCCTACGCGAATATTTCCGTACCGATACCATCCGCTCATTAGCGGGGATTGTGAATGGTACCACCAACTACATGTTAACTCAAATGGCCGATAATGACCTATCCTACGAAACGGCCTTAAAGCAAGCACAAGACCTAGGCTTTGCCGAAGCGGACCCCACAAATGATGTCGCTGGCTACGATGCTGCTTACAAGGCCATTATCTTGGCCCGTCTGGTCTTTGGATTGGAGGCTGGATTAAAGGACATTCAAATTACCGGTATTCAAAAGATTACGGATGAGGACATCGCCGCCGTTAAAACACTTGGTGGCCAACTCAAGCTTCTTTTCCGCATCGATCAAATCAGTGCCGATTCAGTGGCCGTTATCGTTGCTCCCCAGGTTGTGCTACCACAATCACCTCTGTCACAGGTCCACAATGAGAATAATGCTATTGCAGTGAACAGTGATAACCTCGGTCAAACGCTTTTCTATGGCCCTGGGGCTGGTGCACGGCCAACGGCCCAAGCCGTTTTAGCCGATATTTTGGCTGCCGCAACGGCACCAAAGGACGCTAAGCAACCGTTGTCAGAAAGGGAAATGACATTAGCTGGCGAACGAGTTCAAGCCTATTGCTGGATTCTGAATACAACTGGTGCAAACAATGTTAGCCAAGACACCAAGGACGAACTCCGTTCATTGATTGTTCGTCAAGCCAGCCACGAAAATAACCGGCTCGGCTCTCAGCTCGTCCTTTATACCAAAGAAATGTCCAAAGATCAGCATGATGCCCTTCTTGACGCTTTAACAACTAATCGGACATTAGCAAAGGAGTTTGTGATTTATCCATGCTAACCATCACTGTACCATCAAGTTCTGCCAACCTTGGTCTTGGCTTTGATTGTCTTGGACTTGCATTAAACCTTAATTTAACCGTAACCGTTGGTCCAAACACTGATACTTGGCAAGTGGTTCACCCATTTGGCGCAGATATTCCAAACGATGAAACCAATCTCATTGTTCAAACTGCTCGACTCGTTGATCCAGATATTACACCCCACCAACTAATCGTTAAAAGTGACATTCCACTGGCTCGTGGTCTTGGATCTTCCTCATCAGCATTAGTAGCCGGTCTTTTCTTGGGACACTACTTAGACGATCAAACGATTGATCGTCACCAAATTCTACAAGAGGCAGCAGCCCTTGAGGGTCATCCGGACAATGTTGCGCCAACTATTTTAGGTGGCCTACAATTAACAGACGATGACCAAAATGGCGTACAAGCCACTACCCTTCCACTACCCAAAAATTTGGTCGCGGTTACCTTTATTCCGGACTACCCATTAAAAACCGCGGAAGCAAGGGCGGCTTTGCCTGCAAACTTACCACTCAAAACGGCCGTTCACCAAAGTCAACACCTTGCCAACTTGGTTGCCGCTTGCTACTTAGGTGACCAAAAGCGATTAATGGATTTAGTAGAAGAAGACCAACTGCATGAACCCTACCGGGCTAATTTAGCACCAGAATTCTTACAAATTCGTGCCTTAGCACACCGCCTTGGTCTAGCAGGAACATACCTGTCGGGAGCTGGACCGACAGTTATCTCAATAGTTGAACGAGGACACGCTGACCAGCTACTTGAAGCCATCAATGGCCTCAAGCTGAATGGCACAGCAACCATTTTAGCTGTCCAACACACCGGTGCCACCCTCACAGGTACATTGGATTAAAGACACTCAATCTGTTTTGATTTATGAAAGGAGTGCCGGTTTCTTACCGGCAGTATTATGAAAGTAACAAAATTCGGCGGTTCCTCTTTAGCAACTGGAGCCCAGTTTGAACGCGTCATCGATATTTTAAATCAGGATGAAGACCGTCAGGTCGTTGTGACCTCCGCCCCTGGTAAGGCAAAAGAATTTCCAATCAAGGTTACCGACCTCTTGATTCGCTATGCCAACGAAACTATCAACGATGAGGATGCTACTGAAACGCTCTTAGCGTTGAAGGAACGCTATCAGACCATTGCCGACCACTTTAACCTCGATCAAGAGGTTTTCCAAACGATTCCTGACCAAATTGACCAATTGGCAAATCATCATTATCGCTCCTACTCTTATTTGCGAGCTGCCTTTGCCGCCCATGGCGAGTATTTAAACGCGCAATTACTGGCCTTGATTCTGCAAGCTAAAGGTGAAAAGGCAGTTTTCGTCGACCCAAAACAGCTTCATATGGAAACCGATGCGACAACCGCAACCCTAAATGAAGAAACCACTTATCAAGACCTTGCCGCCTTTGAAATCAAAGATGATACCCGTTATATTTTCCCAGGTTTCTTTGGTTACAATGACCGTGGCGAGATGGTTACCTTTTCTCGTGGTGGTTCCGACATCACCGGTGCGATTTTAGCTCGTGGCTTAATGGCAGAAGTCTATGAAAACTTTACAGATGTCTCTGCTATCTACGCCGTCAACCCCCGGTTGGTCAGCCACCCAGCAGCTATTAAGAACATGTCTTATAGTGAAATGCGAGAATTATCCTACGCTGGCTTTGCCGTCTTCCACGATGAAGCCATTATCCCAGCTATTCAAGCTCAGGTACCAATTAACGTCAAAAATACCAATGATCCAACTGCTCCTGGTACTTGGATTGGTCCAGCCGAACAAAATAAGCCGGAACGCCGTGTAACAGGAATTGCCGCTTCAGACAACTTTTGTGCCCTTTACCTGCACCGATACCTGTTAAACAAGGAAATCGGCTTTACCATGCGCATTCTAAAAATTTTGGACCGCCATGGTGTTCCTTACGAACACATGCCTTCTGGAATTGATGATTTAACGATTATCTTCAACAAAAAGAGCCTCAATAAGGAACAAATCGAACAAATCCAAACAGATATTGAGCGTGAATTATCACCCGATACAATGGCTTGGCATGATGACTTTTCCATTATCATGGTTGTCGGTCAAGGAATGATTAACCGTGTTGGTGCCTTTACCGAAATCGTTACACCACTAAAGGACGCCGGTATTTCGTTGCAAATGGTGAACCAAGGTGCTTCTGAAATTTCAATTATGCTTGGTGTCGAATCTAAGGACGTTGATAACGCGGTCAAAGCCATTTATCACAACATCTTTTAAATCAAAATTAGTTTAGGCAAGACCATTGCACCACGATGGTCTTGCCTTTTTTGCCCTCGGTCAAGTTAGACGGTTAAGGTTTCCAAATCACACAAAAAGAAGCCAAAACCTTTGGTAAGTTTGGCTTCTAGTAGAAAAAGGCCGAACGGTTAAACCATTCAGCCTTTTTCTGATTTATTCGAACAAATTAAGCTTGTGGTACCTTGGCGTATGACTCAGACACAGGCTTTGTCACGATTTCGTTGATTTCACCCAACAACGTGTTCAAAATCTGTTCTGCGGCCATCAAGTCCTTAATCTTGTCGTTTTCTTGGACTTGCTTAGCGACAGCATCCCATTCCTTTTCTTGGTCAGGAGTAGGTTGTTGCTGTGCTTGCATCATTTGTTGCACAATCATTTGGATTGACTGGAATTGCTTAAACAAATCCTTCGCAGCATCATCGCCTTGAACTGCGTCAAAGGCAGTTTGCCATGACTTGTATTGATCAGTTTCGACCAAAACCTTAGCCATTTCGTTTGCGTTATCGTAAATGTTAACTGTCATTATTATCCCTTTCAAATACAAATCGGAGTAGTGAAATCACTAATAATCTCTACTTAAATGCTCCTGTAATAGTATCCCATACTTTAGCCGCACCAGCAACTGTGGTATTCACACCGTTACTGAAGTTATTTGCTGCGTTTGTGAACCAATTTGATGATGAAGATGATGAAGTATTAGTATTGCTAGTGTTCGTTTGACTAGCGTCTGAAACACTAAAGTTATCACCTGTCGTATTTGGTAAAATTTGACCCAATGAAGTCTTCACGAAGTAACCAATTGTCCCCATCAAGCCGATTGGTAGAGAACTTGTATTGTCACCTTCCAAACCTTCCCAAGAAACTTGAACGATATCCTTGGTGTAGGCCACAGCCCATGAATCCTTTGAGGAGTTCGCATTGTTTGAATCATTAGGATTCTCAGTAGTTCCAGTTTTACCGGCAATCTTATAACCAGATGGTGCTGCACCCGTTCCAGTTCCGCTGGTATAAGTACCAAGCATCATTTTTGTCATATTATCCGCAACTGATTTTGAAATCACTTGCTTTTGAGTTACCTTTGGCTGAGCAACAATCACCTTGCCAGAAGAATCAACAATTTTGGTAATATAGTGGGCTTGTGACATCGTTCCGCCGTTTGCAAAAGCCGTATAGGCGGACGCCATTTGAGATGGTGACACACCAGTCGTCAAGCCACCAAGGGCCAAAGCATAGTTTTTATCTGCATCAACCAGTGGCAAGCCAAACTTCTTACCAGAGTCCCAACCAACATTTACACCTAACTTATTCAGCAAATAAACAGCTGGAATATTGTAAGAATGCTCTAAGGCCACATACATTGGTACATCGGCCGTTTCGACATTCAGCGCATTATTTGGCGAATAATTATTCGTACCAAAGGTCATCTTCTTATTAGGTAACTTGGTATTAATACTGTAGCCCGCTTCCAATGCTGGCGCGTAAACAACCAAAGGCTTAATAATGGAGCCGGGTTGCAATTGTGACTGAGTGGCACGGTTAAAGCCACGGAAAGTATGTTGGGTTTCACGGCCACCAATAACGGCTCGAACACCACCCGTCTTAGCATCTAAGACAATCGAAGCCGCCTGTGCCTGTGACTGATTTCCAAAGAGATTACTCTTCTGGAAATCGTTTTGCATGTTTTCCTGGTCTTTTTGGTTCAGGGTTGTATAAATTTTATACCCCCGGTTCATGATGTCTTTTTCGTCCAAACCGTACTTATTGACGGCTTCATTAATCACGGCATCAAAGAACCATGGATAATGATACGACTCATCACCCGTATAGTTGTCATGCAGCACAATGTCAGTTGCCTGAGCAGCCTTTTCCTGGTCCTTAGTCAACTTCTTGTTTTCATACATTGTCTGCAAAACCAAATTTCTTCGAGCCTTCGATCGATCTGGATTATCGATTGGGTTAAAGCCCGATGGATTCGTCAGCATACCGGCCAAAGTAGCTGCCTGCTCGGTTGTCAAGTCCTTGGCATGAACACCGAAGTACTTCTCTGAAGCATCTTCAACCCCCCAAACACCATGACCAAACCATGCATTATTCAGGTACATCGTCAAAATCTGATTTTTCGAATAAACCTGTTCAACTTGCATAGACAAGAAAATTTCTTTGGCCTTTCGAGTAAAGGTTTGCTCTTGAGTCAAATAGGCATTTTTTACCAGTTGCTGGGTAATCGTTGACCCACCACCAGAGATGACATGTGAACCGGTCAAGCGATTACGAACAAACAAGTACGCTGCTCGACCAAGGCCAGAAACGGAGAACCCATGTTCCTTATAAAAGTTACGATCTTCAATCGACAAAACGGCATCGCGCATGTTCTGTGAAATCTGATCATATTTGACATAAGTACCCTTTTGCGAGTACAACGACCCAGCATAGTTATTCGAACTATCGTAGATATTCGTCGTTTGTGACAGTGATGATTCCAGCTTTTGGACGTGCATCGTCTTGGCCATCGTCACTAAGTAGACTGAGGTCACTAAGAACAGCGACATAAAAATCAGAATCAGAAGTCGACCAATTTGATAGCGGTTCCAAGTCGGGGCCGTTCGTTTCCAAAAGGTTGTATTTTTAAGTGAAAATTTTGCTTTCATCCGTTTTCCTTTAACCAACAGGGCTCATGCCTGCCGCATAACGCACAGGTGGTCACCGATAAAAAGAGTTTTTACATTTCCTTTGGTGCTTGCACACCAAGAATTGAAAGTGCAATTGTCAAAGTCGTGGATACGGCCTTAACCAAAGCGAGACGACCATTCAAGTTTTCATCTTCTGCCAAAATCTTAGAATTAGCATAGTACTTATTGAACGAGCGAGCTAGCGATAATGCATATTTAGCAATCACTGATGGTTCGCGGTGGTCAAAGGCCCGCACAACAGTATCAGGGAAGTTCACCAAAGTTGTCACAATGTCCCATGTTTGTGGATCATCAAGACTGATTTGCCTTTCGTCGACCGTAACGCCAGCTTTCCGAAGGATTGATTGAGCCCGTGC
The DNA here is from genome assembly GCF_001038455.1 of Fructobacillus sp. EFB-N1. Lineage (GTDB taxonomy): Bacteria > Bacillota > Bacilli > Lactobacillales > Lactobacillaceae > Fructobacillus > Fructobacillus cardui. The sequence continues at coordinate 17,741 of NZ_LDUY01000018.1, read as the reverse complement.
ATTCGTATACTGCACGTATGGTCCGGTATCCCCTTCAAAGCGAACGACTTCACCAAGGTTAAAGTCAAAGTTGTTGGTCCGGTCATTCATCAAATCGTGGAAGACCACCGCTCCAGCACCGACTTCTTCGGCAACCTGGTCTTTATTGACCAAATCAGGATTTTTTTCGTTAATTTGTGAAAGAGCAAGCTCGTGGGCATCATCCAAAACATCCTTCAACAAGACAACGTCACCCTTACGAGTTGACATCTTCTTACCGTTAAAGGTAATCAAACCAAAGGAAATGTGTTCAACATCGTCCGCCCATGGTAATCCAAGCAAAGTCAAAACAGCCTTTAATTGCACAAAGTGTTCACGCTGTTCGCCACCAACGACATACAAAGACTTCGCAAAATCATAAGTTTCCTTACGGTAAATGGCCGCTGCCAAATCACGAGTCATGTACAAAGTAGCACCATCAGTTCGCTTAATCATCGCTGGAGTCAAATTTTCATTGATTGAGGACAAGTCAACGATTTGCGCCCCTTGGGATTCCTGCAAGAGGTTCTTTGCTTCCAACATATCAACGACCTTATCCATCTTGTCGTTGTAGAAAGCTTCCCCATTAAAGGAATCAAATTCGATGCCCAAGCGGTCATAAATTTCCGTAAATTCCTTCAATGATTCCTCACGGAACCAGGCCCACAAGCGCTTTGCCTCTGGGTCGCCATCTTCAAGCTTTTTAAACCAAGCACGACCCCCATCATCCAATGATGGGTCTTCCTTTGCCTTATCGTGGAATTCCACATAGTACTTCAAGAGAGTGGCAATTGGGTCGGCCTTAACTTCTTCTTCCGATCCCCATGTCTTATAAGCATAAATCAGCTTACCAAACTGGGTTCCCCAGTCACCAAGATGATTAATTTTAACTGGCTGGTACCCGTTTTCTTCAGCTAAGTTCGCCAAAGCATTGCCAATCACTGTTGAACGCAAGTGTCCCATTGACATTGGCTTAGCAATGTTTGGTGATGACATATCCAAAGCGATGTTTCGCCCCTGACCCCGGTTATTCTTTCCGTATTGGTCGCCAGCAGTCAAAACAGCGGTCAATGTCTCTTGTGTTATCGCCTTCTTATCCAAGAAAAAGTTGATGTAAGGGCCAGTTGCGACAACCTTTTCAAAGCCACTTTGGTCGATTTGTTCGACAAGGTCAGCCGCAATTTGCTGTGGGGCCTTCTTTAAGACCTTTGCCAAAGTAAAAGTTGGAAAGGCCAAGTCACCCATCTTAGTATCCTTGGGCGCTTCCACCTTGCTTGCGATTTCTTCAGCTGTCATGTCAGGTAGGACCGCCTGTAAGGCGGAAGTCACTGCTTGATTCGTTGCCATTGTATTATCCTTTTATTAAAAATTTCACTATCTTGCAAAAGAGGACCCGTCTCTTATTAACCAAAGAGACGAGCCCTGCCCGCGGTACCACTCTAATAGCCATATGGCCACTTTGTTATCAAATTCTGAGCAGAAAAAGCCGCGCGGGCCAGGGCCAGCCCTTAACTCACACTAACGTTAAGGTCACTGCAAAGCTGGGCACCTGCCTTCTATCTTTTTCAATTACAACCAGGATGTCTTATTCAGACTTTTCGTCCTGGGGTGCTGCCTTGATGACTTCCACATCGGCCATTCGAACAACAGCGCGGTGGTTCATTTCATTGACGGCTGGTTGGTCGGCTGGATCATTTTCGATGATTTCAACCAACAATGCATTTTCGTAAACCTTTTCAACCTTACCAGTAAAGGGGTTTTCAAGGTTCCCGTATGCTGGGGCGAGCAACCCATCCCCCACGTGATACTTGGATTCTTGCTTTTCGTCTTCCTTGCTCATCACAGCCTCCTGCTTACTTTCGTATAGGTCACTATTATACCATAAAGTTTTAAGATGTTAGTAAATCAGCTACCAGAGCGATAATGTCTTCGGCAACTTCTGTCTTCAATTTGGCCGCTACCTGGATTGGCTCCTGGTCAGCGGTGACCAACGTCACCTTGTTTGTGTCCTTATTGAAGCCAGCGTCTGCCTCCAAAACATTATTGGCCACAATCAAATCGGCATGCTTTTTGACTAATTTAGCCTGGGCATTTTCAACCAGGTTTTCGGTTTCGGCCGCAAAGCCAACGACGACCTGTCCCGGCTTTTTCGTCTCACCAACGGTTTTTAAGATGTCGGGATTTTGCACTAAATCTAAAATCATGTGCTCATCACCGTGCTTCTTAACCTTGTGATCAGATACTTCCGCAACCCGGAAATCAGATACCGCTGCCGCGCCGATGTAAACATCAGCTGTCGCCATTTCTTTTTGAACAGCTGCCAACATCTCTCTTGTGTCACCAACCAAAATAACCTGAATGGCTGGGCTTACCTGCCGTGAGGTTGCCGCCACCAATGTGACGGTTGCACCAGCTGCACGAGCAGCTTCGGCTAAAGCATAACCCATTTTACCAGAAGACTTATTGGTCAAATAGCGCACGGGATCGATTGGTTCTCGCGTTCCACCCGCAGTAATTACAACTTTTTTGCCAGCTAAGGGTTTCTCTTCGAAAACAGCATCTTGGAAGTCGTCAGAGTGTAAATCAGCAATGCTCGTCACAATTTCAGTCGGTTCCACCATTCTGCCCTTGGCCTCATAGCCTTCGGCCAAGAAACCACTGGCTGGCCCGATAAAGTCAAAGCCATCTTGCTTTAGCTGGCCAACATTCCGCTGCACCGCAAGATCGCCCCACATCACGTCATTCATCGCGGGTACAGCAATCTTGCGAGCTGTGCTAGCCATGACCGTTGCCGTTAACACGTTGTCGGCAAGCCCCAAAGCTAATTTAGCGAGGGTATTGGCCGTCAAAGGTGCCAGCACAATCAAGTCAGCCCACTTCGCTAAGTGAACGTGGTCAACAGCGTTGCTAGGTCCTTGCCAACTTGCATCAGTCAAAACAGGATGCCTCGAAAGCACCGCCAAAGTTTTGACTGGTAAAAATTCTTGAGCCGCATCCGTCATCACCACTTTGACATTGGCTCCAGCTTTAATCAACAGACGCGTTAATTCAGCTGCTTTATAGGCTGCGACACCGCCCGTTACAGCTAAGAGGACGTTTTTATCTTGGTAAAAAGCTGTCATGGCTAATCCTCCACGAATAATCCCTGCCTGCCAAAAGGGCCTGCTGGCATTCCTTCACAGCGGCATAGTCACCGATGTAAGGTGTATCGACTCCGTCAACTTTTTGATAAGGATCCTCACCCTTACCGGCAACGACAACCAAATCATTTTCGCCAGCCAAATTAATCGCCTGGTGGATAGCGGTAATCCGGTCCATCTCAAAATGAACTTGGACATGGTCGTTGGTGATGCCGTCAGCAATTGTCTTGGCAATCGTCAATGGGCTTTCGTACTGGGGGTCGTCAGCCGTCAAGAAGACTTGGTCAGCCTTTTGTGACAAGACCTTGGCAAAATCAGCTCGGCGGGAAACACCCTTATTTCCTGGTGCACCCAGAACAACAATGACTTGTCCATCTGGGGACTGCGCCTTGGCAAAGGCCAAAAGCGATAGTAAGGAAACGTAGTTGTGAGCGTAATCGACAAAGGCGACCCCGTGACCAGGCAACTTTAATGAAAGCATCCGGCCTGGAATCGTGACCTCATCCAGCCCCTTCACCATTGACTGATGGTCAGCTCCGGCTAGCCCGACCATCATCAGTGATGCCACGGCGTTTTCCTCGTTGAAGTCACCGGGAAGGTTCAAGCGGTAGCCACCACTAATCACGTGTAAATCAGGCACCGCCACACCAGTTGTCACCGTAAAGTGTGACTCGTGCAAAGCGGACTCTTGACTCGTAAAGGTCACTAATGGTTGCTGACCATTAACAGGTGCCGTTCCGGCGCGACCATAAGTCAACACGCGGTCATGCTGACTAGCAGCGCGGTCAAAGATTGCTTGGTAGTGGTCCATTCCCGCATTTAAAATCACGTGGTCGGAATTATCCAACAGCATTTCCTTATGTGCCAAATAATCGGCAAATGTTGGATGCTCATTTGGTCCGATATGATCCGGTGAAATATTCAAAAAGGCCCCAACGTTAAAGCGCAAACTATAAACACGGTTACGCAAGTATGCCTGTGAGGAAACTTCCATCACCAAGTGGGTCATCCCATTGTCGACCGCACGGCGCATGTCTTTAAAGAGTTCAAAAGATTCGGGCGTGGTCAAATCTGATTTTTTCTTATCCGCTGGATTTGGGCCAACAATCCGATCGACCGTTGAAAACAATGCCGTCTTCCCCGCAGTTGCTTCTTTCAGCATCGTATAGGCAAAGTAAGCAGCCGTTGTCTTCCCCTTGGTTCCCGTAAAGGCACCAATCCAAAGCTGGTCTTGCGGGTAATCAAAGTAGGCCATCGCCAACACTGATAAAGCCTTTTGACTATCAGTCACCAACCACTGGGGTAAATCAGTACCCAAATCATGGTCAGTTACCAAGGCCGTCACACCATCGACCCCGGCAAGGTATTCCGCCTTAAAGGCCCCTTTGACAACAAAGAGCGTCTGGTCCTGGACCTGACGGGTGTCATAATGAAGGTGGTCAAAGACCAAATCATCAGTTGGTTCACTGACGAGTAGGTCGTGTTTTTGTAAAATTTTTGTCACATCTTGTCTAGTTAATCGCATAGACTCATTATAGCATAGGCCGACAAAAAGCGAACCTTTAAAAAGACTGAAACCAAGCCTTTTTTAGCAAAAAAAGGCCGAGAAAACTCGGCCTTATGTGCAGCCATTTTTTAGTTACATGCTCCTGAAAAGGAACAAAACATTTCCTATCAGTTAACTTATTTCATTTTCGCTGATTTCACGTCCCATAAACCAATGGTTATTCAAGTTATCAGTCCACTTATTTTCTTAATAATGGTTTTAAGGCGATTGGCGTGAAAATTGTCGTTAACAAAATGACGATCGTCAACATCGCATAATGACCCGAACTCAACGCATGAGCTGACAGTGCCAAATCAGCAATCACAATGGCCATCTCACCACGTGAGACCATCCCAACACCGACAACCCGAGCATCGCCAACCGGCACCTTGACTAGCCGAGCTCCAAAGTAGGCCCCAAAGAACTTCGTCAAAATCGCGAAAATTGTCAAAATCGCAATCAACGGCAGATTAGCTAACTGGCCAACGAGTGTAACCTTTAACCCGATATTAACAAAGAAAATCGGAATAAAGACGGTTTGACCAACTAAAGTGACGCCGTATTCAATCGCCGCGGCTGATTTCTGCCGAGAAAAGAGCACGCCGACAACAAAGGCCACGATGGCTCCCGAAAGTCCAATTTTCTCTGACAAGGTTGCACTGAGTAAAACGATTACCAGTGCAAAATTCAGAACAGCCCCCGGTAGCGACAAGCGACCGATTGCTGGCAAAATTTTTGGCAATACGTAAAGCAAAACTGAAACTAACACAAGCAAAAACATGACCATCAATAAAATGGTGAACCATAAGGGGCGCTGAATCTTTTCGCCAATTCCAAAGACCGTCTGGTAGACCGTCCACATCAAAATTGCCAAAATGTCATCTAAAACGGCTGCTCCCAAGATGGTCGCTCCGGCGTCTGATTTGACCTGATGATACTCAGTCAAAATTTGCGCCGTAATTGAAACGGATGTGGCCGAGAACAGCACCGCCCAAAAAAGAGATTTTTCATCGGTCATCCCCAAGGTCAGTCCCAGTACCAAAAAGACCACAAAGGGCGTTACCACCCCGGCTAGAGCAACCGTTACCGCCTGTCGGGCATGGCGCTTTAACAATCCAAGATCAGATTCAATGCCGGCCAAAAACATTAAGAGCAAAACTCCGACCTCTGCCCATGTGGCTAAGCTATGATTAGCAGACAGCAGATGAAAACCTGCTGGTCCCAAAATAATCCCCGCACCAATTTGACCAACAACAGTCGGCAGTCGCAAGCGCTCCGCTAGCCAAGACATCATCAAAGCCCCAAACAAAATCAATCCAAATGTCCAAATCGTCATTTTCTTCCTCCACATTTATAGCCTAGTCAGCTTGAAATGAGCAAAGAAAAAAGGCCCACTCCAAGTAAACCTAACTCCCCCGTTAGGCTCCGCCTTGAGTATGACCTCAACCAAAGTTTTTTATTCAATACTGCCATTGTAGCATTAATTAAAACGAAAATTCAAATCGTTCACAACGTCCATGTGCATTTTAACAAACATTCCAACCGTCCTGTTGGCACTCGAACATCTTGGTGTTATAATGGTGTTGTGGAAAAAGCGCTGTAGCTACAACTACAACGCTTTCTAGCAAACCCGTAAAACGGTGGCTATCTGATTAGTTATAAATAACCATCAGCTCGTCAAAGCCTGTGATGGTTATTTTTTTTGGCTTAATTTAATAAGCTCAATCACTAATCCCAGCAATATCAGAACAAAAGTTCCGAAAGCCAGCATTAATTGTAAGGCAATCGTCACCGACACCCTGGCATCTCCTTTCTTAGAATGTGATTGTTGGTTTTAACACCATACGCACCACCTCCTTTGAAAAAGGATAGCCACCATCCACGCTTGTTTGCTATACAAATACTATAGCATAAAACCCTCGAAAACATTGATATAAAGCTGTTTTTAGACATTTATTACCGATTTATTCAATACCATGCAAAAATAAAAAGGCACCGATTTACCACACCTAATGAGTTCATTAAAAATGAATTCACTACCATAATTTAAAAGCAACTTAAAAGGACTGATACCGAGAAAATACGGGGTATCAATCCTTTTTACTTATTCAAATAATACGTCTTAATTTGTTGGCTTATCTCATCGCGGCTTAACCAATCACAATGATGATATCCCTTAACGTGCAGGAGTCTGCAAAAGGTCACCAACGTGTTCTGCCAATAAAGCCCGCACTTGATCGGTTGCGTGAGTTTCCATCAGCAATTGGCGCAACTGAGAAGCATGAGGGAAGCCCCTCAGGTAAATCTTAAAGTAACGCTTCAATGCTTCAAAGTTCTTGATAGAAGCCGTCTTATTCACTTCATCAAACAAATCCAATTGCAATTCCAAAAGAGCGATTGATTCTGCCAAAGTGTGGTCCTGATGGCCTGGTTCAAAGGCGTATGGGTCGTTTAAGACGCCACGGCCAATCATCACCCCATCAATACCAGGATGTTCGGCTGCCAAAGCCAAACCGTGCTCGTAGTCCTTGACATCCCCATTGATTTGGAGAAGTGTATCCGGTGCCAACCGATCACGCATGGCAATAATGTCATCAATCAACTCGAAGTGAGCCTCAACCTTTGACATTTCCTTCCGAGTTCGCAAATGAATCGTCAGCACTTGAACGTCCTGTTCGAAAATCATCGTCAACCAGTCGTGGTACTCTTCGACTTTATAAAAGCCTAACCGCGTCTTCACAGATACGGGCAAACCACTTTCCTTGGCTGCAGCGATTAGTGCCTTAGCTCGGTCCGGATGGCGAATCAAATCAGAGCCGGCATCGTTCTTGATAACTGTGCCATCTGGGCAACCCATGTTTAAATCAACGGCCTGATAACCCATTTCAGGAAGCAACTTGGCTGCTCCAGCAATCACTTCTGGCTTTGATCCCCAGATTTGAGCAATCGGCATTTTTTCGCCCGGAGCAACCGCTAACCGACCCTGAACGGAAAACTTTGCCTCAGGGTGAATCATTGATGCAGCGTTCGTGAACTCCGTATAATACACATCCGGCCCACCAGCTTTGGCAACCACGCGACGGAAAATTGTATCCGTGACCGCTTCCATTGGTGCCATTGAAAAGAATGGTCGCTTGTTCCCGTTTTCATCTTTGGCTTCATCTACAATCTTTTGCCAAAATGCACTCTTAGCAGTTGTCATAAGCCCTCCTTTCGGCTTTTTAAAAGCCCAGTAAAATCAACCTTACTATTTTAGCATGATTAGCTGTCTTTTTCAAAAATCGAGGTCTTCAATGAAAATCTTCCACGAAATCTACCAAAAGAAAAAACCGACACCACCATAGATATGACTCCCGAAACTTGTTCATCAAATTTCATCGTTCGTATCAACACAGTGGCAATCGGTCCAGTGTTACTTTCTGATTTTTAAAAAGAGTTCGGTTATTCTGCCGTTTTAATTTCCTGTAAAACCTGAGCCAAAGCTCGGGCACGGTCGTGATAGGTAACTAATTCGGACATGGTCATTTCGGACAAAGTCAGACCATTTTCGGCCTCCATAATGTCATCCAATCCGCCAATTAAGTCCCCACGTCGTGCCTCCGTAGCAATCTTAACGCCACCCTTGCCGGCACCAGTATACAGTTGACCGGCCGGGCTGCAGGCGGCCAAAACAGCCAAAAGGTAGGCCGACCGATCCTGCCCTTGATCATAAAGGCTCAAAATATAGTTAATCTCGGCTTCCTTACCAATCACATTCAAGCTCTTAAATTCACGCGAAGAGGTCACGCCAAAACGGTCGGGAAAAGCCTGCAAGTACAGACCCGTGTCATCGGCTAAAATCCAATCATCCGGTAAATACTGGTGAATAAAAGTTGCTTTGGCCTTTGCATTCTCTAACTGTGAATCGGTCGTTTCCTCCGGAAAAGCCAATTCCTTTCCCAAAATATCTCGATAATTGGTCACGCTATGACCCATTTCTTGAGCCAAAACGGCCATTTCCTTAGTCTTAGCAGAATTATTCGAAGCAAATACAAAGTCCATGTCGGCAGTTCTCTTTCCTACAAATTTAAGTTTTCCAGGAGTTTAACCTTGGTCACCTCACCCGCATAAAGCGTCTGCTGTTGACCCGTAGCATCCTCGACCATGATTAAACCACCCTGGTCGCTAATACCGGTGACTATCCCAGTTTTTTCATCTGTACCAACCTTAACAGTTATAGTGTGACCAATCAATAAGGAAAGCTCTCGATACGCCGGCAGATACGCACCGCTTTGGTAGGTATCCGTCATTTTTATGAGGTTAACAATCAATTGAGCCAAAATCACATTTAAGTCCAAATCAGCTTCACCATCTGCCAGTACTGTCCCCGCCTTGGACTCGAGTCCATCTGGAAAAGCACCTGGCATTAGGTTAATGGCAAAGCCAAGGATCACAGCCGAATATTGTTGGCTCTCAAAGTCAAAAATCCCCTCCGTAATCACGCCACCAATTTTATGGTCATGTAAAATCAGGTCATTGACCCATTTTAGTTGAAAGGGAGCGGCCGGGAAAAAAGTTTGCAGTCCCTGAACTAGAGCAACAGCGGCCGATGTCGTTAAGAGACTCGGTGCTAATTGTGTGCCAACCGGTACAGGCATTGCTAACGAAACGTATAACCCGCGGTCCTTTGGCGAATAAAACGTTCTACCCTGGCGACCATAGCCACCACTTTGCTCTCTAGCAACCAACAAGGCCGGTCTTATCAACGGCTGCTTGGCAACCATGTCCTTAGCATAGGCCTGGGTAGAACCAATTTGTTCAAAAACTTGCACCATTGTCTGCTGATTTTCAGCCAAATCAGAACCCAAAAAATGCAGCCACTGATTTAGCACGAAAGCATCCACTTGCTGACTGCGTAAGTAAGCATAGCCAGCCTTCTTGCGACTCGCAATTTGATGGCCGTCAGCCTTTAACGACCGCACGGCCTTCCAGATTGATTCACGTGATAAATCCAAGGACTGGGCCAAGCTGTCGCCAGAAAAATAAACACCAGGTTGCGTTAATAAAATAGCTAAAACTCGATTTTTGGTACTGAGTTCCTGTTTCTTCATCAAGTCTTCCTTCCAATCGTCACCGACTAGTACGGCCGCAAAGCAGCCACACCGCAACCACTAAAACCTTAATGCTGATTCGCCTGCCAAAGAGCCTGATCTAAAAAGACTGCTAGAGCAATTTTCAGTAAATCACCAGGTACAAAGACCATGTTTACCCAGTAGGCAGACCAGAAGCCAAGCCCCTGGTTGAAGTGCAGCCAAGCGGCTCCCATGCCAAAGTCCAAAATCAAATCAACGATGATTAGTAAAATAACACTCTGCCACCAAGCCGGTTTGGCTAAGTTTCGATGACCAAAAACCAATCGATTCAAACCCCAGTAAACGGCCGGGAAAAGCAACCAAGCCCAGATATAACCAGCTGTTGGACCAGTCAAGACGGCTAAACCACCTCGACCACCGGAAAGGACAGGCAAACCGATCGCTGCCAAAAGCAAGAAAACGGTCATTACCATCGTTCCTCGTTTTGGCCCTAAGATAAGGACCACCAGCATAACGGCTAAGTTCTGGAGTACGATTGGTACCGGTAGGAAGCCTAGCGGAATTCCTGGAATCATTGCAAAAACCATTAATAACGCAACAAAAACAGCGCCTTTCGTTAAGTCTTGTAAACGTGATGTTGTTGTCATCAACATGCTCCTCTTTGTTTAGTAACCCTATTTATTTTGAATGGGTAACTAAAATATTAACAAGAAATACTTCGATTGTCAAAATAAAACCAGTAATCGTAATCGATTACTGGTTTTATACTTATTATTGTCGTTCCTTAATCGTAAAGGAACGCTTATTATTGGCTGATTTTGCCCGAGATTGTGTGTTTTTACCCTTTGAAGGGACGGAAGTTTGCTTTGCCGAATTAGCTGAAATGTTATTGCCTTGCTTTGCCCGTTGCAACTTTGAATTCTTACCAGCCTGGCCCGCCTTGGCACTTTGACCTTGGTGAGTATTCTTCTGGTTGAATCCATCCTGACGATTTTGACCTGGAATCTTAGACTTTTGGAGTTGACCACTACCTTGACCGCCTTTCGTTCCTTGACGCTTGCGTCTTGGTCCACCAGCCTGCTTGGCCTTCTGCTGTTGATTGCGGTGACGGTTATTATCTTTCGACTCCTTCTTAGCCAAGTCTTGACTAGCAGTTTCTCCCCCCTGCTTCTGATTAGATGATTCTTGAACCGCCTCATTGGTATTCCGCTCAATCTTTTTAAAGCGATGTTGATTATTATTCCGCCTTGAGCCGTTTCCGTTTTGACCACGCTTAGCCGAACCACTGCTATTCTTTCTTTGGTCACTATCCTGTCCACCCCTGTTGCTTGGGCGTTGGTTGCGACCACTGGAAACCTTAGCAGTTTTACGGCCATTAGTGGGTTTCTTTGGACTTGATGGCTTGCGTGCCGGTTTTTTAGGGTTCGCAGCCTCCCAGTCGGCTAAGAAATCATGAACCCTAACAGGACGGAAGGCCGGAGCAGCATTCGATAAGACGAAGTAAGGGGCACCGAAATTAACATATTCATACAGATAATCAGCCAAAGCACTGATTTTTTGGTCAGCAGTCACCTCCCGGTCTTCTTGGTAAAAACCGCGCAAGCGCAATTGGTCTGCCGAAATGTCACCAACAATGTAGTCATACTGCTTTAAAAGTGGCGTATAGCGGATTGCTAATTTGCTCGCATCAAAGGCATCCTTGAAGTTTTCCTGCAAAGTCAACTTCAACCCATCAATAGTAATTTCATCCCCAAAAACGCTGACCTGAAATTCTTTTTCACGCTCAGCTTGTTGGGTAATTGTCCGTTCTTTAAGACTTTCGTGGTTCATAATTCCTCTTCAGCCACTAGTAGCTCTTCAATCTACTGGGCATGTTTTTGATAATATTGTGCGAGTAATTCTCGCAGAAAAATTTTTTGATTGATTTTAGCGGGCGCCTCATCCAACACTTGAAAAAAGTTAATCCAGCGATAATGGTCCAAGGTTGCAATTTGATAAGCTTTTTCCGGTTCAACTACCCGACCCGCATACCGCAATTGGCCGTCATCATCACGGTCAAGGCCATCAATCAATAGGTGGCCAAAGACCTTACCGCGGAAACCAGATCCCTTCATCTTTTGATTGACCAAATCAGTGCGCCGCTCTTGAAACTCAGCGGTCAAGGCCATCAATTCCGCCCCAGTTAAAGTCGTCACCATTGGGTGAATCGCATGTGGCATGGATTCTAGGAAGTCTTCAGCCGTATCCGTTCCTTCCGGCAAATCCTGTAAGAACAGGCCAGAAGAACAAAAGGCAACGGGCAATCCCGTCGTCTCCTTCAAGGCAGCCAAACAGGCCTGTCCCTGATCAGAAACTGTTTGTTCCTGGTTAAAATGAACAATTTTCTTTTCTTCTTCCAGCTCTGCCCCTCGATCATGAAGAGCCTGAATTTCGGCTAAATCACCAGCTTCGGTTGCTAATTCACCGAGCGGAATGGCTCGTGCCTGTTTCGAAACCACATGATGCTGGTCGTCTACAACCAAATCAATTTGGCCAGTATGGTCGCCATAACGTCCAGCAGCCGCCAACAACGTACCGTGATCCATTTCACCATCAGGCAAAACATGGTGCGTATGTGCCCCAATAATCACGTCTAAATCGTATTTTTCAGCCAAATCACGGTCGGTTGGTAATCCCAAGTGCGAAAGCAAGATCACCAAGTCAGCCTCTTTTCTCAGTTTTGGCACCAAGTCGTCCAAAACGTCTTCAACCGGTAGCGGTTGCCAGTCCAATGACCGGTAAGTCATTTGATAGGGAGCCGTCAAACCAATAATGGCCACCTTCGTCTGATTGTTAGTGGTCAATATCTTGTAAGGTTCTACCCAGGCAGGCTGATTTTCCCCTGGCAATTCCTTCAAGTTCGCCAGAATCACCGGATAATTTGCTTGATCGTATAAATGATTCAAATCAGCATGGGCCATGCCCAAACCTTCATTATTACCAATCGTAACAGCGTCATAGTGAGCAGCATTCATCAAGTCGACATTCGCCTTGCCCAAAGTAGCGTCGGTTAGCGGATGGAAGCGGTCAATAGCATCACCAATATCGAAGTTAAAAGTTGTATCCGCAGTCTTTTCAGCTAGCAAAAAGCGACGTATGCGTGGCCATGCCTCAAAGTGCGAATGCAAATCATTGGTGTGTCGTAATTGTATGGCTTCCATAGCTTACCCCCGTTCATCTTATCTTATCATTAAAGGACGTTTTTCAGAAAGCTTTTATCAAAAAAGTATCCACAAAAAATAAGGTCTAAATCGTCGAATCGCAATACGCCTTCTGTGATAAAAATTAAATAAATCTCATTACCTAGTTAAATTAAATCACTAAGTTATTTTCCAAAATTAAAAAGGCCGAACACATCCGAGTTCGGTCTTTATTGAAATCACTTATACAAATTAGTCAACTGGTAAAACAATCAAGTCCTTTGGCAAATCAGCAGTCAAGACTTCATGGCCATCTTTTGTAATCAAGACATCGTCTTCAATCCGGACACCACCCTTGCCGGCCAAATAAATTCCAGGTTCAACCGTCAAAAGGTTACCAACCTGAACTTCATCACTTGACCGTGATGAAAGATATGGACCTTCGTGGATATCCAAACCAGCGCCGTGGCCAGTTGAGTGTTGGAATTCTTCACCGTAACCCTTTTCCGTGATAAAGTCACGGGCAACGCGGTCAACTTCAGAAGCTGAAATACCAGCCTTCAAAACATCAATCGTGTTTTCGTTGGCTTCCTTGACGATTTCATAAATCTTCTTCAATTCAGGATCAACTTCGCCCAAGGCAAACGTCCGAGTAACGTCAGATGTGTAGCCATCAACGTAGTAACCAAAGTCAACAGTAACCAATTCACCAGCTTCCAACTTCTTATCACTGGCCATTCCGTGTGGCATCGCTGAACGGTAGCCAGAAGCGACAATCGTTTCAAAGGAAGGCTTTTCCGCCCCAAACTCCTTTTGCAAGACATCCAAGCGGTTGGCAACTTCCTTTTCAGTCATCCCAACCTTAACTTCCTTCAACAAAGCATTGAAGGCCTTAATTGATGCTTGAGCAGCCTTACGCAAAGCATCAGCTTCTTGGTCATCCTTTGTTTCACGCAACGCTTCAACTGCGCCAGGAACGGCGTCAAAGCTAACGTTAGCCGGCAACAAATCGTCCAATTCTTCATAGAAAGCGTATGGCAAATCAGATTCGAAGCCCAGCTTTTCAATTCCAAACTCGCGAACAATTTCCACAGCCTTTTCATAGTATTGACGCGTAACCTTTAGTGAAACACCCTGTGGTAACGTACCAACATACTCGTTTTCGTAACGAGCATCCGTGATGAAAGCGGCATCAGCCAATGATACAACCAAGACACCATCACCAGGAACCCCACCAAAACCAATCAGGTAGTTCAAGTTCGAGGCATTAGAAATAATCATTCCCTGCAAGTCCAACTTCTTCAACAGCTTTTGAAACTTGTTCAAACGTTCTTCATAAAATCCCACGGTATGACCCTCCAAATTTTAATATATCTTGCGGTTATTGTACCATAATTTCGAAGCTCTCTAAAAGAAAGTTCTCATTTTATTTTAAGAAATACAAAATGCTCGTCCAATGTTTCAAAAAACCAAATAATGCAAAAATTTGGGCAAAAAAAAACAGCCAAAGCTGTTTTTCCCAATTAGTTAGGCGTTAGCAAGTAACTGATTGTATTCTTCCCGAGTATAAACGGAAACTTGGCGCTTGTCGCGACCCTTGCGTTCGAACTTAACAACACCGTCAGTCAAAGCAAAAAGTGTGTCATCGCCACCCTTTTTAACGTTTTGACCTGGGTAGATGTGCGTTCCACGTTGGCGGTAAATGATTGAACCAGCAGTCAAGGCTTGTCCATCAGCAACCTTCGTACCTAAACGACGACCAGCTGAGTCACGACCGTTGGCAGATGATCCACCCCCCTTGTGGTGGGCAAAGAGTTGCAAGTTATCTTGATTCATCAACATAAGTCTATTCTCCTTTAACAGTGATGATTACGCGATGGAATCAATCTTCACGCGTGTATATGGTTGGCGGTGTCCCTGCTTTGTGTGGGAATGCTTCTTAGGACGGTACTTGAAAGTAACAACCTTCTTTTCCTTCCCTTGCTTTTCAACAGTTCCAGAAACCTTAGCACCATCAACAAATGGGGTACCGATCTTTGAGTCAGTCAAGACGACTTGGTCGAAAACAACCTTGTCCCCTTCTTGTGCGTCCAACTTTTCAACAAAGATGGTATCGCCTTCAGCGACTTTGTATTGCTTGCCGCCAGTAACAATAATTGCGTAGGCCATTATTGAATTCTCCTTTTATACTTAGACTCACCATCTCGAGGCGGCTATCGCTAGCTTCTTGAACCTGAGATGTGTGGTTGTAGCTGCGCTAACAACTAATTAAGTTTATCAAAGTTCCCTGGTTTTATCAAGGAAATCTTTATTTTTAGCCGTTTTAACGCATAATCGAAGCAATAATTCCAATGTTCTTCCACTAATTTAGATTTATTTAATTTTGCATCATTAGCAACTAAACGTCAAAATCAAAAAGTAATAATCCCGTCTTTTTCGTCCTCGTCATCGTTACCCGCCAAATTTCACGAAATTCTTCGAGAATTTCATCATAGGTCAGCGCCATCGAATCTTGTAGCCACAAAGACACACAAGCCCAAAAACCAGCGACAATGATTTCCCATTGATAAATCAAGTGTTTCTTTAATCTTTCATCACTTACATCAGCCAAGGCCCGATCACGTTGTTCGCGTAGCGCAGCCATTAAATCAACCATTAAAGACTTATCCTGACCGTTATTCAAAACGGCATTATAGAATATTCCTTGCTCCGAAATAACTTCCAACACTTCACGTACACGAAACTTTCCTTCAGTCTTTTCCGTAAACTGACGAATAAGTTCCCGATTGACATCATTGATCAAGTCCGCCTTATTATTATAGTGTCGGTAAAAGGTTCCACGAGTCACGCGACCCTTCAACAGTAATTCGGCAATTGAGAAACGATCTGTTCTTGATAATAATTCAATCGCTGCTGAACGAAGAACCTGCCTTGAACGTAAGACACGAGCATCCGTTAACTTCTTAGTCATGTAACTTCTCCAATCTTTAAAAGGATAAAGCGATTCAACTTGTCTTGATTATAACAACAAAGAATTAAATTGACTTAAATATCAAGTAAATTAACACAAAAGGTCGAATAATTGTCCTAAACGACAATTATCGGCCTTTTGTGTTGGTAAAAATATGACAGCTACCAAGCCTTATTTAGCATCAGCTGCCTTAGTAGCTCGTGACCATGGCGAGAAGAACAGGCCAATCACATCGTTTCCTAAATAAAGGATATAAGTTGCAAACAAGACCCAGTTAGCGTCCCCCTGCAATGCCGTTACGCCCCAAAGAGTCACTGACATTAAGCCTTGCAACGTCCACATCCAATACTGTGAGTGGAACTTGGCAATAGTTAATCCAGCCCCTGTTACACCAATCGCAGCAGAGAAGGCATCAAGCCATGGCCGTGGAGAAATCAGCAAGTGTGTATCCATCATGAAAAGCAAGAAGAACGCCACTACGAACGTTACCAAGGCCAACAGCCAGCCGTTCGTATTCATCGCCTTAATTTTCCGGTTTTGCCAAGCATTACCGAAGAACATGAAATTCAAATCCAATGACACCACATAAACCATCTGCATCACGATATCAGAGTAGTTTTTTGAGTGAAAAGCGACAATAGAAATCAGAATTGCTGAGATAAAACCAAGCAAGCCGTTAATTCGCTTGTTGGCCGTAATAGCCAAAGTACAAGCGAAACCGATTGCTCCACCAATCATAGACAAAATCGATAAAGTTTCCAAACCATGTGGGAAACCGGTAGCCAAAATGACTACTAGACCAATTGCCAACCAGATGTAAGATTGCTTATCCCAACCAGAAAACCCCTCTTTATAATAAGACCAGGTGAAAATCTGTTTCATGTTCGTCTTTACGTCCTGCCATGTATAACCAGACGTCGATTGTTCGTTACTCATAAAACTCCTCCAACGGCTCAGGGAAAGTCTTCCCCGAACATTTTAATGTACGTTGCCAAAGATGTTAACCAAAACCACCCCTAGGACCAAAAAGGTCAGGCCAACGATTGTTTGCCAGTTCAAATGTACGTTGAACAAGACAACACTTAAGCACGTGACAACTAGTATACCACTTGCAGACCAGATTGCATAAGCGAGGTAAACGGGCATCGATTTGGCGACAAGCGCCAAAAGGTAGAAGGATAGGGCATAGCAGCTAAGAGTCAAAATTGTCGGTAACAATTTTGTAAAACCAGCCGTACTGCCAATCAAAGTCGTACCAGTCGTTTCGGCGATAATGGCCACGGCCAAATAAAAATAAGTTAACATTTCTATCTCCTTTTATGTCTGTACCCACAATTATCAGTGATGAGCCTCTAGATAACAAGGATTTCCCTGTAACAATCA
Organism: Fructobacillus sp. EFB-N1; assembly: GCF_001038455.1. Lineage (GTDB taxonomy): Bacteria > Bacillota > Bacilli > Lactobacillales > Lactobacillaceae > Fructobacillus > Fructobacillus cardui. The sequence goes on along the minus strand of NZ_LDUY01000018.1, from coordinate 432 downwards.
GCGAACGAACTTTCTCTTTTTCCGCCTAGCAAAATTCTAATAGTAATTTTGCCTCTTTTTTGCTATTCTTAATAGTGTTAGATTTTTGTTATTTGCACTGGTAGCTCAGCTGGATAGAGCAGCCGGTTTCTACCCGGCAGGTCGAGGGTTCGACTCCCCCTCAGTGCATGAAACACGTTGATATATCAATGTTTGCAGGTCGTCTGCACGACTTCCACACGACAAGGCATAAAAAAACACCCCAATCTCAATCGCGAGACTAGGGTGTTTTTTATTATTTTATGTACGCCCCGAAGGGCTTTTTTTATTTAGCTTGCAAGGACGATAATTGCTTGCTAATCTCGTCCAACAACTTCATTTGCATCTTTTGGATTTCCAAATTATTTGGTTGGTCTTCGTGAATAATATGGTCCAACTTTGAGTGAAGAATCC
>NZ_LDUY01000017.1 GCF_001038455.1 Fructobacillus sp. EFB-N1 | reverse complement strand
GTAGGGGTTTTTATTTTAAATTTTCTCGTTCGAATTAATTATAGAATCTGCCAATAATATAAAAAAATAATAAATATCCAATACTAACTAATTATTACTACTTGTAATACATGTCAAAAATTTTATTACCTATCCGATTCTAATTTAAAAGCTCTTTCTTAAATTAAGCATAGTTTAGAAACAATATTTATATCTGACATGTTAATTAGATTTTTTCTTATATCACTTTCGGCCAACATACCATTTTATAATTAATTTACAAAATAAAAATTTAAAACAAAAGACAGAAGAATTCTTGACAGTACTAATGAACGAACCAAAACGACAAGAAAAAATAATTTAACTATTTAATTTTACCACCCTAATAACTTCAGCACCGTCGATACTTTAAACGATCTCGTTTGTTTATTGCAGAAAAATGACCGCTGAACCATTATTTTTCATTTCAATAATCAATGATAGACTACAATACTTTTAAACATACTGTTCTTTTTTAAACCTGCGCTACACTAATTAAGCAACGTAAAATTGGATTAAAAAACAAGTTAAGATTATTCGCTCACAAAAAACATTTAGTTTAAGACTATTTAATCTTGCATTGCTCGTCAAACTTGATTACCCCCTCATTTTAAAATTGGTTAATTAAAAATCATCAACTGTTATTATAAATAATATTTTCTTATTATTAACCTCTTGAAAACCTCTTGAAAACCTCTTGAAAACCCATTACTATCTTTAATACTTCTACACATTATCAATACTTTGGAACATATATTTAACTAGGCTCCTGACGACAAAGAACATATTGATGAAAATTAATAATTATTTTCACAGATCAAAAAGTAATTTCTTAACTACCAAATTAAAAAGGGCCTAAACACTTTAGGCCCTTTGAATTAACTACTCATGAATCTTATCTTTATTATTTCTTCTACTTCTTTGAAAAGTTAAAGTTTACTTACAAAATAATTTAAAACAATCACAAAGATGATTTAAACACTAGTCCAAATAAACACACTCTGACATAGTTGATGCGCGCCAAAGATTAGAATCAACCAAGCGCTTCACTAACAATTCAGCCGACATTAAAATACAAAATTTGCCGAAGTGAGACTTGAAAGTCCAACACCAACAAATAAATGAAAAAACCAAACTCGGTTAATCAAATATGCAAATAACATGGTTAAAAACAACGATTTGATATATAGCAAAATCGATTTCGAATACAAAAATACTCAAAATAAAAAGTCAATTACGGCTGAGAAAACAATCTTGGCTGTGCCAGAACAAAAATATAAAAAATTCAACAATATTTTTCAAATGATGTTAGTGTATTTTGAGCCACTTAATACACTCATTGCTTAATATCTATTTACTAACTACCTAAATTTACTCTATTTTTTTTAAAGAAACATTAACTAATACAGTCAATAATAAAGGAGCAACAAGCATTGCAGGAAGCATATAGCGTTCATAACCATTCACGGGTGATAACAATGCAACAAAGGCTAACAGGCCTACTGGAATACAGATAACCACTAAATAACTTCTCTTATAAATAAAGTATGAAAAGCTAAATAAAATTAACCACAGGACAAAACCTGGCTGTAATATAGTTCTGATAATTGGCAACTTAAAGATAACATTTGGCCAAGAAATATTTTTCCGACTATTATCCGAAAACCAATAATGAACTTGATGATACCATTCTGGCTGTAAGAAAGTATTATTTTTCATATAATCATTACCATACATAATTCCACGAGAGCCAGAATCTGAGTCTAAAATTGGATTCAAAAACTGACTATTGCCAGTAAGGAATACATTTATATATTCTTTAGGATGCTTGAAAAACTGTATAAACCAAATTTTTAAGTATTGGTTTGTCTCGTTCTTAATTCTTGGTGTGGCTTCCTTCTTTAGTTGACCATCCTGTATTTGTTTGATTTCATACGGACTACGCAAAAAAGAATCGACAGGGTATAAAGACTTTAAATCATCGGCATTATTAACGTTAAAATGTGATGATAATTCTTTGACTGGTGTTATCCTATTAACAATTTTTAAATCCTTTTCACTCAAAGAATCAGGATCATTAATTACTACTTTAGAAAGCTGACGCATCGGCATAGTAATAGTTTCCCCAGTAGAACCAGGAACAACATTCATCATTGGTAAAGCGACTTTATTCCATCCAACATCAACAAGCAAAAATGTACATAAAATAGCTAAATATTTATAACTAAATGTTTTATTTTGTATGATTTTTAAAATAAATAATACAAATAATGACAGAATAACGACATACGCACCGTCATTTCTGAACATAGACATAAGAATAGCAGAAATAATTAAATTAATAATTAATAAATTGCTAGCTTCTTCTTTTCCATCAGATAATAAAATTTTAACAAAACAGAACACAAACCATGATGTAAATGCCAAGAATAATGGTGTTTTTTCAATATTTACCTGCCAAAAAGCCACAAATGGAGAAGCGTAAAATACTAATGCCACTATACTTGGCAACTTTCCCCATTTTTCTCCAACAAATTGAATTATTTTTGCATAAATTAATGAAGAAGCAACTAGTTGAACTATTACTATTGAGAATAAACCAAAATTCGTTCCACCTAAATATTTTCCAAATGAAAAAATCATACCTAAAACAAGGGTTGCCGCCCATGGATGATGATTAGTTGGATAATAAGTAAAGTTTAAAGATGCTATATGAGTATGAAAAAATTCTAAAAATTGTCGATACCCATCCCATGAAACCATACCAGGGAATAGAGGAAAAATTTGTACTATCCAAAAAATTAATAATATTGAAACAATATGCCAGTATTTAACATGCCATTGCTTAATTTTTAAGCTGTCTAATAAATTACTTAGATACACGCCCAAAGAAGTAAATACATATGCAAAACCTACTATAGCAATTGTAGTAATTAATACATTAAGCTTTCCAGAAAAATTAGCACTTCCATTTATCGAAAAAGATTGAGTTAAAACATATATAACAGAAGCAGCAATACCAAAACACCAAAAAGGCCAAAATTTTCTTACAAATACATTATTATTTTTGGTAAACAAAAATAAACAAAATAGGATAAAAGCAGATAGCAAACTACTTTCAGGACTTACAAAAAAACGATTATTAATATTTTCCAAAAAATTATTTCCCGCGTTTAAAGAGTACCCTACTCCCAACGCTAAATAACTGAAAAATAGAAAAATATAATTTATAACTTTACTCTTCATATTAGTCATTTTTATTTTCTGTATTAATCAAATTTAGTTCGAAATTTCGTCTATTACTTGTTTGAATAGAGTCAAGAATAGAACCAGAAAAGAACGTTATAAATGATAAGACCAATAATATCATCGAAACAATTAGCGATGGAAAATTAGCAACTGTTTGTGTCTCGGAATAGGGAACTAAGACTCGCCAAACAAATAATACCATTGATATAAGGAAAAAAATTAACGAAAAGATAGAGTAAAAAGCAAAAGGATGATATCCACGGTAAAGATTAATCACAGTTTTAATAACTCGCCAACCATCTCCGTAAGTATTTAACTTAGACTCAGATCCCTCAGGTCTATCACGATATTCGATTACCTGATTTTCAACGAGCATGCCATATTCCGTAGCATGTATTGACATCTCTGTTTCGATTTCAAATCCTTTAGATAACACTGGAAAAGTTTTTACAAAACGATAAGAAAAAGCTCGATATCCCGTCAAAATATCACTGATACTAGTCTTAAAAAGGGAATTAATCAATCCCTTAACTAAGCTGTTCCCAACATTATGAAAGGGACGTTTATTTTCTTCAAAATAGGTTGATGACAACCGATCACCTACAACCATATCAACATTTCTTTCAACAACCTTTTGATACATTTCAGGAATTGCTTCAACAGGATAGGTATCATCGGCATCAATCATAATATATGCCTCAGCATCAATTTCACGAAACATTCGCCGAATAACAGCCCCCTTACCTTGAGCATACTCATGACGAACAACTGCACCAGCTTTTTTAGCGATGTTTGCGGTCTCATCTTTTGAGTTGTTGTCATATACATAAACGACTGATCCTTCAATATCATTGATAACAGCTTTTACATCACCAACAACCTTCTCAATCGTTTGTTCCTCATTGTATGCAGGAATTAAAATAGCTAGCTTATCCATATCTTTAGTACCCTCTCTAAACCTCATCGATGTTCGCAAATTCGATAGTCGGATTAAAACTCTTTCCTGCCTTCATTCCCTTTTTCATTACTGCAAGCTTTTCAGCTTTTCGGTCTGTTTTCGAAAGCTTAATTTGCCAGTATTCAGCAAACGTACGAAGACGAGCGCGATTTTTTCGATACCAATCACGCTTACGAATATAGTATCCTTTATTGCGATATGAATAGAAATAACGCGGTGTTCGTTCGGGCCCATCGTTTAAGAGACTAGAACCAACGTTTGCTCCCATCTTATGTGTAACCTTAGCAGATGGAACAAAGTAACCAGGAGCCACACGTCCGGCACGTTCAGTGAATTCAATATCGTCACCCCAAATAAAGAAATCAGTAATTGGTAAACCAATTTGAGCCACAATCTCACGACGTACCAATAATGAAACAAACGTTGCATTTTGTAAGCGGATAGGCTCAGTCTGATCCTCTGGAATAACTTTTAATCGATTCATCGGAGCGGGTTGATTCATTTTTGCTCGGTGACCATCAATCCAACGAACATCTGATGCCAAGAAACCAAAATTAGGTTCTTGTTCAGCAAATGATAGTAAATTCTGTAATGTATCTGAATGGGTCACTGTGTCATCATCCATTACCCACACAAAATCGTCATCTGTGTTTTCCATGAAGTATCGGATGCCTCGATTAAAGCCTCCTGCTCCCCCAAGGTTTTCCTCGAGACGGACATAATCAATCTGATTACCAAGTGATTCCAAATATTCTTTCGTTTCGTTTTCACTCGCATTATCAACAATAATAATGTGACTTACTGGAACAGTTTGCTCTTGTAAGCTTTGAATAACTTCCTTTAACAAAGCAAGTCGATTGTAGGTAACAACGACCGCTGAAACTTTTTGTGTCATAATTTATCCTTATTAATTTAGTCCATCCAGAATTATATCATAGCCCTTTATCGCTTTGTATTACTATAATTCATTTTATCAAAATTAAAACTTACCTTGAGTCTAATTTCCCATTGATTATTTTAACAAAATACAAACAGGCTTAACTCTGTATTTAATTTCTGATACAGACCACTTTATAATTTGCACCCAATGTTGTGTTACCTTAGTAAAGTATCACTTACTTTCGAAATCCCCTTTGTGTTGTTGCTATAACAATGGATAAAATCACTGGTAATACATACATGGCAGGGAGAATATACTTTTCACCACCATTTAATGGTGATAAAAGTGAAATTAAGCAAAGCAATCCCACAGGAATACAAATTAAGACTGCAAAACTTTTACGATACATTAGATAGAAAGTGCTAAATAAGATAGTCCATAATGCAAGCGCAGGTTGCAAAATTGAACGGATAATTGGTAAAGAAAAAATGATATTTGGCCAAGAAATATATCTTCGCATACTATCACTCATCCAGTAATGAACTTCATTGAACCAACCAGGTTGCAAAAAAGTGGCACTCTTCATATATCCATTACCATACATAATCCCTCTCGAACCAGGATTATCGTCAATAATTGGATTCAAAAATTGACTGTTTCCAGCTAGAAAAGTTGCTATATAAGTTGTCGAATGCTGAAAAGCTTGCTCAATCCATACTTTTAAATAATCATTTGTTTCTTTTTTAGTTACAAGTGTTGATGTCTTTTTTAACTTGCCAGACTGAATCATCTTAATTTCTGCTGGGCTGCGCAAAAAAGTATCAACAGGATAAAGTGATTTCAAATTATCTGCATTGTTCACATTGAAATTGACAGGAATATCTTTAATAGGTGTAATTTTATCAATAACTGCCAAATCATTCTTATTAAGTGATTTCGGATCATGGATCACAACAGCTGAAAGTTGTCGCATCGGTACACTAATGGCTTCTCCCGTTGAGCCTGGAAGTACATTCATCAGTGGTAATGCAACTTTATACCAGCCTAAATAAGCAGTAAGAAAAATTAGAAAACCAAATAAAAGTTGACGAGCATCTTTTTTACGTTGGAAACTCTCAACGATAATCAAGACAATTAACGACAAAAATACAACGTAAACACCATCATTACGGAACATCGCCATCATAATTCCGGAAAATGTTATCTCAATATAAAGCCATTTTGAAACATTTTTTTGCCTGTTTATTAACAGTATTTCAGCATAAGTCAATACAAACCAAGTCGTGAAAGTTAAAAAGAGTGGTGTCTTTTCAATTGTTACTTCCCAAAACGCAACAAATGGTGATGAATAAAAAATCATTGCTAAAATAGCTGCAATTTTTCCCTACGAAAAAAACTACTTTAGCAAAAATTAGGGCAGCCAATAATATCTGAACAAGTACAATAGTGAATAAACCAACATTAACACCGCCAATTGCCCGACCAATGGAGAATAGAAAACCTAAAATTAACGTTGCTGACCAGGGATGGTGACCAGTTGGATAATAAGTAAAATTTAGTAAAGGTATATATGTGTGAAAATATTCAACAAATTGTCTGTATCCATCCCATGTTACTAATCCCGGTAATAGGGGAAAAACTTGAAGAAACCAAACAACAATCAAAATAAAAACAACTAACCAATAGTTGACCAACCATTTTTTTAATTTTAAATGGCTTATTAATTGACCTAACAAAGCAGCAAAATTAGTAAATAAATAAGAAAAACCTAAGAGAGCAATTATCGTTATGAATACATTCAATTTCCCTGTCAAATTATTTACATTGAGATTGCTAACGGACAACGTAATTACGTAAAGACAGGCAGTTATCATTCCAAAAAACCAATAAGGCCAGTCAGACCACTTTATCACTGAACGATGATACTTACATTGAAAAAATACTACAAATACAACTACTAAAACACCAAAAAAACTTTGATAGACAGTTACTGATAACCGATTAGTTAACCTCATTAGCAAGTTGCCAGTCCAAACAGTTGTAGGATAACTAACGGAAATTGCCAAAAAACTGACAAACAAAAAAATATAATTAATTAACTTTTTAATTTTTTCCATAAATTCACTGATTTTGTCCATATTGATTAGGCTTGTTCAAAGATTTGTTAATTATTTGTTGCGAATAAAATATCCAACCATTTCAAAAAGGGCTATTACCAGTTAAAAATAATTAGAAGTATCAACATTACCGAATATCGAAAATCACTTGCTAAGCGAAAAGTAATTTAATTTCTTTATTCATCATTTTTCTTCTTTGGTAATGTAAATTGGTCGATTCTTGGTTTCCATAAAAATTGCTGCTATGTATCGACCAATTACCCCCAAACTAAGCATCTGGATTCCACCGATAAATAGAACAATTGTGGCCATTGATGGCCAACCTGCCACCGAGGTATTATCAATCAATGCCCTAGCGACGATGAAAATACCCGCTACGACAGCGAGGCCAAATGAAAATAAACCCAAGAACGTAACAATAGTTAAGGGTAACGTTGAAAAAGAAACAATACCTTCAATACCATATTTAGTCAAGTTCCAAAAAGTCCACGATGATTTTCCAGCCACACGGTCACGGTCCTCAAAAGGTATATACTTCGTATTGAATCCAACCCATGTAAAAATCCCCTTGGAAAAGCGTTGATTTTCGGGTAAAGAAAGAATAGCATCAACCATTTGCCTCTTCATTACCCGATAATCCCGTGCTCCTTCTACTAGATGCATTTGAGAAACACGATTCATCCATTTATAAAAACGGGTCGAAAACCACGTTCTAATAATTTTTGTTTTGCGACGATCCACACGTCGAGTTCCAACGGCATCATATGGACCAGTCATTACTTCACTTAGCATTTCTGGTAATAGTTCGGGAGGATCTTGCAAGTCAACATCCATAACAGCAACGTAATCACCATCCGCATGCTGCAACCCAGCATATAAAGCTGCTTCCTTACCAAAATTTCGAGAAAAAGATAAGTAATGAACGCTCTCATCTTTTTTGTTTAGCGACTTTATAATTGACAGAGTTTTATCATCCGAACCATCATCAATAAAATAAAAATTTATGGCAACAGGCAATTCTTTTTTAATATTTTGCAGTGTATCATAAAAAATATTCACAGTCGCTTCTTCATTGTGAACTGGTACAATTAAGGATAAAACTGCCGATTTGTCTTTAATACTCATCAAACACTTCTCCTAATCCAATCAATATGTATGACACCCCGAGATGGGTGTCTTAAAATCTTCACTTCACATCATCATGCGCAAAGTTAAAGTCATCTGCCACACCAAATTCTTGGCGAACAGTGTTAAAAGCATCATTGAAGACCTGGTCCATATCAAAGTATCGATACTTACCCAAACGACCACCAAAGAGTACTTCAGGTGCTTCTTCACGAGCAGCCTTTACGTATTGCTTGTACAACTCAGTGTTCTTATCATCGTTAACTGGGTAGTAAGCTTCCTTCGTACGATCCCAGTCTTGTGGGTATTCACGAGTAATAATCGTCTTGCCTTCGTCTGCCAAACCATCAAAGTGGCGCCATTCCATTTGACGCGTATATGGCGTTTCAGCATCCGTATAGTTAATAACAGCATTTCCTTGATAATTGTCAGAGTCAATCGTTTCGCTTTCAAAGCGCAATGAACGGTATTCCAATTCACCAAACTTGTAATCAAAGAACTGATCAATCATTCCCGTGTAAAGAACACGTGGGAATTCTGACATAAATTCATCCTTGTGATCGAAGAAATCAGTATCAGTCAAAACATCGATCAAGCCGTTTGAACGTTCAACCATGTTCTCAAAAATTTGAGTATAACCACCAACAGGAATTCCTTGGTAACGGTGGTTGAAGTAATTGTTATCGTAAATAAAACGAACTGGCAAACGCTTGATAATGAATGCTGGCAATTCAGTTGCCTTACGACCCCACTGCTTTTCGGTATAACCCTTAATCAAAGCTTGGTAAATGTCTGTTCCAATCAATGAAATTGCTTGTTGTTCCAAGTTGCGTGGTTGACGATCGCCCAATTCCTTCAAAGCAGCAGACTTTTGTTCTTCAATCTTAGTCTTGGCTTCAGCAGGCGTCTTTGTTCCCCACATCTGATAGAACGTGTTCATGTTAAATGGCAAGTTAAAGAGCTTACCGTTATAGTTGGCGACAACTTGGTTTTGGAAGTTGTTAAATTCCGCAAAGTTTTGCACGTAATCCCAAACTTCCTTGTTATCCGTATGGAAGATATGAGCGCCAAAATCATGAACTGTGATACCGTTTTCAACGTGTGTATGCGTGTTTCCACCAATAAATGAACGCTTTTCGACAACTAAAGAACGCTTACCACGCTTTGCTGCTTCGTAAGCGAAAGTCATCCCGAAGGGACCAGCACCAACGATTAAGTAATCATAGTTCTTTGTATTAAACTTATTTGCCATTAGAAATGTACCTTTTTCTTAGAATTTGGAAGAAATTTCCGTTTCAAAAACTGTGTGCCCTTATCAAGCCAATTTGTCTTTTCAAGACTAATCACGGGAACTTCCGTAAGGGAATAGTTCCGAGTATTAAGCCAAGTATCCATTAACCGTTCTGACAAGAAACCAAAAACGCGAGCATCTTGACCATGCAAAGTGGATAAGTCCACTTTTTCTTGCACTTTTTCCAAAACACCAAAAACAAACTCTGCGTAATCATTAAAAACTTCTTTTTTCATGATAAACATATTAAACAGATGCGCCTTTGTTGATCGCTCCATACGTTGGAATCCTGGATAGAAGTCTGCATAATTCTCTCGAATTACCTTCTCCATTATCTCATAAGGCTCATTTGCATGGGCATGAAGATAATGATTACGCTGATTTTCAATGTAGTAATTTCGCTCTTTGGGTAAAATCACATCATGTTGGCGCAATAAGTTCTCAATGTCCTGTTGACTTAACCGTTCAGCATAGTCGTGTCCACCTTTTTTTCCCAAATAGCGACGATAATGAACCAGACCCACCGCATCTTCTTTAGAATTTTTCCACATCCAATAAATGCCAGTTAATTCATTGAAGTTGGGATTTTTAGTCGAAATATTTTCACCCTGATCATCGCGTTGATAACCAGTTGGAACTTCATCTCTCAAAGATGAACCAACCATCAATGGTTGGTAAAGCTTATCCTGGGGCATTTCATATGGTTTGTGTGTTGCAATATAAACTTTCATTGCTTCAGTTCCTCCTCCAAACGCATAATATGTTTCCGATAAAAGAAGAACATTAAAAGATACGGCCACAAATATATCCGAATAATAAAAATCGATGAAAACAAAACAAGAATAATCATAGAAATAAAGCTAATGTGCAAACTCCGAGACCAGGATTGATCAACTAATTCTGGAGTAGCACCATTTAATTGATTTTCAATCAGAAATGACCGAGCAATTAAATTTACTAATAACATTAAAGCTGGAATTACAATGATCATTCCAAAAGTAGATAACCAACCTAGAAATTCAGACAAAATCGGAAAACCAGTTTGAGAGTAAACATGTTGAAATTCAAAATTTTGTGAAGCTGATATAGGAAAGTTCTCAATCGTGAAATATGAAGTAAACCCGGTACCCACTCCTAAAATAGGATGTGATAAAAAAGTTAATGCTAACCCTATTGTACCACCCCAACGATTATCAGTGCCCTGTTTAGCAAATAAAAACTGGTTAAGCATATTATGAATGACGCCAATTTTTAGATAGGCAGCAATTAAAAAAATCATTCCAATAAAAGCAATCCACAAAATTGATTTTCTTAACGCCCCACGTGACCAAGATATCCATATAAAATAAGCAACAATTGCAGCTAAAATTCCGGTCGTAGTTTTAGCAAAAATCAAAATTAATAAAACAATAAAGGTAATACTTACATTAAAGATTAATTGCAATTTTGTTGAATTAATTTTAAGCCAAATTCTTTGGCCAGTCACCGTTATGCCTATTAGTATAGGGATATAGGTAACACTCAATAAATTTGCCAGATAAGAAGCTTCTGGCTCAAAGCCATTCACTCTTAATTGAGTTGCAGAGTAAGAACCATTGCTATAAAAATCATAACCTGGCATCGATTTCCAACGCTCCTCAAAAAACTTGGCTAACAGATTAACATAATCATTGAAAATATTTAGATGCACTGTAAGAAAAACTTGCGGAAACAGGACAAATATTAAATAAAATAAAAGCCCAATTATGCCAGCTTTAATAAATTGTTTTTCATCCTTTTCCGTAATAACGGTAACTTGAATCACTGCCCATGCTATGTATACAGCAAGCGTCCATCCTGCTAAGGTAATTGGCGAATGTAAAAGGCCCCATGTTACCAAAGTTTCACCTGTTTTTCGGTATGACAAAAACATTGCCAATAATTGAAAAAACCAAACGAATGCAACAAGGAAAAATGCTTTAGGTGTAGGAATAAGATTTTTAATCCTATTTGGAAAACGATATAGCTGAATCAAAATGACAATAATCATGAATGGGAAACTGACCATTGCCATTGGCTCAGCAACTGAATAAGAATATGTCTTTGAAAAAAAAGTTATTGGTAAAAGAAAGTTAACCATAATCCTCAATTATTCCCGATTTCGAGCCACTTCATAATTTTGACGAATTCCTAAAATCAAGATAATGACGGTTGACAAAACAAAACCAAAAACAGCTCCAAACAATGTTAATTTCTTTGCATTCTTCAACGCAGAACGAGTAACATCAGATCCTGTCGCCTTCGACAATACATCTGGCTTTCCCATGTCAGGATATAGAGTTGGCCCAACATTAGCAAAAGTTTCTGCATAGACGTTTGCTAATGTCTTTGCTCGATAGGTTGTTGATCCAGAAGCCTGGAATGCAAGCGCCACAGTATCTGTTGGATTTTGAACATTTACGGCAGATGAAATATCACTCTTACTCATTTTAAATGGAAGTGTCTTTTGAACAGCAGTTACAATGGCGTCATCCTGGGCTACCTTTTGATAAGTTGGAATCAATGCCTTGTCTGCCTGAACACGCGAATTTGGATCACGGACATCCGTATTATTCTTAGCAATTAACACTGTTCGACTAGCCGAAAAATTAGTAATGACTTTCCCAGATTTAGCGTACACGAACCCTGAACCAGCAAAAACAACGACACACAGTACAATCAACCAAGCAAAATGCCAAAAGCGTTTAGCCAAGTCAGTTAATGAAAATTCCATTTTTATTTCTCCTCGTTGGAAAATACAGTCTTATTTAAAAGGCTCCATCACCCTTGAAAATTGCAACAACTGTTAGAAACATAATTTTAAAGTCCAAACCTAAGTTAGCACGGTCAACATAATCGAGTTCAATTTCAACCCGCTCTGGATATCCGATATTTGATCGTCCAGAAGCTTGCCAGAGACCGAAAACACCGGGCTTGACAGACAAAAATTTTTGAATTCGTTTTTCGTCGCCATATTCAACCAATTCACTCTCAACCACTGGCCGTGGGCCAATAATTGACATATTCCCAATTAAAGTATTCCAGAACTGCGGCAATTCATCGAGTGACGTTTTGCGCAAAATCGCCCCAATTTTCGTAATTCGAGGGTCTTCTCTAGTCGGCAATTTATAACCATTATCAACAAATTTTTGATACAACTGGCTATCTGATTTAAGGATTTGATCAGCATTGTCAACCATGGACTGGAACTTATAAATTTTAAAATGCTTACCGCCCTGACCGACACGGTCTTGAGCATAAAAAACATGACTGGTACCCTTGCTAAACTTAATAATCGCCGCAATTACCAAAAAAATTGGTGAAAAAACAATTAAAGCTACAAAGGAAACAACAATATCTAAAATTCGTTTGGGAAGGCGATAAAACAGGAACTGTTTCAAAACCCCATCCTCCAATATTTAAAATTTAGTGCACAACAATACTTATTATACCAGAATCACCCTATTAGCGGAAGGAACGCCAATTCAATAACCGTTTTAAAATAGGTGCACGAAGAATAACGAGTACAAGCAAGTAAACAAAACCACCTATGATCGTTTCAATCAATGTGCTCTTGATACCGATACCATGGTTAGCAACAAAGTATAGCACCGCAAAATACATTGCCAGTCCAGCCAACAGATAGCGCCATAGTCCAACGAAATGGGCTCGCACTTTCATATCGTTTCTTGTCACAAATAGTTGATAAGCAATAACAGCAAATTCTGAAATAGCTGTCGCCAATGCCGCCCCTTTAACGCCCCAAATAAAGATTAAGAAGAAATTCAGGAACACGTTTAAAACGGCACCAAAGGTTACTGACCACGTATACTCACTCAGGCGTTTCGTAGGAATTAAGAACTGGTTACCAATAACATTCGACCAGCCAATAAAAACAATAATTGGTGTCAATAGAACAAGGGCCGAGCCAACGTCCCCCCATGATTTTCCTAAAAACCAAAGCATTGCCGTTGGTCCAACTGCAGCAATTCCAAAGGCAAGTGGCACGGCAATTGCTGAGACAAAATCCATTGATGAATGAATCGCCTTCTTCATTTGATCGTGTTCACCAGCAGCATAGTGGGCTGACATCCGTGGTAACATAACCATTCCCACTGATGTAACCAAAGCCAGGCAAACCTTAATAATTTTATCCGCATTATCGTAAATACCAGATGACGCAGTTACCCCAGTAATAAATGGCAGCATTGTCTTATTTAGCTGCAAATAAATTTGCGTCGCAATCGTTGGTAAAAACATCATGAAAACAGGATGCCAGTGCGACTTTAAATTAAGTTCTTTCAACTTTGGCCAACGGAACTTACCAATCAAATAGAACCACATCGAAAGATTACCAAAAACCTGTGACAAGGCTAGTAGCAAAATATAGGCACCAATATCAGTTGGCTTTTTTACCAAAATAAAAATCAAAACAGTCATCGCTAATTTAATCATCATGTTGCGTAAAACAGTTTTTTTAAAGTCTTCTAAACCGATAAAGTACCAGGAAATATCAACCATACCTGAAAAAATCACCCAAATTTGATACCAGAGAAATAATTCATTTTGGTGAATACGTTGATTAAACGCGCCACCGGTATAAATAAATAGCACATACAAAATCAAGGCTACAAAACCTGCAATAAAGTGAATCGTCTGAATTTCCCAAAACTTTTTTTGCCGTAATGCTTCGTTCTTATGAACATAAGCGATTTCTCGAGAACCATAAGTAACAATCCCCAAACTTGCTATTAAGAGAAAATAGGTAACTAGTGAGTTCGTCCAAGAAGCCACTCCAACACCATTTTTCCCCAAAACGCGTGCCAAATAAGGCAACGTAATAATGGGCGCAATAATATTCAGTAATTGATATGCTGCATTATAAAGATAATTTTTAGCAACTTGCATTTGACATGTCCTTAAAAAATTTAAATATATTGTTATAGTTTACTATACTTCGGCTCTTTAAACCAAAAATTCAATAAAAAGAAGGAAAACTAAAATATTTAGTCTTCCTTCTCACTTAAAATCATTGAGTTTTGTATTTTTCAAACGGTCTTTGCTTCTCCTTGATCATCAAGGTAGTACTGCTGACCATTGACCGTCACATACTGGTTCTTTTGCAAGGTAAAGTCACTTCCAAAGTAATACTGAGCATTACCAATTGTTTGCAGTCCCTGGTAACTGCGGCCATCTGCTCCAGTATAGTACGTTCCGGTCGCATCACTCTGCCATGAGTTATCAATTCGTTCGCCATTTTGATCAAACCAATAATACGTGCCGGCATACCAGCGCTTTCCGCTGCCAATTTGACCATTATCAAACCAGCGATAACCATCATGGCCACTAGCGCCTGTATAAATATAACCCGTATCTGCAGGCCTTGCAATTCCTTGCGCGTTCACATAGTATTGTCGACCATTGACCGTCACATACTGGTTCTTTTGCAAGGTAAAGTCACTTCCAAAGTAATACTGAGCATTACCAATTGTTTGCAGTCCCTGGTAACTGCGGCCATCTGCTCCAGTATAGTACGTTCCGGTCGCATCACTCTGCCATGAGTTATCAATTCGTTCGCCATTACTAAACCAATAATATGTACCAGCGTACCAGCGTTTCCCGTTGCCTAATTGACCATTATCATACCAGCGGTAACCATCATGGCCTTGGAAACCATTATACACATAACCATTTAATAGCTGGCTAGCAATCCCACTATAATCGATGGAAACATCAAAAGTACCACTTATACCGCCAAAGCCAGCGTTAGAC
The DNA here is from genome assembly GCF_001038455.1 of Fructobacillus sp. EFB-N1. Taxonomy (GTDB): domain Bacteria; phylum Bacillota; class Bacilli; order Lactobacillales; family Lactobacillaceae; genus Fructobacillus; species Fructobacillus cardui. Next base: position 19,905 of record NZ_LDUY01000017.1, on the reverse strand, counting down.
GACCACTGCCACATACCGTATTGACTATTCCATAAACTATTGATTGACGGATAATATGGATAAGCGGCCATCCAGATATGGTCGTTTGCCAGAAACCAAGTATTTAAACCATTATTATTTTTATAAGACGTATACGTGTAGAGTGCTCCGTTTGTAAAACCACGATTTTTAAGTTGGTCATTAAAAGCCCAACTATTTCCAGAGACATCTCCACCCGTCGTCGAACTATCTTCCAAGTCATTAACCATTAAATCGCTGCTGTTAAAACCGAGTTGGTTGGCATAATCGGCAAAGAAATTTGCTTCTGATCGGGCACTATTTTGATTGTTAAAAGTAGAGTAATGATATGCCGAAACCCTCAAACCAACAGCACGCGCATTATTAACCTGACTCGAGGCATACGGATTTCGATAGTATGTCCCTTCTGTCAGCTTAACAATAATGCCTCTAACACCATTATTTTTCATGATTTGAAAGTCGTTTGTTGAAAGGTAACCATTGTTTGAAGAAACATCAACAACATCCATACGGGGTAAGCCAGCTTGGCCACCCGTAACTCTCGGCACACCATCAGCATGGACTTGTATTTGATTTTGGTCAACCACTAATCCAAAGGTTGAGATAGCGGCTAATGTCAGTAACCCATGTTTTATATTCATGTTTCTTTTAATTCCTTATTGATGGTAATTTTGCTTAGCATAATCAACGGGCGAAATTCCCTGTTGTGATGCTTGCGTAATAATTTGCTTAATATCACTTGGTGCCCACTGATCAGCTGGCAAACCAGCCGCCTTCAGCTGAGCCGTTACCTGTTGAATCGTTGATGAATCAACCGTTTGACCATTCAATGTTTTATTTGGATCATAGCTAGCTGATGTTTCTGGATTAGCACCCTTTTGACTGGTTGCAGATGACGTTGCAGAAGATGATGCTGAACTACTTGGACTAGTGCTTTTAGTTACAGGTGACACTGCTGAAGAGGTTAAAGCCGAATTCGATGAAGTTGCTGACTCTTTTGAATTGTGATTAGTCCCTAAAGCATAGCCACCCATAGCAACGGCAACTACGACTAAAATAAAACCAATAATTGTCCCAATTTTTTTCATAAAACTTCTCCTTGATTAATCGTTCTTTCAAAGGTGACCTAGCCTAAGAAACTCAGCCAAGCCTATCACTGAATATTTTACACTATCGAACTCTTTTTTTGCAGGTTTCAAGTTATTCTTAATTTTCATTTAATAAAATAAAAGTAGTCCTAACTAAAAAGCGCTGCCATGAGTTCATGACAGCGCTTCAACACTATTTCCCAATAAATTCACTCAACATGCCCGTGGCAATCCCAAAGTAAATCAGGATAGCCGCCCAATCGACCACTGTCTGCACCAATGGCCCATTCACCAATGCTGGATCCAAATCCACTTTACTCAATACCGCCGGCACTAAGTATGCCAGCAATGATGAAAGCAGAATCGCAACGATTGCAGACAAAGCAACTGCCAAGGCCAGGCCTTCATTATCTTGCCAAAGGGAAACAACGGCAAAAAGAACCACGCCCGCTAAGATGGCTAGTACAAAGGAAGACAGCAACTCAGAAATCAGATTTTTCCAAAAAGACCGGTCCGTGCTGGATCCAAAGTGCCGGACGGCCAGTGCCAAGGATTGTGTGCCGGCATTTCCGGCAACGCCGGCAATAACCGTAATAAAGACAGCCAAAATCGGTGCCTGACGAATGGTATGCTCAAAGCTAGCGACTAGGGCAACGGAAACAAGTCCCAACACTAGCAGAGCCAAGAACCAAGGCATCCGCTTCAGTGCGGAATGCCAGGGACTGTCATCGGTATCAGAAACATCGACGGCAGCCAAACCAGAGTACTCCTCGACCGCTTCTTCATCAATTACGTCAACAATATCATCAACTGTAATGATTCCCAACAAATGTTGATCATCATCGGTAACCGGAATGGCAAAAAAATTGTAATCGGCAACGACTTGGGCGACTTCTTTTTGGTCATCCCCCGCCTTCACCGAAATAACCCGGGTATTGGTAATTGACTCAATCGTCATCTCATCCGGATGGGTCAGCAAGTCCCGCAAGGAAACAATTCCCACCAGACGATGGTTTTCATCAACCACATAGACATAGATGATTGACTCGGTTTCTTCGGCCTGTTTCTTCACTTGGGCTAGAACGTCCTTCACTACTGAGCCTGCAGCTACTGCCAAGTATTCCGTGGCCATCAAAGCCCCGGCCGTCTGGTCCTCGTACTTAATCAAATTTCTGATTTCTTGAGCTTCTCGATGAGGCATCAATGCCAAATAAGTTGAAGCTAACCGGGCTGGCATGGCCTGGAACAAATCAGCTTCGTTATCAGCAAACATTTCAACCAGGATGTTGGCCCCCTTTTGTGGTGGCATCTCCTGCAAAAGGTCAACGACCTCTTCGGCATCGATTTTCAAGTTATCAAAAACTGTCGCGAGCGTTTCATCATCCATGACCCGCCAGGCAACCTCTCGAATGTTCTTCGAAAAGCTGTCGTAAACCTGTCCCTTTTCAAAATCGTGCAGGTTGGTAAATTTGGTCATAAAATCATCGTCTTGTCCGTTTTCGAGCAAGTCCGTTAAGGCATGGACAGCTTGTCGGACTTGCTGCTCATTGTCTAATTCCATGAAAGGATTCCTTTCCACTTCGTTTATCATTCTTGAAAATACTACAAAATCAGATTGTCTTCAACCTCAGTCGTAAACGTTTTTACCCTTGAATGTCCTTTAATGCCTGCAAATCAGCCGGTAAATCCGTTTGCAGATGACGGTTTTGTTCAATAAAAGGATCATAGAACGTCATCTGGTAGGCGTGCAAGGCCTGTCGCTTCAATCCATACCACAATGGTCCACCGTACAGGTCATCCCCCACCAACGGGAAACCGATGTGGGCAAAATGAACACGGATTTGATGTGTCCGGCCGGTATGCAACTGCACCTTGACTCGGGTCAACGGCCGATTTTTATCATTGGTGTACCGGTGTTCCACCCAATATTCCGTCTTTGACAGTTTGCCATCTGGCGTCACCGTGCGCTTGATAAAGTCACCCGGCAAGCGGCCAATTGGCTCCTCAATCATGCCATGATCCTCTGGCAAGTGCCCAGAGACATAGGCCGTGTAGAACTTTTCCACCGAATGGTCCTGTAATTGCTGGTCCAAAACGGCATGGGCAAAGCGATGCTTGGCCAACAAGACGATTCCGGAAGTGTCCCGGTCAAGACGGGTCACAACGTGGGGCACCAAGTCTTCAGCCCCTTCATCGATCAAATGGCCCTTGACCTGGTTGACCAACGTATGGAGTCGATCGGCATGCCCTGGGACGGTGGTGACCCCGTATGGCTTATCAACTGCCAAAAAGTGTTCGTCTTCATAAATCATATCCAATGGGGTGAAATCAGGAACAACCAAGTCGTTCCCCGTTTCAACCGGCATCACGATTGTCACGAGATCCCCATCTTTAATATAATCGGAGGTGTAAACCTGTTGGTCATTAACCAAAATGGCGCCCCCATTATGCTTCATTTGTGAGAACATCCGGTGCGAAACACCGTGACCTTGTAAGAAAGAACGGACCTTCCGTTCTTCTGTTCCCTGATACGTCCAAGAAAATTTCATATTGATTTATCTGTGCCGGCTGAATGACCGGTTCCTTTCAATTCCATGCAAAAGCGGTGCCTTTGTTCGACCAGACACCGCCCTGCCACTTATTCAACGTCTTCTTCGCTGCTGTCAGCGATAAAGGCCTGCTTCACCCGACTCCAAAAGTCTAAATGACGGAAGGAGGCAAAATGAACTTCCTTTTCGGCCACTTCAAATTCAACGGCCTCAATACCCTCAGCCAATATCTCTAACTGGTCGCAGGTCAACAAAAAGGCCTTGGTTTTTGGCCGAATGGTAATCTTCTGCCCGGCTGGAACAACTAATGGCGAGCCCAACGTTCGAAAGACCCGGTTATTAATCGACGCAATTTCAGACATTTGGATTACCTTTAATGACGGGTGTAAGATCGCCCCGCCGTTGGCCTTGTTATAGGCAGTCGATCCAGTCGGCGTTGCAATCGCCAAACCATCACCCCGAAAGCCTTCAAAGCCCCGACCACTTAAACAAATATCGGCGACCATTGTGCCAACCGGCTGCTTAATCGTTCCCTCATTCAAGGCCAAGTACTCCTGCCCAGCGCCATCAGAAGTGACAGTCGTCATCTTCAGCAAAGGGTACGAAACGCGCTGGCCTTTGTCATGAACTAGACTGTTCACCAGTTCCTTGACCTCGCTGCCCAGCCAGTCGGTATAAAAGCCCAAATGGCCGGTATGTAAACCAACGAAACGCAAATCATCATTACCATCGATATATTCATGAAAGGCTCCCAAGAGGGTGCCATCCCCACCGACAGAAATCACCAGGTCGGGATTTTCCCGGTCTAAGGCAATTCCCTGGGCTTTCAATTCTTTCTTCAGGTCGGCCACAATGGCAAGCGACTGGGCCTGATCATTATTGTATAAGGCGACTTTCATGCCTACTCCTCTAAGATCTTTTTTCTGCTTGCTAATCAAAAGGCCGGCCTAAGCCGGCACTTCTTAATCCTTTGCCTTAATCTCTGAAAATTCTTGTTCCAGTGAAAAGGTCTGATTGGAAATTTCCGTTAATTTTTCAGCCATCTCCGGTGAAATTTCACCATGCTTATAGCGCAAATCGTGTTCGATTGTTGCCCAGAAGTTCATGGCCAAGGTCCTGATTTGAATTTCTGCTAAGACCTTGTGTTCCCCATCCAATAAGGAAACGGGGTACTCAATCACCATATGGTACGATCGGTAGCCCGAAGGCTTAGCGTTCATTACATAATCACGTTCTTCCAAAATGGTAAAATCAGTCCGCTTGCGTAAGAGTTCCACAACCGCATAAATATCTTCAATATATTTGGTCATAATCCGCAAACCAGCAATATCTTGCAAATCGAGGGCCAGACGGTCTTCATGCAAGTGCCGACGCACAATTTTTTCTTCAATTGACGCCTGGGACTTTACCCGGCCCGTAACATATTCAACCGGCGTTGGCTGCCCGGCCTTTTGGTACTGTGCGCTGAGATAATTCAACTTCACTTTTAGCTCTGCGACGGCCTGGGTGTATGGTTCAAAAAAACTTTCCCACTCCACTACTCGGTCCTCCTTGAAACGTTGGCAATTTACTTGCCAAGATCACTTCCTATTCTACCATAAGTTTCACGGACCCTTGAGATAATAAAAACAAACAACCGGTCAGTTGTTTGTTTTCTGTTGGATATTTAATCATTAATTAAAGCAAAACATCTTGTCTGTTCTTGTTAGCCAATGAAGCAGCGCCAATAACACCAGCATCATTACCTAATTCAGCCAACTTAACAACTGTTGAAGTCCGTACGGTTGGGAAAGCAAACTTTGTCCAGTTCTTTTCAACACGTTCGCGCAAGAATTCACCTGCAGCAGCGACACCACCACCGATAACGATGGCTGATGGGTTCAAGATGTTTGAAATTGTAGCGGCTGCGTAGCCCAAGTAGTAAGCCAACTTATCAACCGTTTCGTTAGCCAAATAGTCGCCTTCTTTGGCCAAGTCAAAGATAATTTTTGAAGTAACTTCTTCACCATTGTCAATCATGCGGTTCAACTTTGATTCACCAGCATATTGTTCAGCAAAGTCCTGTGCCAAATGAACAACACCGGTTGCAGAAGCATATTGCTCCAAGCAACCATGGTTACCACAAGTACACAAGTAACCATTTGGTTCAACGATGATGTGGCCAACTTCACCACCAGCACCGGCAATCCCATGAATCAATTCATGGTTAGCAACCAAGCCACCACCAACACCAGTTCCCAAAGTAATGAAGGAAACATCGGCATCGTTGTTACCAGCACCCTTCCAGGCTTCACCTAAGGCAGCAACGTTGGCATCATTATCGATTGTTAAGTCAAAACCAGTTCCAGCTTGGATTGGGTCCTTAACAGCTTGCTCTTGTGCCCAGTTCAAGTTGTAGGCACCCTTAACAGTTCCTTCTTCACGGTTAACTGTTCCAGGAGTTCCCATACCAATCCCGATCACGCGACTCTTGTCCAATTGGTACAAGTCCAAGTGATGGTTAATTGATTCAATAATATCAGGGACGATATGCTTACCGTCTTCCAAAATGTTGGTCTGAATGGACCACTTTTGTTGAACTTCACCTTCGTCAGTCAAAATCGCAAACTTAATAGTAGTTCCACCGAGGTCAACCCCGATTAATTTATCTTTTGCCATGATTTACTGTAGCTCTGCCGCAGTGGCCTGACAGAACATTCCTCCTGTGTCTTAGATTACTCAGTTATTTTAACAAAGGTTGTCTACTTTATGCAAGCGTTTACAAAAAAACAACATAAGTTATTTCTTAAACAATATTATTCTGATTGTCCAATCAATCCAACTAAGAAAAAATTAGACGGGTCCAAAGCTTATTGCACACTACTTGCGGCTAAAAAGTCCGGACCGGAATAATCACCGGTCAACTTTGCCTCTTGGTCATGCTCCTTGGCCAAGATGACTTTCATTTTTTTATAGTCCTCTTTTGAAATCACATCGGCCTTGTAGAGGTTATCAACTTCCAAGGCGGCCATTTCAATGTCCCAAAGGCGCTTCCCTAAATGAATAAAGACGTCATAAGTTTTTAAGTACTGTAAAATATCGTAAAAATTTTTCATCAAAATTCCCCGTTTCATGCAGACCTGATTTTTGGCCCTAACAAACAGTCGGCCAAACCCACCGGACTTGCCTGCCATTATACGCTGGCAAAGCCGATTACGAAAGTCCCGCCGGCCGACTAGCCGAAATTTCAAGCGTTCTATGACCAGCCAAAAGAATCAAAAGTCCATTTTGTATCTGGTAGCCCGGATATTCCTGCTGCAAAGCCGTCTGGTAGAGGCGGATTTGCCCGGTATACTGGTGACGAATTTTGGCCAACCCCTCATTTTGCTTTGGTCCTGGCGTCTTCGCCACATAATCCGTCTTGTAATCAAAGAGCGTAATCGTTTTTTGCTGGTCATCGATAAAGTAACCGTCAATAATTCCGTGAATCAAAATTGGCTCCGTCTCGGTTAAATCAGGATAGACCTGGTTGGCGGGCACCAGCATTGAAAACGGATTTTCCCGGTGCAATGTCTTAGAATGTCGGGCAATCGTTTGCGCCATGTCTGTTTGTAAGAAATCCAAAATCTGGTCCAGGTCAACCAGGGGCGCCACTTGGTCCAAGACCTTTCCATCGGCCACCAAGCTAGCCAAGAGGTCTTCCAGGTCAACCAACGTATACGGCTGATTAAAGTCAATCAACTGTAAAATCAGGTGAGTCGCCGTCCCAACAGCAGTTGGTGCCGGCTTGGCTTGACCATCTTCCTCAAAGGCTGGTACCGGCAAGGTATCGGTCGTGAGCACATGAGCCATCGGGTCCAGGACACGCTGGTCAGGACGGTAGCTAGTGCTGGCTTTGTTTGCTGGCTGAGCCGAGGAGTCTGAACTGTTTTGATTGCTGTTGTTGTTCGAGCCAACATCGTCTTGAGCTTGTTGCCTACTATCAGCAGCCGGCTGGTACGAATCTTCTCTACCTTCAGTTTCAACAGAATGACCCGACCACGACATTTGATGGCCAGCCTGGTCCAAGGTCAGTTTCGCCAATTGACTTTGATCCGGATCCTCAAAGAGGCTCTTAATTTCAGATACCGATTGATAGGCAGCCGTTTGGGTCGCCGGCCAGTTTGGATATTGATAATTCAACCGGTCACGCAGGCGGTTGGTGTCAACCGTTTGTTTTGGCGTGACAGCGCCGGCCACTGGTTCTCCAACTGGTGCTGCAGCTGATTTCACCGTCAAGGGCCCAACTTCCTCTTCTGGAATAATAGTGACTTGAATCACGCCAGTCTGTGGCGTCTGAGTCGATGGCAACCGTGGCGTCTGGACCTCGCCTAGCCACTCAGTCAGCGCCGGCACCTTCAATCGAGCCAGAGTAATCAACGTCCAATCCAAGTATGACTTAGACCGAAGACGCAAGTCGCGTCCCAAAAACTGACCCGTCGTTGACCTCGCCTCAAGATAAAGTGCCCGTGGCCGGGCACTTTCATCCTCTTGCTTAACAACAGTACCGACCAGATAGAGTTGCTGCTTGGCCCGAGTCAAGGACACGTAGTAAAGGCGCATCTCCTCCGACCAAGCTTGTCGCTGCAAGGCTTCCTTGACGGCATACTTTGCCATTGTCGCGACCTTGACTTTAGCATTCGGCTCCAAGTAATCAACACCAACGCCGGCATCCTTTTGCACCAAGAAATCGCCCTGCATATCGCGGGCATTCAAATCTTTTTCCAACTCCGGCAAGATGACGATTGGAAATTCCAGCCCCTTGGAAGCGTGGATGGTCATCAAGGCCACGCTTTCCTCGGCTGATTCCTGGGCCACCTCGCCCACTTCCTGACCATTCTTCTGAATCTCTTCGATGTATTGGATAAAGGCGTAGAGCCCTGATTGACCATTTTCCTGAAAGGCACCGGCCTTCTCATACAGGGCATGCAAATTAGCCTGCCGCTGGTTGCCGCCAGGCAGGCCACCAACATAATCCAGCCAACCGGTATCCTGGTAAATCGCCAAAACTAAGCCAACCAAATCATTTTGACGGGCCAACGATTGCCAGGCGCCAAGCATTTCCAAGAACCTTTGGCTACGGGCATGGTCCTTGGCATCCGCCACCACGGCGGTATAGAAGTCATGACGGCGGTCGGCCAAGCGGATTTCCGCCAAATCATTTTCATCAAAGGCAAAAATCGGTGACCGCAAGACGGCCGCAAGTGGTATGTCCTGATGGGGATTATCAACAATTCGCAAGAGGTCAAGGACTAAGTACACTTCCATAACCTGGTAATAGTTGCCGACCCCGTCCGATTGGACTGGGATGCCAGCCTGATTGAGCGTGCGGAGCAATTCGACATAGCCGGTCTTGGACCGGGTAAGAATCGCAATATCGGAAAACTTGACCGGGCGCATCAAACCCACGTTTTGGTCATAGACTTCCCCCTTTTGAATCAGCCCCTGAATTTTTTGTGCTAAGTAGCGGTACTGGCTGGCCCGCTTTTCGCTATTATCGGCTTCTGACCCCGCCTGATTTTCACCACTTTCATCAGTCGCAAAGACTGACTTTTCCTTATCCACCTGTTCGATAATATCGAGATGAAAGACCGATGGCACCATCTCCGGATAAGACGCCGCCGCAATCAACTTGGCGGAATCCTGGTAGGGAATATCCCCCAGCTCTTCATCCATCAATTGGGTAAAAATCTGGTTAATCACCGTCGTCACGTTATTTTCTGACCGAAAATTTTCAGCCAATTCAATTCGTTCATCAGGGCTGTCCTCCCTGGCAAAGTCAAAGTATTTGCCGGTAAAGAGCGACGGATCCGCCTGACGGAAACCGTAAATACTCTGCTTGACATCCCCCACCATATACATATTTTCGCCGTTTGAAAGGCTTTTCAAGAAAGTTTCCTGGAGGCGGTTAATATCCTGATATTCATCGACCAGAATTTCTTGAAATTGGCTCTGTACCAAGTTCAACACGTCCTCCTGCTGCAAAATCAGCAAGGACAACTGCTCGGCATCCGAAAAGTCCAACAGGTTTTCTTCCCGCTTCTTAGCAGCAAAAGCATCCAAGAACGCCTGCGTCACTGTTACCAGCGTGCCTACCAACTGGTTCCCGGCCGCATTAACCTGCTGCCACTGGTTCTCCGTCAAAGCAAAAATGGTTTGATTCAAGTGGACGACCGCTCCAATCCGACCAGACTTGGCAAAGAAGGTGCTAAAGCCAGCCCGAGCGGCATCTAAGAGCGACGCCAAATCCGGGTCTTCCTTAAAAACCTTGGCCGTCTTCGCCTGTGGGATTTTACCCCAGTCGGAGGCAATCAAACCCCGCAAGGTATCAAAAGATTGGTGGTCGGTTAGCGCCTGCTGGACTTGATGGACTTTTTCCAAAGTGTCCTGGACAAAATTGGCCGTCTTGTTTAACTCGCTAACGCCCTCGATATCCTGCAAAATTCCGGTGAAAACCTGGTCCGCCTGGTTAAAGGTCGCCAAAATTTTTGGCGCTAAAAACTTTTGAAAAAGATTCTGGTCAACTAGGGCTGACGTGGCCATCGCTTTCGAGTCTGTGTCAGTCGCTGGCGCAGCCACCGTTTCCTGAGCTGTATCAGTCATCGAGGCTGGCACTTGTTCAGCCAAATCACCCGCCAAAGAAGCCAGCCACTCCGGACCATCAGGCCGGGCTAAGGCAAAATCAGCCAGTTTTAAGACTTTTTCCTTCAGATTCTGATCCTGATTGGGATTAGCAAAGTTATTGACTAAGGCAAGAAAACCCTCATGGTCGGGATGATTTTGATCATAAAAGTCAGCAAAGACCGCCCCAATCACCCGATTCTTTAATAGGTTTAATTCCGCCTGGTCGGCTAGCAACCGGTAACTGGGATCGAGACCAATTTTATAGTAGTACGTATCAATTAATTTCAACGCAAAGGAGTCGATGGTCGAGACGTTCGCAACGGGCAAGAGTGCCAACTGGTCTAGCAAGAAGCGCTTTTGCTTGTCATCTGTCACCTGGCCAATCTGCTCCGTAATCGCCACTTCCAGCCGTTCCTTCATTTCCGCAGCAGCGGCGTTGGTAAAGGTCACGATTAAAAATTCATCGACGCTAGTACCGGCTAAAATTTTGCGAACCAAGCGCTCAATCAGGACCGTCGTCTTCCCGGAACCGGCCGAAGCCGCCACTAGGATATTGTGACCGCTATGGCTAATTGCCTTCTCCTGATTTTCGGTATACTGTCTAGCCATTTTCACCTTCCTCTTCTGCTTGTAACTGTTTGATGACTTCTTTCTTTCGGCCGGTATACTTTGGCACCTGGTAACGGTCGCCTAAGACCTTGTCAAAGCGCATGATGTCCTTATAGGCAGAATATTGCAAGGCACTTTCAACTGGTCGAATCGGGAATTGCCCAGCTTGAATCTTTTCGGCCGCTTCCTGCAGTAGCTCCTGATTTTTCTTAGCCAAGAGGGCAAAATCAGCATCGGTAATCGTTTCAGACGTTGCCGTTGGCTGCCCATCCTTTGACATCGTTAACTGATAATAGCGAGCCTTTCCCTTTGGTGCCAGTCGTTCCAGCTCATCTAGGTAATCGGGATTATCTAAAGCCAAGCCTCGGTACTGGAAACTCTGACTAGTGGCTTTACCAGCCAACAGCTCATCCACGTCACCACGGAATTTTGCCAGTGGAATCACCTCCTGCTGAATAGGGGCAAAGAAAGCCCCACCGACGCCTTGGATGCCCAATTGCTTGGCGTTTTCCTGAACAGCCTGCCAGTAAGTCAGCAATTGCAATTGCAGGCCATTGGCCGCATCGCGATAACTAAAAGTTTTCCCGGATGTCTTGTAATCGACCAGAGTGGCAAAGACCCCTGCTGGGTCCTGCCGGTCTAACCGATCAATCTTTCCACGGACGATGACTTCCCGGTCACCCTCACCCAAACTCAAGGGCATCAGGTCGCCCTGAGGAAAACCAAAGAGCGTTTCAACCCGGTCTGGGGCAGACTGGTTCGTTTGAGCCGCCTGCGTTAGGTGTTTGAGCAATTCCTGGGCAACCTGGTCCAAATACTGGGCCACCGTCTTGCCTTGACCATCCTCATTTAATTCAGCAAATTGTGGTTCCTGGACCAACCGAGCCAATTCGTCTTGAACAACGGTCTTAATCTCTGCTGGCGTGAGGTCGCGAAGGGTTTCCTTCTTTTCAATCAAGTTGCCAACCGCCTTTTCAAAAAGGTCATGATAAATAATTCCCGTCGAGGCGGCATCCAACTCGGCACTTGGCCGCTCCTGTAGGCGCAAGCCGTACTTCAGGAAGTACTCATAGGGATTTCGATAGAAAGCTTCAATTTGTGAAATTGAGACCCGCAGTGGCCGCTGGAATAACTCCTTAGCCAAAGCAGGAGCCAAAATCCGGGCCTGGTTTTGGTAATGGCGGCTCGACAGCACTCGGTCCACCTGGCCGTCTAAGCCGGCATCCGTCAAAGCATCTCGGACCGTTTGAAAATCAGTTTCCTGACCAGCTAAGTCGGCCATTTTAGCCAATTGCGATAGCGTTGCCGCCGGTGTTCCCAAGTAATGCGCCGTTAAATCAGCCAAGTTTTTGGCCTGTCCTGCCACCGGTTGAACCGGTACCAAGAAGAAATTCAACAAACGACTGTAGTAAGGCGACATCTCGTTTTGCTTGCCTTCCTGATTTAACAGTGGATAGGACAAAACAACCTTTGATGAAGCAGCCTGCAAAGCCCCGTAAAAGACCAAGTTTTCTTCGGCCATCTGGGCCGCTGCGGTTTGTCGCAAATAGCGTGGCGTTTCTTGCTCGGCCAATGCCGGCTGCACGAGCAGGCGGTCTTGGTCCGTCAAAACGGTCTTATTCTTAACCTGCGCTGGCAAGGCCGACCGGGTTCCACCAATAAAGTACAAAACTCGGTACTTTTGACTTTGCACGATTCCAGCTTCTGAAATGGTCAACTGGTCCAACTGGTTAGGAATACCCGTAAACTTACCTCCGGCAAACCCTGATTGCAGGGCCGCCAAAAAGACCTGGCGGTCAAAGTCTTGATCACCGGCCACTTGGACCACCTGGTCCAAAATATTAATAAAGAGTTGCCAAACTTCCATGACCTGTTGTGCCTTCACCAGGTCACCAGCTTCCACCAGGGCGTCTCGGTGGTTGATAATCGCTTTTTTAACCTGAAACTGGTCCAGGTAAGCCATCAAAAACCGGGCACCGTCGCTTAACGTTTTCGCCTGCTTTAACCCCTGGTTCATGGCATCAAGGGCTTCCACCACAAAACCCTTTAGAAGGTTCAGGCGGCGGTTAACCCGCTGATCTTGGTCGAAGCCAGGCCGGTCTGGTTCACCGTTATCCTCAAACAGGATAAACTGCGCTTGCCGATCATGCCATTTCTGTGCAGAAGGGCGGTGGCCAGCCAAATAATTATCAAGGTAGGCCACGGTTTCAAAATAAATATCATCACTAATTAACTGACCGTCTTGGCTAGGCCGTAAGAAACCAGTTTTCAAAATTATCAGGATATTTTCCGGGTAAAAGGCCTGATTAGCAGGACCAAGCAGCTTCGTTACCAATTCCACCAAGGGATGGTTGCCCATCTTAATGTCATTATCCAAGAAGTAAGCCAAGTCGAACTGATTCATCACTGCTGGTAGGTGCTTACTATAAGGACCCAGGTCACGCGCTAGGACCAAGATGTCCCGTAGGTGTAGGTCAGGTTGGTCTTGTAAGTCTTGACGAATTCGCCGGGCTACCTCTTCTAATTCCGTCACGGTATTATCCGCCACAAAGGCTTGTAAATCAGGTTCTACCTGTTGGCCTTTTGGCTCTTGGTAGGAACCTAACTTGGCCCAAGCCGGTAATAGAATTTCCTTTGTGGTTTTATTTTGTTGTTTTAAATCAGTAGCAAGCTCATTTTTGTCAGCCGTCGCACTAATGGTCTCGAACGGGTGATCTTGTCGGCCGTCCAAAACAGTAACATCAGTTTCCTTGTATCGGGCCCGTTTGATAATGGTTAAGGCCGTTGTCAATGGTTTAGCGTAAACATCCCCCGATTCAAAAGTGGTCAACTGGTCTTTGTCACCCAAGATAGCCAAGGTCAAATCAGTTTTTTCAATCAAAAAGTTCACGACCGACCATTCACCAGCCGTAAAGCCTGTAAACCCTTCAAGGTAGATGACAGTATTACTTAAGTCCAAGTTCTCGCTTTGCTCAACAAAATAAGGTAGGGCTTCTTGGGCCAACAAATAGCGTTTCGCCAAGGCCTCATTGAAGGCGTCCGCTACGACTGCCAAATCCCGGAGCTTCTGACTTAAAGTCTTGGTCTGCAGGGGATTTTTTTGCCCACTTTCCTGAACCTGGTCCAAGATAGCCAACAAGTCCTGGGGGCTGATTTCTGCGCCGCGCAACTCAGCTAACTGACTAACCAAATTTTGTACAAAGCCTTTCTTAGCCTGCATTCGGGCAAAGGTTGGCAAGAGACTGGCATTTTCTTTTAAGATTTGGGAAACCAGCACAAAGAGGCCGGCCTCACCCAACACAGGTGGCTGAACCTTTCCTTCGGCCTGCAAGAAACGCCAGGCTAACCGGGTCAACGAGTAAACCTGAACCTGTGATTGCGCAAAAACTTGGTCCGCCGAATAGCCCTGAGCCCGAGCCAACCGTTTTAAGACGTCGACTTCCGCATCAAACTTCACGTGATTAGGCACCACGTAGTAAATATCACGCCGGTCCTCATGGACCAGGTGGTTGTGAATTTGTTCAACCAGTTGTTGCCGGCTGTCTACTTCACCCGGTGTTAATAAAATCGTAACCGCCATGTCATCCCCTAGTCTTTTTTAGTTATGTTTATTATACAAAAAAAGAACACGTTTCCGTGTTCTTCTAACTTAGTCAACGACGATCTTTTAACCGCTGTTGCATCAAATATTGGTAACGAGAATACCAAACATCGACGTACCCCTGCGAAAAAGGTCCTTTTTCGTTATTAATCCAGTCAACCAAAATTTTAACGTGTGCCTTTAAAATTTGATCAACTTCTTTAGGGTAATGCCATTGTTTACTGTGGGCCGCATACTCATCCGCATCTAAGAGATGTTTTTCCCCATCCGGGAAAACCTTAACGTCCAAATCATAATCGATATACTTGAGCGCTTCTTTATCCAAAGTGTATGGTGAGGCTAAGTTACAGTAGTAAGATATCCCGTTATCGCGAATCATCGCGACGATGTTAAACCAATACTTCTTATGGAAGTACAAGATAGCCGGTTCGCGAGTCACCCAGCGCCGACCGTTATCTTCTGTCACCAAAGTATGGTCATTTAGACCAATAATGGCATTTTCACTGGTTTTCAACACCATCGTGTCACGCCAGGTTCGATGCAGCGAGCCGTCATGCTTATAGCTTTTGATCGTGATGACATCCCCTTCGCGCGGTCCGCGACTTGGCTTATCAACAATCATGCTCGTCCCACTTTTCTGACAAAAATTCCTTTTCAATTATACCATAATTTTAAAATCAGTTGGCTAATATGGTCAATTTTCTCTAGAAAAGGGGGAGTTTTTGGACAGACTACTGGCGTATTATTGCACTGAAAAACAATTAAGAAGCACGAAGCCGAGCAGCCGACCTAACCTTACTCTATAAAACAATGCTAGACCATCCAGCTTGTTTGCCTCAGAATCAATCGCAAAGTCCATAGCTAACCTTTCATTCCTCTTCAAAGTCGATTGTTGCCAGAGCCTGGTCGATGACTTCACCACGATAACCTTTTGCATAAAGGCCCTGTTTCACCTTATAAAATCGGTCTTTGGCAGCCAGACGCTGATGATGGCGAGCAAGTTTTTCTGCCTGCTTGTTAGCATTCTCTTGCTCATCGTCTTCATCATTTGCGATATCTAGGTCATTGATGACCTGACTGGCCAGGTCATAGGAAAAGCCCTTTTGCACCAAGGCCTGCGCAACCTTTTGTTGGCGAATCACCGTTGAATCGCGTCGATGAGTCCGTGCTAATTTTTCCGCCATTTTTGTGGCAACTAAGACCTGGTCCTCTTCTGCAAAGCCTAAAATAGCATTTTCGATGATTTCTTCTTGGACACCGGCCTGCTTCAAGTCCTGCGCAATCCCCCTAGGTCCCTTGGGATTAAATACTTGTTTCGTGGCGACATAGTGTTTAGCATAGACAGCATCATCTAACAGGCCATGCTGAAGTAGATGACTGATAACCTGGTCAATAACCCCCTCTTCCACCTTCTTTTGCTTCAGGCGATCTTTGACCTGACGAACGGTGCGTAAGGCGGGGCTTAAATAGTTCAGCGCAATTTTGAGACCTTGATCAACCTTCTCCGCCTGCTTTAGTTCTTCAATCATGGCGTCATCAAGTTGGCGGCCTTTCAAAAGACCAAACTTTGCCAAAACGTTTTCGGACAGCCCAAAGGCAAAGTGCCCGTCCAATTCGATATTATAGCGGCCATCCCGCTTTTGTGTCGCAATTTTCGTAATTGTTTTCATAGGCCTATTTTACGAATTTTCAGCTAAAAACGCCAGTTGTGTAAAAACAACTGCCATCTACTTTAATATGAATAATAACAGCACAATGCCAAGTATTTTTAGCTGTTTTTTTATTAGAAAATCTCCAAATAAATTATAATCAATCTTATCTATAGCGTTTAGAGAAAAAGAGAGGTACAATGAAAAAAGTAAAATTAGGAAATGAGGAATTAGTGAAATGCCAATTAATCCGAAAATCGCACAAGATGTCTGGAAGGACATCGGGCAAAGCGTCCAGTTTACCGTATTAAAATTTAAGGACCTGCCACAAGCCGACCTGCATGATGCAATCGTTGATTTTGCAGACCGGTCACAAGCCATTATCCGTTCGCTACGGATCCGCGACGGACAAAATGATGGTTCTCCCTCAACATTGAAGGTTGCTATCGGTTTCTCAAACCATGCCTGGGAACTCCTTTTCCCAAAGTCTGCTAAGCCAAAGGAACTTGAAACCTTTGCCGGTATGAAAGGGCCAAAATATAGCATGCCCGCCACCGAAGGAGACATTTTTTTCCATATTCGTGCTAATAATCAAGCCATTGTCGTCGAAGCTCAAACCCAATTCATGAAGTTTTTGAAGGACTTTACTGAAGTCGTTGATTCAACCCAGGGCTTCCGCTACTTCGAAGGTCGCGCAATTATCGGCTTTATTGATGGAACCGAAGCACCCGCACCAGAAGATTCAGCCGACTATGCTCTGATTGGTGATGAGGATGCTGCTTTTGAAAATGGTTCATACGCCTTTGCACAAAAGTGGCGCCACAACATGGACTTTTGGAACAAAATGAAGACCGAGCACCAGGAAAAGGCTGTTGGCCGCGAAAAGTTTTCTGATTTAGAATTGGAAGACGACGAGAAGTATGAAAATGCCCATAACGTTGCTTCTAAGTATGAGCCAAATGGCGTTGAGCAGAAGATTATCCGCATGAACGTTCCTTACTCTGACCCTGCTACTGGAAACACCGGAACCTACTTCATGGGTTACGCCCGTCATTGGGAAGTGACCAAGGGCATGCTGCAAAACATGGTTGATAAATCCGACTTCCTGTTGACCTTCTCAGAACTTTTGTCCGGTCAACTTTTCTTCATCCCTTCCCGCGATACATTAGCACAAATTGCCGATGGCGACTTTGACTAAATATAGCAATAGTAAATCAGGCCCAACACCACAATGGTGTCGGGCCTTTTTATTAGCGAAAATTAATCATAAAGTTTTCAAACAAGAAGAGTGGGTCAACCGTTTCGGACTTCATCTTAATTTCCATTTGTAAAATCTGCAAGAATCCGGTCCGCACCTGTCCCAACCGGTAGTGACGTAACGATTGTCGTGCCAGCTTTACCCGGTAAGGGTGAACTTTCAAAGCACTTCCAACAGACTGGTCGCTCCCAGCCGAACCAGCGACCTGTAATAATAAGCGGAATTGGCCGAGCAAAAGAGCATTCAGGCGCAGCGGTGCTTCGCCATTTTTAATGAGGTCATAGTACAGGTGCAAGGCTTCGGCTTTTTTCTGTTTCAAAACCAAATCGGCCAAATCAAAGGCTTGAGCCGTTGATTCCTTTGGAACCAAACCGGTTACCCCAGTCAAATCAATCGTTTTCGTTTGACTAGCATAAGCCAAGAGCTTGGGTAATTCAGCCAAGACTTTCGAGTAAGAGGCCTGGGTTCTCAGAAGTAACTCAGCCTCTGCTTCTTGGCTTATTTCTACCCGCCGCTGGTCTAAGAACTGGTGCAGGGCCTGTCGTGTCTGGCGTTCATCCAATGCCGGTAAGTCGAGAAGCTCTGCTTGACTCAAAATAGACTTGGTGACCTTCTTACGTTTGTCCAAAGAAGCCTCATTAGCAAACAAAATCAAGAGGTTTCCTGGCACTGGATGGTCCAATGCTTCTTGCAAAGCCTTTTCCTGATTAGCCGTTAACTTCGATCCGGCCGTTAAGAAGGTTGGATTTTCAACCAAAACTAAGCGGTGATCGCCGAAAAATGGAGCACTCAAATAATCGTCCAGGATTGGGTCCAGGCCAACCTCGGCGAAATCATATGTCGACTGGTTCATTTCTTGCTCGGCCGGGTCAATAATCGACGCAAATAATCGGTGAGCTTTTTGAACTAAAGCGGGCTCGTTACCGGTCACCAGGTACAGGCTTGGCAACGCTCTCTGATCAATTTGTTGTTTTACTGTTTGTAAGGTCATTGAAGCTTTTTACCTGAAAATGTCCTTTATTGTGATTCTCATATACATATCTTAGCATACCTTGCCGCCTTGTATCGTAGACAATCATCTTTTGCTGAGCAGCAATCGCCAAAACTTCCTGGTTTGGATGGCCGTAACGGTTTTTGCGGCCAGCAGAAATTAGCCCATAGGTCGGCTGCCACTTAGCCAACACCTCTTTATTCGTTGATGTTCGTGAACCGTGATGGCCAAACTTAATCAAATCCGGGCGAAAACTTGGGTACCTAGCCAAAACTTTTTTCTCCCCAGCCTGATCCAAGTCACCAGCGGTAAACAAGGCCAAGGGGCCAATCCGGCCACCAAGAGCAATTGAGTCTTCATTTTCCCCAATACCCGGTTGAAACGGGTGTAAAACGCGCAATGGCAAGTTAGCTGGTTGCACCCGGTCAGTCACAGAAACCACCTTTGTCCGCCCCAGGTAAGGCTGAATTCTTTTCCGAAAAGCTGCTTGCTTAGTCATCCCAGCAGGCAGCAAAACCTGGTCCACTTGAAACGTTGTTAAAATTACTCGAGCATCGCCAATATGGTCTTGGTCCTGGTGAGATAGTGACAACGTATTAATTCTACTAATACCACGCGCATGCAAGTAAGGCACAATCACTGAACGGGCCTGACCCTCTTGATTTTTCGGCCACCCCTGCTTGCCGTGTGGATTGTTTTCAGCTGACCCCTGGCCAGAGAAACATGGTTTTTGAAAAGAAATCTTGCCACCTGTATCAATTAAGGTGATTGTCTTATTGTATGGCTCACGAAGTAAGGCGGCATCGCCCTGACCAATATCAAAGGTTGTAAACTCGCCCGTTCTTGGAAAATGGACTAAAAAGAAACCAATTATCAAGGCGAACAGCCACGTACCGACCACCCACCGACGACCAGCCTTCTCGGCTCCCAATAAAAACCAGGGCGCAAAACCCAGTACTAATAAAATTGGCCAAGGCAGTGCGCCAATAACAATTTGTCCCGGCAGGTTGCCTAACCAATAGACAGATTGGTCAAACATCGTTACCAGCCAATTCGCTACCGGAGCCAAACCCGGCACCACCTGACCGAAAAATGCAACCAACACAACGGGTAAAATCACCAGCGAAAAGACTGGGATAGCAATCAAATTGGCAAAACTTTGCCAAATATTCCAGGTATACTGCTGCGCCACGATTAGTGGAAAGGTCAAAACTGATAAAAAGAGGCCCTTTTGCCAAGTCGACCAATCTTCGGGTAAAAGTGCTAAGGCATAATTACTGATCGGATTTGGTAGTTTCTTGGCACGGTCCGATAAGGACGCATGCAATTGGTGAAAATAAGCATTTAAACGGTCTAGCCATGTTAACGGGCGGTCCAGCTTCAGTCCTACCTCCTGAAGCCGAACTTGATGGGTAATTTTCTTTGTCTTAGCAAAGTTTTTAAAATGGCAGATTCTATAATTAATTCGAACGAGAAAATTTAAAATAAAAACCCAAAGAA
>NZ_LDUY01000016.1 GCF_001038455.1 Fructobacillus sp. EFB-N1 | reverse complement strand
TTGTTGATAGTAATAGTCGGACGTTGGCTAAATGGTTGCGTGAGAAGCAGTGGGGTACTGATACACGAGAAGCGTTGGCATTATTCGTTGAATGGCTATCCACTAAGTGGCATAGCAATAAAGAATTGATTGATAGTAATTCTAGTCGTCAGTCCCAGGTCGAAAAAAGGCAGACTGATTTAGAGGGTCGATTTACTGGGGTTCTCAGTGGCGCTACCAAAGATAGCGAGGTAATCGATGCTCGTAACAGTCAGACATACGGCAAGTTCGATGTATTAGACAAGCGATTTGAAAACATTGAAACTTTGCTGGCCAAGTACGTGCCACAAGGTTTTGAGGTAACCATCAAACACAATTTAAATCGAATGCCGACAGTGTCTGTATTCAGCTATGAATGGGCAATTGGAACAGCTCCTAACGGTCTAGGAACAGAACCACAAGGGTTATTCGGTGGAACTAATCCAGTATCTGTTGCCAGCAATGTAGTCTATTCAGACGTTAATACGATCAAGGTTGTGCTTCCCCTGGATTACAAGATGGACGGCACAATTGAGCAACACGGCAGTAGCTGGTACTTAGTCGAAGGCATTAAGTCTTTGAAATTCAAACTAGAATAAAGGAGATATTCATGGAAAAGATTTTTAAGGGCATGGATAACGCCCCAGATGCAATTAATGGAAACTTTAACGAATTGGCAGACCCAAAGCGTGATGTGACGGTTAATGATTTAACTGCTAACGGAGATATTAGAGGTAAGCAACAGAAAACTAGCCAAACTTTTAAGGCGTGCGGGAATGGTGTAACAGTTGTTGTTCAACGGAGTGGTGATACAGTCAATCTTACAGGATATGGGAATCTACCATGGGACACGTTAAATGGTTGGTCAGATATTGACATGCAAATTCCTTTAGGTTTTCGTCCAATTTTGGAACAGAATATGACTGCTTGGGTCGGTAATACGGCCGTCTTTCTAAATGTAGTGACAGACGGTAAAGTATTTAACCAAGGTATGTGGGTACAAATTGGTAACGATAATAACCATACGGGTTTCAACTCTCAATTTAGAGTTTGGGCAACATATACTACTAACGACTCATGGCCAGCATAAGGAGGACTAATAAATGCAATGGTATTTCAAATTTAACCCAACAACTTTTGAATTTATCCCAGGAGCTATTCAATCTGATGAACAGCCAGAGAATACTACAACAGTAGAACCAACTGGATTCTATGGACTTCCTAAGTGGAATCAATCCACTAATTCATGGACAGGAAATTCAATGGATGATTATTTAGCCGAGCAAAAGGCAAATGCTAAGCAGCAGGTAGATACGCAACAACAGCAATTAAACACGATTGCTAATCAACTTTTGAAGCAAAATATTGCATTGTCACAACGAGTATCGGCTCTTGAAAAGGAGGCTAAGTGATGTTCGACATTCTAAAGAATTGGTATGAAATGGGACTCGAAAACAACGATAGCCTGAAGAATTGGGTAATCGGGGAAATTATCACAGCGGACCAATACCAGCAAATCACAGGAGTCGTGTACCAATAATAAACGGGATTAGAAGGGGGATAGCAGATGCTATCAGTACAAAATATAGGCGATATTGCATCACTAGTTACAATTTGTGGTGCGATTATCGCAGGAATCGGATGGGGGTTTAAGGCAATTGTCTTAAATCCCCTTTTACGTGAAATCAAGTATTTAACGGATCAATTCAAGGGTTTAAATGAAACACTTCGTGAGATTCGCTCACACTCTGATGATTTAGAGGACCGAGTCAATAATCATGAAGTGCAGATTGGTCAATTGCAGGTATTAGTTGGACAAAAGGAGAAATAATAATGGACACAAATTTGCTAACGGCACTCGCAACAATTCTCACACCATTCTTGGGATATTTGGCTCATTCGGCTGTGACGTTGCTCAAGACAAAGACCAAGAACGGGAATTTGCAATTGTTGCTGACGTGGGCCGACCAAGCAGTGTCAATGGCTGAATCAACGTCACTAGCAGGACCTGATAAAAAGGCGCAAGCCATGCAATTAGTTACTAGTCGGTTGACTGCTAATAATCTAACCAATAAGTTCTCACAAGAACAAATCGGGGCGGTTGTTGAACAAGCAGTGATTCGTTTGAACGCTATCGGCACAACGAAATAATTAAAAAACGAAGACATCCATTGTGGGTGTCCTTTTTATATGAAAGGAAATAAAAAATGACAGTATCAGGATTGGCTACACCTTATGGATTCCAGTCGTTCCCTAATTACACGCAGGGCCGGCAGGGGAATTCAGTTAATAAAATCGTGATCCATCACATGGCCACAACTGACTATGATTCAGTTCCTGGCATTTGGAATAGTCGCCAGGCTTCAGCTCACTATGGTATTGGCCAAGACGGGCAGATTCGAGCCTATGTAGACGAAGACAACACAGCATGGCATGCAGGAGATTGGGGTACTAATTTAACGAGTATTGGCATTGAACATGCAAACGTTAATCTAGCTCCTAACTATGACATTGCACAGACAACTATCGAATCCAGTGCTAAGTTAGTAGCCGACATTGCTAATCGTTATGGATTTGGTCAAGTTGTTCCATATAAGAACTTGTTCCCACACTCGCAATTCACTAGCACAGCATGCCCAGGTCAGTTGACTGGTAAATTGCAAGAAATTGCTGACCGAGCTAATGCCATTAACAATGGCGGTGGTTATGTTCCAACTCAAACAGCCACTTCAGCCCCACAACCAGTGGCGCAAACCGCTATTCAAAAGTTCCAAGCTGGTGGCAATCGTTTCGTATTGCAGGGGTCATTTATCAACGATAACTGCCAATTGCAATATAGAATCTACCAGGTTCGGTCACAGGAACTGACAGCAGAACCGTTCGCTTGGCGAGACAATGGTATCCCAACTAAGTTGCTGGAAGACCTGGACGATCCACAGGGTCGTTCATTCAATGATGGTGGACGTGTAGCGTTTAAGAAGGAGTATCAACGGGGCACGATTGATAAGTATTCTGAGAATGCCAATGCAGTAGGAATTGATTTCTCGGACGGCAACGGTATCATTTGGTTCGATGCCGACAAGTTCTGGAATCATGCTTAAAAATACCCAATATTTAAAAATAGCAATACCAATTACTGCTTCTATTTTCAAAAATTAGGCGATTATTAAAAATAGGGCTTCGGCCCTGTACATAAGGAATAAAATGAATAACAAAGTAAAAACAAAAGTTAGCAAAAAATTATTGAGTAGTTACTTCCAAAATGATAATATTTTGGAAATTGTTTCAGATAAAACTAACATTGATATGTATGATTTATATTCAATTATTAACTACAATTACAAATTCATAGCAGATGAAACTTTTCAAAAATTATCTTTATATTTAGGTAATTAACCAAAGCTCTTAGGGGCGTACATATGATAAAATTTAATAGAAAGCTACTCGGGCTGTACGCAGTGGGATAGCGGAATTGACGGGGTAAAATGCAGACGTGCGCCCGTCTTTTTTTAGTGATATAACTTACATATCAAATAACTAAAATCGTCCAAGAGGTATCCGAGCAAACGCTTGGCTATTTTTTGTTTCAATTTATAAAAATGCACGATATTTACACGTGTTTTTGTTTAAAAGTTGATATATAGGCATTTTGTGTTCCGGTAAAAAGTATTGCGATTAATATTGGCGGCTTCACAGATTTGCTTCACTGTTAGTTTAGAGAAGGGGATTGTGCTAAATAAGCCAGCAGCTGTCTCCATAATATGTTTATGCATTAATTCGTAGGTCTTGTTGGCCATGGTAACTGAGACACTTTCTTGGATTTGTTGCTCTTTGTAACAGTATAACAATTTTAACTCTTTAAAAGTGGCCAGTTCGTTAATAAAATAGACATAATGATTAAATAAAAGGAGGAGCAACCATGCTCAAGCGTCTTGGAGAATGGATTTATGAAAATAAGTTCAAGACCTTTCTTGTTTGGTTGGTTGCCATTGCTGTTTTAATTGGTGGGGCAGTGGGATTCGGTTCTCACTACACAACTAATTTGACAATTACTGGCATTCCATCAACCAACATACAAAGCACTCTTGAAAAAGAGTTTAAGATGAACCCGAATAGCGGAACGATGAAGGCCGTTATTCAAAATAAGAAGGATGGTGTTGCTGACGATAAGACCAAGGCCGAAGTGGCCTCTGCTATCGATAAGTTGCAAAAGAAGTATTCTTCAGACATTAAGTCAATTTCAAACCCCTATACAACAGGGATAATCAGCTCTGATAAGACGACAACTTACGTTGACATTACCTTCAAGGATGATTCAACAAACGTTTCCCAGGATGCAATTGATGGCGTAAAGGATACGTTTAACGATAAGGTGAAGGACTCCGATACTAAGGTCGCCTTTACTGGGTCAGTCAAGGTGACACCAATCGGAGTTGGCGGCAAGTCTGAGCTAATTGGAATTGTCATCGCCTTCGTGCTGTTATTGGTATTGTTCCGCTCCTTCGTGACAGCTGGAATGCCAATCATTTCAGCCTTGGTTGGTTTAATTGCAGGGGTATTGTTGATTACTATCGGTACCAACTTTGTTACATTAGCTAGCGTTAGTCAAACGTTGGCCGTCATGTTGTCATTGGCTGTTGGAATTGATTACTCGCTCTTTATTTTGAACCGTTATCGGACTGATTTGGCTGATACGAACGGTGACCGGAAAACGGCGCTGGGGTTGGCGCTTTCAGAGGCTGGTAGTTCAGTCATCTTCGCCGGTGTGACAGTTATTATTGCCGTTTGTGGTTTGGCCTTTGCGGGCATCGAATTCGTGACGACGATGGGATTGGCAACAGCCGTGGCCGTGGCCGTGGCCGTTGTTTCAGCGTTGACGTTCTTGCCAGCTTTGATTGCGGCTTGTGCTAAGTTCATTAAGCCAAATAATCAGACTGTTGAACATATGGCTAAGAACCCATCAAAGATTACTAAGTTTATTACAGGCCACCCTTGGACAGTTTCGATTGTGGCAGTCTTGGTCTTGGTTGGAATCGCCCTACCGGCGCAAAATATGCGTTTAGGAATGCCATATAACGGTTCATTGCCTGATAACCGAACAGAGCGTCAGGCTTATGACATGATTTCTGACAAGTTTGGTGAAGGGGTGAACTCACCTTTGATTGCGGTCGTTAAGATGGACACTGATAAGGGGCAAACAGAAAATGAAGCTAATTTGATCAAGATTGCCAGCTATATTGCTGACATGAAGGGCGTTAAGATGATGAGCCCATTGACTGTTGATCAGCAAAAGGCTGCCACTTTGCAGACGCAATTGACCCAAGAAGCACAGCAAAAGATGATGGCCCAAGCGCAAGCAACGGGTCAAGCACCTACTCAGGCTCAGCAGGACCAAGCAGCAGCTCAAATTAAGCAAGCAATTATTGCCCAGGCATCAAAGCCTTATCAAATCAGTGCGGATGGAAAGTACGCAATGATGGTTGTGATTCCAACCAAGGGATCAGCTGCTAAGCAAACAACTGACTTGGTTCACAAGATTAAGGATTACTCTGACACAACGGAGTCAAAGTATGATGCTAAGATTACGATGACTGGTGTCAATGCCGTTAACTTGGACATCACGAAGAAGTTGAACGATGCTACACCACTCTTTGCAGTGACGATTATTGTCCTGGCATTCATCTTGTTGATGGTTGTCTTCCGTTCATTCGTTGTTCCTGCTGTGGCTATGGTTGGCTTCGGCTTGTCACTGTTAGCATCATTTGGCTTTACCACATTGGTTATCCAAGAAGGCTTTATGAAGGGGCTTTTCGGTGTTGCTAAGGGGGCACCAATCCTCGCCTTCTTGCCAATTATCACAACGGCCTTAATCTTTGGTTTGGCAATGGACTACGAAGTCTTTATGGTCTCACGTGCCCGAGAAGAATACGTTAAGACTGGCGATAATGACCGTGCTGTCACGGTGGCTATGCAGTCATCTGGTCCGATTGTGGTAACGGCTGCTTTGATTATGATTGCGGTCTTTGGATCATTTGCTTTGGATCCGGATCCAACAATCAAATCAATTGGTTTGGCCCTCTCGTTTGGGATTTTCTTCGATGCCTTTATTATTCGCTTGCTTTTCGTGCCAGCAATGTTAAAGATTTTTGGGAAAGTCAACTGGGTTTTCCCGGGTCATAAAAAATAAAAAACCGACACCTTTCATAGTTTTGCTGCTTAATAAAAATTGAAGGTCAAGGAAAAGCTAGCTCAGTTGAGCTGGCTTTTTTGCTTTTTGGCAAGTCTTTAATGGTCCCGTAGTGCATTAGAAAACATTCCTTCATTCCCTAAATAGCGAGTGTGCTTATTTCTGATAAAAAACGACTGACGTTATTATGGTTCGGTCAAATTGCTTCTTCACTCTTCATTTTGAAATGTGCGCCCATAGTTTGGGTCAAAACAAATGGTAATCCACAGCGGGTTGTGGGAAAATAGTATATAATAGTTTCGAATTTGTAATTTAAAACTAAAGTAATTGCAATATTTTTTTGAGGTTGTTTTGATGAAAAATAAAAAAATACATTATCGAACTTAATCTTTACCATTGCACTTTTCCTGGTTGTCGAGCTCGTTTTGACTCAGGTTGTCCTCTATAGTGGCCTGGTTTGGTTCCGCCATGCTTGATCGATGACAGAGTTACAATCGAATTTTTTGTTCAAATTTGATGAGTTGTTGATTGTTATTGCTATTAACTGCCTGCTGACCAAACAGCAACTGTATTTTAGCCGGCAATTCCATTGGGTTAGCCTATGCCTTTGCTTTGTCATCATCTTGATGGCCGTACCGTTTTTGCTAACTAAGGACTTAACCACGAGTATTGCGGTGGGCTTAATGGGCGGTTTTTCAGAAGAATTCTTAGCTCGAGGTGTCCTTTTAGGGAAAATGCCCAGCTACTTTGTTCGAAAAAATATAGCCTCGATCGAATTTTTGCAGCAATTTTTTGGTCAAATTTGATTTTTGCGCTGATGCACTTCACCAATTTGGGCCAATCGGGACTGAATTATGTCTTGCTACAGTCCATTTTAGCCTTTATCTCTGGTTTAGTTTTTTCCGTAATCTACTTGCAAACAGGCAGTCTCTGGTACCCGATTGCCCTACATTTTACGGATGATTTTATGCGAACAGCGCATGACACAGCTGCAACGGCTGGTGGGTAATTTGGCCTATGGGCCTTGGCCGCGATGACCTGGTTGAAGGTTGGCATTTTCATTTATGCCTTAGTCATGTGGCGTAAGAAAAAGCCAGCGCTGGTGCGCTTAGTCGAGCAACAAGACTATTAAGTCCTTGGCCCTGATTGCAGGTGCCTAGCTAAGGAAGCAGTTAGTTAAGAAAGTGTTTTGAAGGAGTATTTATGCAAGGTGTCTACTCAATCACCATTATTTTATTGGTGGCTTCGGTACTGGCAACTGGAGGTAGTTGGTACTTAATTCAGAAAAATCGGTACCGATTACTGTGCGGTATTGCGTTGAACGTAACGTTAATCACTTACATTCTGACGGTGGCCGCTGTTGTTGTCCAGGTTAACCAAGGCTGGCTACGGACAATTTTTGTTGCTGGAGCCTTTTTGGTTTTAATTCCAATTTTTTTGCTTGTTTTGTCCAGTTCTTATCTGTTTCTCTGGAACGCCTACTTGGTTTGGCGTCGTGAAAGTCATTCATTTGGGAATACTTTGACTTTGTGGCTAGGGGTCCTGCTCTTGGTGGTTCCAGCGTTTTTTCGACTGTTAAACCGGTTTTGGGCTGAAAACTACTGGGTAATGGTGGTTGAAAAATTAGCTAATTCATTTCAGCTTTATTTACTGTTTTGGGTTTTGTCATTTTTGTCGTCATATCTTTTAACTAAAATAATTCGTTATCGCTATGACCGTGAATACATTATTGTTTTAGGGGCAGGTTTACTCCATGGTGATCAAGTATCACCCTTGTTGGCTTCCAGGATCCAAGTTGCTGCAGACTTTCGTCAACGCCAGTTAAATAAGACGCAAAAGCCTTTGAAATTAATTATGTCTGGTGGCCAAGGTGGGGATGAAAAGCTGCCTGAAGCAATGGCCATGAAAGTTTATGCTGAGAAAATTGGCATTCCCGCTGATGCTATTTTGGTTGAAGACCAGTCAAAAAACACCTACCAAAACATGGCTTTTTCTAAAAAAATTGTGCTAAAGCATGGTTGGTCCTTAAAGCAGGGGCTCTTTGCCACTAATGATTACCATGTCTTTCGCGCGGCAGGCTTTGCTCGATTTGTCGGACTAGAAATTGATGGCCTGGGTGCCAAAACGAGCCGGTATTTTTTGCCCAACGCCCTGATTCGGGAGTATGTCGCCATTTTATTACAGCACAAGGTTTTTCATGCTATTTTAGCCCTGGTATTGATAGTAAATAGCTTTTTTGTTTAGGTGATAGAAGGGGGTAAGCAAATGAAAAAGAAGGTTGCTTTGTCTGCAGTGGGTTTGATTACTATTTTATTTGGCCTTGGTCTCTTTTACCAGGGGGTCAATTACTATCAAAATACCTATGCCGACCAAATTGCATATACTAAAGTTCCAGACCAAGTTCCAAAAAAAGTGGTGACCAAAGACGATAGCGGTAAAGTAGTGCCAAACTCATATTCGTATAATTATACCTTTACTTTCGTTTTGATTGATGGTTCTCAGCGAAAGTTGGATTTTGCCTTGTCAGGTAGCACTGTCAAAGCTTACCAACCCGGTGCATATTTGCAGGCGAATATTTCTAAAACCAGGGTTGTGTATGGGCCAGAGGTCGTGAATAAAAATAAGGTTCCTCGTGACCTTCAAGAGCTCTTAGACAAAATAGAGGGCTGAAGTTGAGCGTAAAAAAGACTAGTGAGCAGTGCTGGCAAGCAAGGAAGTGAAGAGCTTTCTTACTTGCCAGCAACAGCAAACTAGCCTTTTTTATTAGATTATAATCTTAAAGATGGAGTGCAT
Organism: Fructobacillus sp. EFB-N1; assembly: GCF_001038455.1. Lineage (GTDB taxonomy): Bacteria > Bacillota > Bacilli > Lactobacillales > Lactobacillaceae > Fructobacillus > Fructobacillus cardui. Next base: position 19,983 of record NZ_LDUY01000016.1, on the reverse strand, counting down.
TGTAGCCTAAGATTAAGGCGCCGATAGCAAACAAAATGACTCCCCAAAAGATCTGAGAGATGACACTGCGGTCACCAAAGTACAGGCGGAGCAGTGGGGCGGTGTTCCCCGCAATTAAGACTAAGATGGACAAAATCACAATAATTAATCCAATAATTCCAAGCATCAAAAACCTCCTTATTCATTTTGTGGTCTAGTTAGTACAATTAGTTTTGCCATAAACCGACCAGCAAAGTACATTTTAAGCATATTATAGAACTTTTTCAAAATATTATCGATTATTTGTCAATGTCAGTAAATAGGTCATGTCAATTGCATTAATCCAAGACCAGCAATAGTCAGTTTTTCGCTTGCTTGACTATTTCGAAACTGATGATTGGGAAAAGGAGAAAAATTAAAAAAATGATTGCAAAGGGGTACCAATCTTGATATACTATTATAGTCGTAAAGATATACGGGAGTGTAGCGAAGTCTGGCTAAACGCGACGGACTGTAACTCCGTTCCTTCGGGTTCGTAGGTTCGAATCCTACCGCTCCCATTGCCTCGCTTCAGGCAAAATAGAAGCATTGCCCCTTGGCCAAGTGGTAAGGCAGAGGTTTTTGGTACCTCCATGCGCTGGTTCGATCCCAGCAGGGGCAATGATAAGTAAAAAGACTAACAAGAAATTTCTTGTTAGTCTTTTTTTGTTGTGATTGTTCAATACTAAAATTACGAAAAAGTTGTGTCAAAACAGCTGTTCTTTTAACAATTTCTTCATTCTGACTGTCAAAATTCTTTGACATGGTAATGATATGGAGAATGTTAAAAAGAATTGCTAGGAAATGTTACCGTGTCTCGCTATATTGAACACAAAGGAGATGAGTATAGCATGTTAATTGGTGAAAAAATAAAGATGATTCGGGAGTCTGAAAAGATGACTCAAGAACAATTAGGAGAGCAATTACATTTAACCAGGCAAACGATATCGAATTGGGAAAATGGAAAAAGTTATCCAGGAATAGCGGAAATTGTAGCAATTAGTAATCAGTTTGATGTTTCTTTGGATGAACTAATGAAGGAGGATATGGAATTGATTCAACATTATGAAGTGATTGATGGTCAGTTCAACCGACAAAGAAAATTGTATACCTTTGCCTATATTGTTAATATTATTTTTCTGGGACTCTCAATGATAAATAACTATGTCCAGTTGGAAACAGCGATGCGCATTGGATTAATGATTATTGGAACTGCTGCTATTGTAGTGATGTACACAACAATCAAACATCCGGTTAATTTGTTAAAAAATCGTTGGGCGCTGGCTCTTATTATAGTTGCATTGCTGTATTTCTTAAGTTTTGCAGTCTTTAAGAGTTTACATGGGAGTCCTAGCTATCGATTAGGTATGATTTGTGGTGATGCTGCTCGTATTTTTGTTCTAACAAGTAGTATCTATTTTTTGCCACAACCTCCTTTTGGAGATAAGGGCAAAGCCTAAGTCAGCTTCGAAGGAGCATAATGTTTTTATTGACTTAATGCTGATTTCTACATTAAATCATTAATCTATACCTATTTACCAATAAGCGGCAAAAAAACGGCCTGACATCATTGTCAGGCCGTTTTTAGGCTAGGTATTGCTTGTATTGTTCGATTTCTTTTGGCTTCAAGGAAACGCGGATAGTTGTCCCGGATTCGTTGAAATCTTGATCCAGGAGGGCGTGCTTGTCTAAGATTTCAGCAACAACCTTGGAGTCTGCAAAGGGAACGTGCAGGCTGACTTCGGCCATGTCGGCAAAGAGTGTTTTTTTAATGAGTATCAAGACTTCGTCTTGGGAAGTTCGGTCGCGGGCAGAAATGGTAATCGATTGATCGCCATCGACCAGTGGGAAGGCCATTTCAGCTACATCTGCTTTGTTGTAAATGGTAATCATTGGTTTATCCGTAATGCCTAGCCGGTTCAAAGTTTCTTGCGTTGTGGCCATCATCTCTTGGTAATGAGCATCGGAAATGTCAACTACTTGCAAGAGTAAATCAGCTTGGGCGGCCTCTTGCAAAGTTGATTCAAAGGCAGCCACCAGGTGGTGGGGCAACTTGGAAACAAAACCAACCGTATCCGAAAGGAGGAATTGAGTCTTATCAGGCAGCGTTAACTGGCGGATAGTGGTGTTCAAGGTTGCAAAGAGCATGTCTTTTTCGAAAACCTGCTTGCTTTGGTCACTTCCGGCGCCCTGGCCGAACCGGGCCAAGAGTTGGTTCATTAATGTGGACTTACCGGCGTTGGTATAACCCACCAAGGCAACGGTTGGTAGTTCGGATTCCTGTCGTTGCTTGGCTTGGGTTGAGGCATCCTTTTGCAATTCTGCCAAGTCCTTCTTGATGGCGACCATTTCGTTGGTGAGTCGTCGGCGGGATTGCTCAAGCTTTGTTTCACCGGAACCACGGCTGGTGAAACCGGCCCCCCCAGCACCAGTTTGCTGGTCTAACGAAACGGACATCGAAGTCCGCAGCCGGGGTAATTGGTACTGGAGGCGGGCTAATTGGACTTGGAGCTTGGCAACCTTGGTTTGAGCCCGTTTAGCAAAGATGTCGAGGATTAGGCCGGTCCGATCAACAACGGTGGCGCCTGTTTCAGCTTCTAGGTTTCTGATTTGTGATGGGGATAACTCATCGTTGGTTACGATTAAATCAGCACCATAGGTTTCAACGGCAACCTTGAGCTCATCAACCTTTCCTTTACCGAAGTAGGTGGCAGGGTTGGGCCGGTCCAAGGACTGGAGGAATGTCTCAACTGGTTGTAAGTTATTGGCTAAGGCCAAGTTTTTCAATTCCGTTAATTCATATTCCAGGTTTTGCTTTTGATCTGTGCGCAAGCCGGCTAACAAAACAGGTCGGCTAGGTTGTTGTGAGCTTTCTTTAAAGGTTGTTGGCATACACAGGCCTTTCTGTGAAATAAAACCGCCCTGTTTTGCAGTAGCGGTTGGGGAACAATTCGATAAAAAGGTTTTTTAGTCAAAAACGGTCGTGTTGTCGTTGAAGGTCAAGATATCTGCGCCATCATCTTTAAGGCGGAGGTGCATGACAGCACCATTATGGACCGAGTGGGCGGCCATTTCAGGGTAGCCAAAGTAATTGGCGATTGCCCGAATGGTTGTTCCATGGGAGACAAGAAGGACCTTGTCTCCGTCTTGGTGGCGACTTTTAAGGTACTTGAAGCCAGCCTCGATTCGGTCGACAAATTCTTGGTAAGATTCGGCTAGGTGGTAGGGATCTGCGTCATGGAAAATGTCCATGACAACTGGCATACCGAGGTCTTCAACCATGTCAGCGTAATCATTATAGGGTTTTGCTACCCGAGCATTCAGGTCCGTTAATGTTACCTGGGAGTCGCGACCTTCAAAAGACCCGAAATTTTCTTCACGGAAGTTGGGCAGAGTGGTTGGTTCAACTGGTGACTGAGCCTGATTTTCACTTAAGGCATAGCGGGCAGTGTGGATTGCCCGTGTTAAATCAGAAGAATAAGCACCATCAAAGTGAATCTTGGCAAGGCGTTGACCGGCCTTATGCCCATCTTGGATGCCGGCATCGGTTAACGGTGCGTCGGAAAATCCTTGGAAACGGCGTAAAAGGTTAAAGTAAGTTTGGCCGTGGCGGACCATATAAACATCAATTCCTGCCATGAAATAAGACTCCTTCAAATCTGTTTTCCTTCTTCTTTTGTTAGAAGATTTCTTGTTTCTAGTGTACCACGAAAGGCAGGTGAGCCAAATGCTTTGCCGGTCTTTCGGGCTGATTTTTAATCAAAAAAGTCGACGAATTTTCGTCGACTTTTCGAAATATTATTCGGGGTCAGTATCCTTACCCTTAAGCTGAAACTTTAAGCGCTCACGATCTTTTTCAGACATGGAGGGCTTACTTTCAGAAGCGCCTTGGCTGTCGTCATGGTCAGAATCTGTGTTATCAGGTTCTGGTTTGGTCTCAAGCTCTTTGACGGCAAATTCAGGGATAAAGGCGTTTTCGTAATCAAGCGCCGTGATTTGATAGTTTGCAATTCGCAATGAGTCGCCAGTTCGAAAATCAGGGTCACGTTTCAAAACGTAACCGGTCAAGGTCACGGCTTCATCGTCGTCAAATTCCTTCACATGAATTTGGAAGTAACGTTGGAAATCATACAGGGTCGTCTTACCAGAAACCTTATAGCGTTGGTTACCAAGCTTTTCGATGTACTCATCGGATTCATCATTGATTTCATCACGAACGGAACCAAAAAGTTCTTCGTAGATATCTTTATCAGTAATGATTCCGGCAGTACCACCGTATTCATCGACGACCACTGCAATTGGTGAACGCTTGATGGTCATTTCATCCATGACATCGTGCAAGTCCATGTTTTCAGGAACTGCTGGAATGTCACGCATAATTTGAGCAACGGGGTTTTTCCCCGAAATTCGATTTTGACGAACAAGGTCGTAGTTAAAGACATAACCTAAAACCTTATCCTTATCATTGTCAGCAACAACTGGGAAACGAGAATGACGCTTTTGTAGGTACTCATCAAGTCCTTTAGCAATCGTATCGTGGACATCGATAACATCCATTGATGTTCGATCAATCATGACGTCTGCGGCGACCTTATCATTCATTTCAAAGGCACGTTGCATAAAGGTTAAATCTTCAGTATCCAACTCACCGGCTTCGGCAGCACTCTTTGACAAGGAAAGGATTTCCGTCTGTGAGTAAATGTCGTCGTCATTTGTGACCTGGAAACCAATTAAACGGGTTAACCAATTTGATAAGTGATCTAGAATCCAAATGAATGGGAAGAGGGCAACATGAAAGAAGCGGACTGGACGCACAATTAACAACAAGACCTTAATCGGCTCTTGAATCGCGATGTTTTTTGGCACCAAGTCGGTGAAGACGGCGTGAATAATCGTAAAAATCACGATGGCCGCAACAGAAGCGACTGGCTTGGTGTATTCAGCTGGCAGGATATGTGTTGCTAAAATCAAATCAGCAACGGTTTCTTCACCAACCCAACCTAAGATTAATGATGTTAATGTAATTCCGACTTGAGCAGTCGATAAGAACTCCGTTAGGTGCGATACCATGTGAATGGCATGTGCAATGTTTTTTGATGGCTTTTCGCGATCTTCTTGAAGAGCCTCCAAGGCCGACAAGCGCACCTTAACAAGAGAATATTCCGTTAGTGTAAATAAAACCGCCAACAACAACACAAAGATGATGACGAACGCATTCAACAAGAACGAGGGACCAGAATCCACAGTTATTACCTCACTTATATAATTTAGATATTTCCTCTATTATAGCAAACTTTATGACACAAAGGAGACAATCTTTATCAGCGTTAGAATTGGTCTAGTATTCTTGCCCAGACTGATTTCACAAACAAAATTCTTTTTGTTTGACAAAAGAAGGCGCTAATATAGGGGCAAAGTAAGCACACATGGATAAACAAAAGGGATTAGATTGCGCTTTTAAAAATACAGTGAATATTGTGAATTAAAAAATATGCAAAATCAAAAGCCCATTAGAAAGGCCTTTGGGCGAACAAATGTTTGTGCGGACAGTTTTAGGCCTTGAACTCTAAGAAAAATCGGCTAAACTAGTAATTAGCTCAATTGCTTGTTAGTGCTTGTAAATGCGGGTGCGGCGGGGAATTGCTTGAAAAATATAAAAGAAAGTGGGACCAAAAGTATGGCTCAAGTAACGGTCTTTACCAAAAATAATTGTGTACAGTGCAAGATGACAAAACGCTACCTCGACAACATGGGGGTTGGCTACGAAGAAATTAATATCGAAGAACAACCAGAATACCTTGCTCAATTGAAGGATGCCGGTTTTAAGCAAACCCCGGTTGTTCAAATCGCTGGTCAGGAAGCCTTTTCTGGTTTCCAACCTGACGCCTTGAAGTCTTTGACGGCCTAAGTTTTTTGGTGTCACGAATTTTTCCGCCTAGTCCCGATTGGTCTATGCGGAATTTTTCTTCTCAAGGGGAAAACGAACAAATTATATAAAGCGAGGAGAATTATATGTCATTATTGGACCTTGACCTCACACAGGTCACCTACTTTGATTTAAATAACGAAATCAATATTCCAAAGGACAACCAGATTCAGTTAAACAAGGATCAGGAAGCTTTGGCAGCCTTCATGAAGGAAAACGTTGAACCAAACTTAAAACGGTTTGACTCTGTTGAAGCCCACTATGATTGGTTGATTGAAAACGATTTTTTGGATAAGGACCTGGTTAAAAAATATGACATGGCCTTCATTAACCAGTTGTATGACTTTTTAGAGGGACAGAACTTTCACTTCAGTTCCTTTATGGCGGCCTTTAAGTTTTATAATCAATATGCGCAAAAGACAAACGATAAGGCTTACTACGTTGAATCTTACTTAGACCGTGTAGCCTTGAATGCCTTGTTCTATGCTAATGGCGATGAGGACTTAGCGATGGCCTTGGCCAATGAAATGATTCACCAGCGCTACCAACCGGCAACACCATCATTTTTGAATGCTGGTCGTGCTCGTCGTGGTGAATTGGTTTCTTGTTTCGTTTTGCAAACAAGCGATGATATGAACTCTATCGGCCGAACAATCAACTCAGCTTTGCAGTTGTCAAAGATGGGTGGAGGAGTTGGAATTAACCTCTCAAACCTTCGTGAAGCCGGCGCACCCGTGATGGGCATTGCCAATTCCGCTGGTGGAATTGTGCCAGTAATGAAGTTATTGGAAGATTCCTTTACTTTTTCATCACAGGTGGGGGCTCGTCAGGGGGCAGGTGTTGTTTATCTGAACATCTTCCATCCTGATTTGATGACCTTCTTGGCTACCAAGAAGGAAAACGCCGACGAAAAAGTCCGCGTGAAGACCCTGTCATTGGGCTTGATTGTACCTGACAAGTATTATGACTTGATTGAAAAGGGTCAAGAAATGGCCTTGTTCTCACCAGTTGATGTTGAACGCGAGTACGGCATGCCATTCAACTATGTTGATATCACTGCCGAATATGACAACATGTTGAAGAACGACAAAATCACGAAGAAAATGATTCCTGCTCGAACGGTTGAAGAAGAAATTTCAAAGCTTCAGCAAGAGTCTGGTTACCCTTACATTGTTAATATCGATACAGTTAACCGCGCTAATCCAGTTGCTGGAAAGGTGATTTCGTCAAACCTTTGTTCTGAAATTTTGCAGGTGCAAACACCTTCAACAATTGATGACGAGCAAGAATATACAACGTTGGGTGAGGATATCTCATGTAACTTGGGTTCAATTAACATTGTCAACATGATGAAGACGGATGACTTCGCCGGTTCTGTCGATGCGATGATTCGTGCTTTGTCCTTTGTTTCTGAACAGTCTAATTTGAACGTGGTCCCATCTGTGCAAAACGGTAACCAGCAAAATCACGCTGTTGGTTTGGGCGCCATGGGTCTGGCAGCCTTCTTTGCTCAAAATAAGATGATGTATGGTGATGAAGAATCTTTGGACTTTACCAAGGTCTTCTTTATGACCTTGAACTTCTACTCATTGAAGGCCTCAATGAACATCGCCTTTGACCGCCAAGAAACTTTCAAGGACTTTGACAAATCAGCTTACGCTGACGGTACGTATTTTGAAAAGTATGTCAGCCAAGACTGGGGCCCAGAAACTGATAAGGTGAAGGAACTGTTTGCCAACCTGCCCGTGCCAACAAAGGAAGACTGGGCAGAATTACGCGATCAAGTGCAAAAGAACGGTTTGTATAACGCTTACCGTCACGCGGTAGCGCCAACTGGTTCAATCTCATACGTCAATAACACCACGGCTTCTTTGTTGCCAATCGTTAACAAGATTGAAGAACGTCAAGAAGGGATGATTGGGAAGGTTTACTACCCAGCACCCGGTCTGTCAAATGAAACGTTGCCTTACTATGTTTCTGCCTATGACACGAATATGAAAAAGGTCATTGATATTTATGCAGCCGCTCAGCCACACGTTGACCAGGGAATGTCTTTGACATTCTTCATGCGCTCAACAATTCCTGAAGGTCTTTATGATTGGAAGAACGGTCGGACGGAGAAGATGACCACCCGTGATTTGTCTAAGTTACGTAATTATGCTTACAAGAAGGGCATCAAGTCTTTGTATTATGTCCGAACATATACGGATGATAACCAAGAGGCTGGTATCAACGAATGTGAGTCTTGCTCAATTTAATGACGATTTAATTCTAATTGGATACGCTTACAGGAATTTAAGTTAGAATTTTTTTCTGACCAAAATGCGATTGTGAATAAGTGTTCAATTGTTAGCCTGGTCTTGTTTACCAGGTTCACAAATGACTGAGCACTGCTCAGTCGTACATATTTTAGAGGTTGACGGCTGTCAACCCAGCTGTTAAATTGAATACGTTGCGTGAACTTTGTTCAAATATTACCAAATTATTCTAATTCAAAGTTCTGAAAAACAGCCTACGCTGTTTAGAAAGGAAAGTTCGATGGCAACATACCGACTCTTATATGCCAGCATTGAAGGCAATACACAGTCGTTTATTAATAAGCTACAAGCAGTTGCTGAAGAAAAGGGTGACACGATTGATGTGAAGGTAGTCGGTGATGAAACCGATTATGAAGCTGAACACCAACCCTTTGTGGCGATTGTGCCCACCTACCTGACGGGCGGAACCGGGACCGGTCCTGCAGTTGTTGAAATCTTTACGAATGCTCTCGCGGACTATATTGATTTTGAAGACAATGCTACACTAATAAAGGGAGTAGTTGGATCGGGGAACCGTAACTTCAACGATCAATATATTTTGACCGCGAAGCGCTACGCCAAAAAGTATCAGGTACCGGTGATTGGGGACTACGAGTTACGTGGGACTTCTTACGACGCAGAAAAAATTTACCAAAGCATCAGGGAAACATTAGGAGAAAAACATGGTTGAACACGTGAATAACGGCTCATATACTGCCATTAACTGGAACGACATTGAAGACGCCTTGGATAAGGCTACCTGGGAAAAGTTGACCCAACAATTCTGGTTGGATACCCGTGTCCCAATTTCAAACGACTTGCGCAACTGGCGTGGTGATTTGAATGATACGGAACGCCGGGTTTACAACTTGGTCTTCGGTGGTTTGACGACTTTGGATACTTTGCAGTCACAGGACGGAATGGCTTCATTGCGTCGCGATGCTGTTAACCAAAAAGAAGAAGCGGTTTTGAACAACATCCAATTTATGGAATCTGTTCACGCCAAGTCATATTCTTCAATCTTTGAAACGTTGAACGACAAGTCAGAAATCGATGCGACCTTCGAATGGGCCGACCACGATGAATTCTTGCAGTACAAGGCCAATAAGATTAATGATGTTTACCAAAATGGCACACCATTGCAAAAGAAGGTTGCTTCGGTCTTCTTGGAAACTTTCTTGTTCTACTCAGGTTTCTACACGCCTTTGTACTACTTGGGTCACAACCGGATGTTGAACGTCGCCGAAATCATCAAGCTGATTTTGCGTGATGAGTCTGTGCACGGTACTTACATCGGTTACAAGTTCCAAATCGGCTTCAACAAGCTTTCAGAAGCGGAACAAGAAGAGATGAAGACTTGGATGTATGACTTGTTGTACGACTTGTATGACAATGAAGAAAAGTTTACCCACGAAATTTATGATCAAATTGGTTGGACGGATGACGTCTTGGTCTTCTTGCGCTACAACGCCAATAAGGCCTTGATGAACTTGGGACAGGAACCATTGTTCCCAGATAATGCCGACCAGGTTAACCCAGTTGTGATGAATGGTATTTCAACTTCAACATCAAACCACGACTTCTTCTCAGGAGTTGGTAATGGTTACTTGTTGGGACAAGTTGAAGCCATGTCTGACGACGACTATAAGGAAGACTAAACTTCTAATAAATCAAATCAGAATGCCCACCGCCTTGAGCGGTAGGCATTTTTTGTTTGCCAGAAGGTTGATTTTTTAGGGGGTTATGCTTATGAATGGTAAATAAAAAAACTCAATCACTAATGATTGAGTCATATCAATATTAAATTTCCTGTTCTTTGAACGCCCAAAAGTTTTTCTTCAATGTGGTTGCGACTGCCGGATAAAGGCTAGCGCAGAGGACAACCCAAGCGTAAGCAAGCAGGTAGCCAGCAATAACATCTGAGGCGAATTGCGAAGAAAAGTAGAGTCGCGAGAGCATAACCATCAGCGCCAGGGTAATTAAAATCCAGTCAATCAAGATTCGTAAGATCATCGAATTAATGTTTGGTGTCACCAACAAGAACAGGATAAAAACGATTGACCAAATGGCAACGACGTGTTGTGACGGGAATGAGTAGCCGGTGTCCGTTAAGAGGTGGCCAACGGGGCGCGAGGCATGAATAAAGAACTTAATGATTTGGGCCAAAATAATTTGACCAAAGGCGGTAAAGATTACCCAAAATGCCGGGATTTTTAAGTTTGCCAAAAGTAGGACGCTTGCTAAGAGGACGGCATAAATTAGACACATGAGTGGCGAACCTAAGAAGGTTGCTGCCGACATAATAGCATTACCGTAACTCGTTTGAATTCCAGTCATAAAGAAGCGAACTGACTCATTCATTTCATACAAAAAAGACGCATTGGTGCCAATTAAAACGGCCAGAACGATAAAGAGCAGGGTGGCAAAGACTGCCCGGCGGCGTTGTTTATTTTCGACGGAAATAATCATAGGTTTGGTCTCCAAATAAGTGATTGCTCAACATTTAGTATAAGCATGGCCACCAGGCAAGACAAGCAGTTTTCTTCAGATTTATGAAAAAATCAAGAAAAAAAACTAGCTGAACGCTAGTTTTCCTTACTTAGTGCTTGTGTTAGGGATTTCTGTTGTCTTTCCCTTAGCCCATTGTTGCAATTGAGCAACAGCAGCTTGACGCTTCTTCTTAGAAGAGTCATGTCCGACCTTACGGCCGCGGGCAAATGAATTCAATGGTGTCTTAACTGCCATGGTGTAACTCCTTATATTAGATAAAATAAATGTATCGTACAGAAAACAATTATACCTGATAAGAGATTGGTTTTCAAGTGCTATAATAGTGGTTATGGAGAATTGGAGTCAAACGACAATCAACGCCTTTCGCAAAGACTTGCTTGCTTGGTACGACCAAGAGGGTCGAGCAGCTTTGCCGTGGCGACAAAACACGGATCCTTATCGAATTTTAGTCTCGGAGTTAATGCTCCAGCAGACAAGAGTTGATACGGTCATCACCTATTTTAACCGTTTCATGGAAGCTTTGCCAACGGTGGCTGATTTGGCTGCTGCTGATGAAGATTTGGTCTTAAAACTTTGGGAAGGGCTCGGTTATTATTCACGGGCTAGAAACCTGCATAAGGCGGCTAAGTATGTAGTCTATGACCTTCAGGGTCACTGGCCAGAATCATATGATGACCTCCAGGACTTGCCTGGGGTTGGGCCCTATACGGCAGCGGCGATCGCCTCGATCGCTTTTGGTCAAGTAGTACCAGCCATTGACGGTAATTTCTTTCGAGTCTTTTCCCGCCTGTTAAAGATTGATGATGATATTGCCCAACCAAAAACCCGTAAGGTTTTTTATCAAGCAATTGAACCAATCGTCGACCCAGAGAGGCCTGGTGACTTTAACCAAGCAATTATGGACTTGGGCACAACTTATATGAAGACGGATAATCCAGATACCCTGCATTCACCCGTTAAAAAGTATAACGCGGCCTTTCGAGATGGGGTTGAGGACCAGTATCCGGTGAAGACAAAAAAGAAAAAGCCAGTGCGACAGATTTATCAAGCTCAGGTGGCTTATGACGACCAGGGCAGGCTGTTGTATGAACAACGGCCAAAAACAGGTCTGCTAGCTAATTTTTGGACCTTGCCATTGAAACAGGTTGAGTCAATTGAAGAATTGGCCGGCAAGCAGCTGACCTTAAAGCCAGTTGTGCATGTCTTTTCTCACCGTCGCTGGGAAATTTGGTTAGTTGACCTACCGGTTAAAAATCAGCAAAACCTACCCACCAACATGGCCTTTTTGTCGCCAGCAGAGCAAGAGGCATTGGCCCTGCCGAAGGTACAACATAAGCTATTAGATCAATTAAGGGAGATTGATGATGTTTCCAAATGATAAATTAAGGACCATATTCTTTTGGACGATTGAGGCGCTGTCTCTAGCCTGTTTAATTTTCTTAGTCTTTCGCTTTGACTTTTTAATGCATCCGATTGCAGTCTTTGCTAACACGGTTTTTATGCCGTTATTGGTTGCTGGCTTCTTTTACTATGTTTTGAAGCCGATTTTAAAGGCAATTGAAAAAATCAGAATTAAAAATTGGCAGATGCCCCGGTTTTTGGCCGTCTGGATTACCTTTGCCTTGTTCTTGATTGTGGTTGGTGGGGCCTTGATTATTTTTGTGCCACTGATTTTAAATGAAATTACGAATATGATTACCGCCATTCCATCGTTTATCAAGCATGTGCAAGATTTGGCCAATGAAATGGTCAAGGAACCCTGGTTTAAGCGCATGAATATCTCGGTTTCAGATACCGATATTAAGACGTCTGTGACCAAGTATGGGACTTCTGTCCTCTCAGTTACTGCCGGTACTCTTCAAGCTGTGATTGCGGGAGCGACTTCTTTTACCATTAACGCTTTGATGGTCCCAATTATTCTCTTTTATATGCTGAACGACGCGGACCATTTTTTGCCAACGGTCAAAAATTTCTTTCCGAAGAGCAAGGCGCAGGACGTCTTTGAACTTGGGGGACAACTCGATAAGACCATTGAACGCTATATTTCGGGTCAGGCCATTCAGATGGTCTTTGTTGGCTTTGCCATGAGTATTGGTTATTGGATGACTGGATTACCATATATTTGGCTCCTTGGCTTCATTGCCGGGGTCGCTAACATCGTTCCTTATGTGGGACCCTTTATCGGGGTTGTGCCGGCAGTCTTGGTCGCTCTATCGATTTCCTGGAAGATGATCATCGGAATCGTGATTACGATGGCAATTGTCCAGCAGGTTAATGGTTCAATCATTTATCCGGCATTGATCGGTAAGAGCCTGAAGATTCATCCGCTGACGGTGATGCTGCTCTTGCTTGGGGCTGGGAACCTTTGGGGTATCGTCGGCATGATCATTGTTGTGCCGGTTTACGCTATTGCTCGAACAATTATCCTATATGCCTATAAACTGCATTTAGCGCAACGAAAAGAGCAGTCTGTTTCGGAATTAACGAAGAAAACCCTTGATAATGAATAACAATTGATAAAAAAGCGCACAGACAAAGCCTGTGGCGCTTTTTTAGTGGGGGAATCTTCTTGGCGATTACTTGTTGGGTGTGCTTTAAAAAATAATGATTTTTTCTAAAGTTTTACTTGACGATGAGAAAAAAATCCAGTATTATTAAATGGTTGCCAACGCGTCTGTCGGTTGTTTAAAATCGGGAGTTAGCCTGGTACGTCAAGATTTGCGGATGTGGCGGAATTGGCAGACGCGCTGGATTTAGGTTCCAGTGGAGTAATCCGTGCAGGTTCGATTCCTGTCATCCGTATCACAATATTTAAAAAATATTGTTGAAGTATTCAAAATGTTTTGATATAATATTTAGGTACTGATTTTGCCGACTTAGCTCAGTTGATAGAGCACCTCACTAGTAATGAGGGGGTCAGCGGTTTGAGTCCGCTAGTCGGCATTTATGCCATTTATTGGTACTTGTGTTAAACCGCTCTATATCAGCCTTAACGGTTGGTGTAGAGCGGTTTTTCTTTGCTTTTTAATATTTAATTTTAAGACGTTTTAGGACGTTTTCAGACGTTTTTTTATTTTTGAGTGACACTTTTTTTAGTCAAAAAACGAACTCATAATATTTAGAGCTTTTTCATCTTCTGCCTTTCTTTGTGAGTCCAAAAGGTGAGTGTAGATGTCGATTGTGGTCGATATATTCTTGTGTCCTAGACGTTTTGATACATATTTAATATCAACGCCTTTTGATAGCAATAAGCTACCGTGTGAATGGCGTAAGGCATGGAATGATATGTCTTTGATGCCAAGGAATTTAATAGCTTTTTTGAGAGTTTTGCTAATTCCGTAATTACTGACATTAGCGACAGAGCCAGTGATTCCCTTTAGTTCATCTAGCAACGAATCATCAACGGTAATAATACGATTACTGGATTCAGTCTTCGTTGATTTAACATTATGGAACTGGTCTAATGCTTTGTTGACTGAGATTGTTTTGTTTTTAAAATCGATATCATCAGCAGTCAGTGCCATAATTTCTCCGACACGCATGCCAGTATGTATGGCAATATAAATCGCTAAGTATGAACTAGCATGTGGATATTGTTCTAACTTCTTCTTTGTGTAATGATCTAATTTTGCCAATTCATCACCTTCTAAAAATTTGTCAGAAGAAGACTTTCCGTTGCTACCTGTCAATTGGATTCTAACAGTGGGGTCTTTGTCAATAATTCCATCAGAATAAGCGTCTTTTAAACATTGACTAATATGATTTTTTCTCTTCGCAACTGTTTCTTTTGAGTGGGTTTCGCCAAATTCGTTGATGAAGTTTTGAAAATCAGAACGAGTAAAATCTAACAATCGAGTTTGTGGTAAATATTTATTAATATTATCCAACGTATTCTGATACTGATAGACTGTTGATAGTTCCAAATTTTCTTTGTAAACAGAAACCCACTTCTCAAAATATTCAGATAATAACATTTCTTCGTATTTTTTTTGAGTTGGCTCAACAGCTTCAGACTCAATACGGGATACCCATAATTGCGCTTCACGTTTCGTCTTGAATCCCTGTTTACTAGGTTGCTTTCTCTTGCCATTGACAGTAATAGAAGCCCTAGCACGCCACGTTCCTGCATTTGTTTTAACAATATTAGCCATAATTCCTCCATTTTTGGTCAAATAAAAAGGCTTACGCCTTCATAGTGTATGTATGCCCCAAAGGGCGTCTAAATTATTATTGAACGAATATGTGTGGTTACAATTCTTTATTGTTTAAACCATCAAGCTTTTCAATTAATTGTTTTTGTAGCTTAATATTTTCTTCTTGAATTTTTTGGATTTTTATTGCATCTTCGTGTGCCTGGTCATATCCCCATTGCTGTTCTCTGTTTTTCTTTAAGTATTTGTTGATTGTCTTGATGAGGTAGAAAACAATATATGAAATGAAGAATAGTGTTAGGGAGTTTTGAAGTAATGATACAAATGAAGATTCTAATGTGTGGGTAGGGTGGTTACCATTAAATGCAAAAATCCACATCCAAATATACCCGATAAGATTTGCTAAAAAGCTTGTTAGACTCTTTATGACGTCACTAAAGTTGTACCCAATCACGATCGAAATGACAAAGGTTAACAAAAATGGTGCGAACATAAACTGTTTGAACTGTTCAAAGTTCGAAGACGTGTGGTCGAATAACTCCTCGGTTTTTGATTTAACATTTTTCTTAACGTCTTTGGCACTGGTTTTGATTTCTTGCACATTGCTTTTGATGTCGTTTTTCATATCAGACAAGATAGATTTATCAAATTTGTTTTTCATGTTGTGTACTCCTTTTATGTATGCCCGAAAGGGCGTGTGTTATTCTTGATTGTCATCACTAACTGCGTAGAAAGCGATTGCAGCTAATATTGTGTAAATGACCAACGTTATAATCCAATGGTCTAAAACGAATTCAAATACCATACATATTCCGGCTAACAATAGCAAATACGGTATCCAGGACATGATTTTAAACGAAGCCCAAAACAAGAAATAGATGCCACCGAAAATCAAAAATGCAAATCCTAATAAGACCATCTGTTAGTTCCTTTCACTTTTAGTGGCGTGGTTTCCCTTGTAATTGATACTTCCGGGATCGTTAATGTCTGAAATATGCGCCCAAATGACCAATACATAAACAACAACTGATACAGCAATAACCCATTTTTGTTTCTTATTGATTTTCATCATTTCCTCCTAGTTTTCTTTCTATTCTATCTAATTTAGCGTTAATTGATGCAAATTGCTGATTTATTTTTTCTTCGGATTCTTCAGCCTGTTGCTGAGTAAAGAATGACGTCACAGTACTGGTAATTGCCCCAATCAGTCCAATCCCAACAAACATCAGCACAATGGCAATCCCTTTACCAATTGATGTTGAAGGGGATATATCGCCATATCCAACGGTCGTTGTGGTGACAATAGCCCACCATAGAGCGTTACCATAATTGATATTTTCGGCTAGTGAGTATAGGCCAGCGGACAAAAGTATGAGAGCAATGGCAAAACTCATTAAGTAGATAAAACCATTGGTGTTGAAAAACTTAGCGACGTTTTTCTTGAATCGTCCAGCAAATCCAATAATTCGCACAAAACGTAATAATTTAAGCAACCGAATGGTTCGAGCAATTCGGAACATCGAAAAGACAGAATCAAAGGGGATGATGGCTAATAGATCAAAAATATTCTCTTTGAAAAATACTTTTTTATTTTCAGCTTTGGTAAACCGTGCGACATAATCAACCCAGAAGAAAATCAAAATAAATTTATCAATAATGAAATAAGGTGGTTTATTAATGCTGACTAGATTTGTGATGTCTAACAATGCCAACGCTACTGACGTGAGCGCAAATGTAAAAACTGAGGCGTAGTATAATTTTTTCATATTAGGCCAGCTCTATAAATTTTGATTTGACATAATCAAATAACCAATACGGAATTTTATAAAAGTCCATGAATGTGAAAGGGGATGTTGGCAGTTCAATATCCATTAACATGTCAATGGCGTGTTTATGCATTTCAAGTTCTTTGCCACGCTTGATGTATGGGCTGAATTGATATACTTCATCAGAACATCCATTGCCAAATAGAATGTGGCTTAATTCGTGAGCCAAACGAAATTCATAGCTACACTTTTCATAAGTAGGATTCATTAAAATTAACTTTGATTTTTCAATAGAAGAGTCTGGCGTTTCCATTGATAAACGGTCAACATCTACGACTGTAATATGATGCAATGCGGCAACACGCTCTAAATCATATAAGATGTCATCTCTAATACTTTCTGTCACTAATTACTTACCTTTCTTTTGGCTCATAACAAATCGAGCATATTCCAAAATTTTTTCACGGTCTTCATCATCAATTGGTTGACCGTCAAATGCCATCAATACTGTGTCATCATCAATGTCAATGTTAGTTTGCTTTGTTTCTGCCTTTTGTTCAAAATTATCAGTTTTTCCCAAAAGGTAATCTGTTGGAACACCAAGAACGCTAGCAACAGCTTTCAAGGAAACGTTACTTGGTTCTTTTGTCTTCCAGTTGTAGATAGCGTTTTGGCTTAAACCTGCTTTTTCGGCAGTCTTTTGTAAATTAAACCCCCTTAATTTTGAGATTTTTTTAGTACGTTCAAATACAGTCATAGCAATGGTTCTCCTGATTTGACGAGACTAAAATTAACAACAGTTATAAAAATATCATTGACAGTTTTTACAATGGTTGTTATTATTAGTTCATCAAGTAATTAAGCAACAAAAAACAAGCACTTATAAATCTAACTTAGCGGTCTGATTGTTGGTGTATAGGCTTTTTATTGTTTATTTGTTATGACCTGATTTTACAACTACTGTAAAAGTTAGTCAACAACTTGATGAAGAAATTACAACGAAAGGAGAAAAAACAAATGACAGAACTTGAGCAGGCATCATCAAAGGTAAAAATGAAGTTCAAGCTTGCGTTGACTGAACGAGGTATGAAGCAAGTCGAAATTGCTGAGATGTTGCATGTTTCACCCCAACAAGTTAGCCGAGCACTTTCAGGGAATTCAACGCCATTAGACATTGATATTCAAAAGCGAACAGCAAAGATTTTGGGAATTGAGTTGTAAGGAGGCAAACATGGCAAACGAAGTAAAAGCTTTCAATTTTGAAAGCAACGAAGTACGAACAGTATTAATTGATAATGAACCATGGTTCGTGGGAAAAGATGTAGCAGATACATTGGGATATTCTGATCCGAACAAGGCAATTCAAATGCATGTTGACATTGAGGATAAAAAACTCAACGACAAAACGTCTTTGAGTTTTGGACAACGAGGTGCGCACCTAATCAACGAATCTGGTGTCTATTCTCTGATTTTTGGAAGCAAGTTAGACAGCGCCAAGCGATTCAAAAAGTGGGTCACATCAGAAGTTCTGCCAAGCATTCGCAAGCATGGTGCTTACATGACTGATGCAAAAGCAGAGGCACTGATTACTAATCGTGATAACACGCTATCAGATTTACTTATCCAGGCTGGAGAACAGCTCAAGGCAAAAGATTTGCAAATTTCAGAGATGAAGCCAAAAGCACTGTTTGCTGATGCCGTTGACACAAGTACTAACAGCGTTCTAATCGGGCAACTTGCCAAGATTATTAAGCAAAATGGAGTTGAAATTGGTCAAAATCGGTTGTTCTCATGGCTCCGTGAACATGGATATTTGGTCAGTCGAGGCGAGCAACGTAACTTGCCAACACAAAAGAGCTTGTCATTAGAAATCATGGAAACAAAAACAAGGACTATCAATAACCCTGATGGGTCAGTACGAACAACAAGCACTCCAAAAGTAACTGGAAAAGGACAAATTTATTTCGTCAATAAGTTTCTAGAAGCAAAACAAATGGCCTGAGGTAAAAGAAATGACTGATGAAATCGAACCATTAACAAGAAACGGTTCACGAGTATTCAGCAAAATTGGTGATTTGGCCAAAGCACTGCGGACAACCCGCGACAATGTTGATTTGTTGATTGATATGCCTGGGTTTCCTTACACGCCAGTCCCTGGTCGGAAAAAGCCAATCTATGTTGAATACAAGGTGGCTGAGTTCTTAGACAGTATCACTCGATACAAGCCAAAAATGTAAAGGAGAAAAATATGACACTGATGCAATTCAACGATGCACTAATGACTGTGATAGCTGTGGGTGTTGTGACCCTGTCATGTCTGGCTATCAAATACTACAAGCAAGCACCACTATTCGATGAATATGACATCGAGAAAGACGTTACGAACAACATCGTTCATCAAAGCAAGCGGCTGGCAAAACGAGATTTAAAGCGCGCAAAAAAAGCCCGCTTAGCAGAGCAAGCTTAGGCATAATCTTCGTCCAAGAAAATTTATGCCTTCATTGTACCACGGAGGACGTATGAGTAAAAACAGATTAACTCAATTAAGAAATAAAAAAGGTCTGTCAATGGTTCAGTTGTCCTTGATATTAAGAAAGACTAATGGATTTTCTAAAACGATTGGATCAGCTACCTTATCAAATTTGGAAAACGGTATACGTGAGCCAAAACTAGAAACTTGGGAAAAATTAGCTAAGTTCTACGGAGTCACACCAGCATATCTAGTGGGGTGGAGCGATGAAAAACAGAATTAAAGAGATAAGAAAACGACAAAAAATATCACAAGATGAACTGGCAAACGTCTTAAATATGTCTCGGCAAGCCGTCTCACACTATGAACGAGGTGACCGCGAGCCCAAACTATCAACGTGGCAAAAACTCGCTGACTACTTCGGTGTTTCGTTTGATTATCTAGTGGGTTGGGAGGACGTGCAATGACAACAGGGAACATGGTTGCTGATGGTATCGACCAACACTTACATGAATATGATGAATGGGCGAGCAAGAATCAGTCAGTGACTCATCTTAACGTTTGGAATCATGGCGAACTAAGCCTTGCTGAAATTGAGGAGTCTAACTTAGGACCATTCTTGAAACATATCAAGAAGACTGGCTATCCATTCCAGTACGTATTGGATGCTGATTTGGGAGAGTTCCTAGACTCTGATGAATTAACTAGTTATTCAGTAGAAACGATTTATTTTTAGGAGAAAAAATGCGACAAAACATTGAATTTAAGCCAACTCCAGAATTGAACGACGGCTTATATAAGTTACAAATGGCAATGAAACAACCAGATAAGACAAAGACTGGTG
>NZ_LDUY01000015.1 GCF_001038455.1 Fructobacillus sp. EFB-N1 | reverse complement strand
CAACAATCGACCCATGAAGTTACATAACTACCAGACGCCACTAGAAGTTTTTCGGGGTTGTTCGAATTAAACTTGTAATCTGCCAATTAATAAAAAGCCCACAGGATTTTCAACCATGCACCGATTACGAAAGCGAACATGACTCAGAATTCTTTGGTTTTTTAGCAAACGTTCACGTGTTCCCGTTTAGCACCCTTTTTGATCAAAGATAATGCTATAGAACGATTGAACAAACATCCCACCGGACATGACATACATAGCTAACATATCCTGCATGTGCATGAGTAGATAAAAGGTGTAAATCCAAACACAAGCCATGAGAAAGTGAAAAATACGATTACGTGTCATTGTTACTTCCTCCTCTGGCGGCTACTGATTGACTGCCTAAATTAAGCTTAGCACAATTGTTAGAAAAAACGACCCGGGTCTTGTATACTAAGAGACAAATAGAAGGAGGAAGTATCATGTCAACGGAAGAAAAGCCTGTTTACCAGGATTACTTTTTTTAATGAAACAGCTTATGACTATCATGACGGCGGCTACGTACCTTTAGAGGTTTACGATGCCCCCCGAGTACCACTGACGATTCCTAGTCTCTTGAAGCCTGATCGAGAAACGGATACAGATGTCTGGCTGACAGTCCATGCCCAACCGGGCGAAACACAGATTTTACCCGGTGCTAAAACCAAAACCTGGGGCTACAACCAGAGTTTATTGGGGCAAACTATTGTTTTCCGAAGCGGTAAAACCTATCACGTTACGCTAAAGAATAGTTTACCTGAATTAACGACTTTCCACTGGCATGGCTTGGATGTGCCCGGTCCCTTTATCGATGGTGGTTGTCACGCGCCAATTTATCCCGGTGAGGAAAAAGAGATTACCTTTACCGTTAACCAACCAGCCGCAACCACTTGGCTGCATGCCCACCCTTGCCCATTAACCGGTTGGGACGTCTGGCATGGTTTGGCTGCGATGGTTTATGTCGAAGATGACCACGAAGACAGCTTAGCCCTCCCACACGACTATGGTGTTGATGATTTACCAATCGTTCTCCAAGACCGTCGCTTTCACGAAGATAACCAGTGGGACTATGATGCCGACTATGATCCCGATGGGACCGCTGGCCCAACGGCCCTTATCAATGGAACGGTTAACCCAAGCTTTGATGTGACAACCCCAAAGTTGCGCCTACGCTTTTTGGATGGTTCGAACCGACGAGAGTGGCGGCTGCACCTTTCAGATGATTTGATCATGACGCAAATCGCTTCCGATGGCGGTCTCTTACCAGAGCCGGTGCAGATGACTAAGTGTATGCTAACTTGTGCTGAGCGAGCAGAGTTTATCATCGACTTTAGTGATTACAAGGCCGGCGACCAGGTAACGTTGTACCCAGATGTTGATCCAAATGCACTTGTTCACCAAGTTGTCTTGGCCGGAACAGATGAAGAAATTACTATTAACGGTTTGAAGTTTGGCATGATGCGCATCGATGACCGCCAAGAAATCGGCAAGACAGAATATTGGGACATTACGAATACTAATGATTGCTGCGGGGGGATGATTCACCCCTACCACATGCATGGCGGTTCCTTCCAAATTGTTTCTCGCAACGGCGAATCCCCCTACCCAAATGAACTCGGGTACAAGGATACTGTCGCCGTCAATCCTGGAGAAACCGTGCGGATTAAGATGAAGTTCAACTTCGCCGGTGTCTTTATGTACCACTGTCATATTATTGAGCACGAAGATGGTGGCATGATGGCGCAGATGCAGGTTTACACGCCAGAGGAGCCAGAAAAGAAGTATGACTTAATGGCCATGGATACCCTGATGAATGCCTTGGCAGAAGAACGTGGTTGCACCGTCGAAGATTTGCAGATTAAAAGTCTTGATTCCTACAAAAAGATGGGCATGGATATGTGTTAAAAGCTACTCCATCATAATTTATAAAGGGCCTCAGCGCATATGTACGCTGAGGCCCTTTTAGTATATTGAGAGTCATTTGTTGATTAAATCAGTCCTGATTTAGCCTTTTACAACTTGTCGCATCAACGCATCAAACCACCGAGCTGGTAGGATGGTGCGCAAGAAAACCAATGGTTTGGCTGCAAAGCCAAGCAAGTAACGAGCCCGAGGCTTTTTCTGATTGACAATTTTCACCAAGGTTTTCGCAATCAAGATTGGCTGAGACAGTAATTGCCCCTGGTATTGCTTTTTCATGCCATTGGCTGTTTGTTGGGAAGCTACTTCATATGGGCCACCAGCCGCTGAAGAGGCCAGATGGTCGGCGGCAATCAGACCCCAATCCGTTTTAATCAGACCGGGTTCAACCAAGACAACGTCAATTCCAAACGGCTTTAGTTCCATTCGCAAAGAATCACTAAAGCCCTCTAGAGCAAACTTGGTGGCATGGTACCAGGCGCCAAAGTAGCTGGCCATTCGTCCGGCCATCGACGAAACATTGATAATCCGTCCGGACTCTTGTTGGCGCATTGTTGGCAAAACTAATTTGATTAACTGGGCTAAACCAAATAAATTAACATCGAACTGACGTTTGGCCTCTTCGAGAGCCACATCCTCAACGGCACCATACGAGCCGTAGCCCGCATTGTTAATTAGCACATCAATGCGACCTTGGTCGGCTAAGATGGTCGTGACCGCTTGTCGGCAGGATTCTTCGTCAGTTAAATCGAGTTTGAGGGGATGGACGCCCACTTTTTCTAGGGCAGTGAGTTTCTCGACTCGACGGCCAGCACCATAAACAATGTGCCCTTGTTCTGCTAATAATTGGCTAGTTTGATAACCGATGCCGCTAGTGGCGCCGGTGACAAGAATTACTTTGGGCATTCATTTATCTTTCTTTAATTAGTTGGGTCATCTGCCTGATAGCAGCTTTTCCCTCGGGAATTGGGATTTCGGGAAAATCGTGGTACATTTCTGGATAAATGGTCGTGTGCACGTCCCAACCGCCATCATCAGCAAGCTCCTGAAACTTCACGGCATCAGGATGCAAGACATCATAGGTTCCCGTAATCACGTTAATAGCCGGCATATTGGCAAAATCAGCATAGAGCGGGCTAATTAGTGGATCGTCCAAATCAAGTTTACCCTGGTAACCGGCAGCCATGATGTCTAAGACAGCGACTTCGAACATCGGGTCGAAGGGTTGCACTGCCTTCATCTCATGGTTGGTATCACTGATATCAAACCATGGTGAAATCAAAATTAGTTGCTTTGGTAAAGAAAGTTTTTCATCGCGTAGCTGTTGCAAAAGAGACAACGCCAGTCCGGCACCGGCCGAATCACCCATTAACACAATTTGATTAGCATCAATTTGTTCCTTTTCCAGTGTTTCTAGGAAAGCTTCCTTGGTCCATTGAATGGTTTCTTGTGCCTGGTGCTGGGGCGCCTTTGGATAAATTGGCATGATAATTCGGTGTTGTGTTTGGTCGGCCAACTTTTTTAGCAAACGGTAGTGCATGATTGAAGGCTGGTCCCAATAACCCCCACCGTGGAGGTAAAAAATCAGCTGTCGATCGTCTACGTACTTCGGACTGATTTCTAAAACATCATTACGACCATTATATTCTGTCGCACCAAACAGTAACCGGTTCAAAAAGGCCAATCGATATGGTTTTTGACTGGCAATAACCGCCCGTTGATAGGCCCTCTCGTTTGTTAAATCAGGCAGAACATGGAGACCTTGCAGGATGTACTTCATCAGACGTCCGGTCGTGCTTACTTGTCTCTTTGGGGCCATTTGCATTTCTCCAGTCATGAATCGTGTTGCCAATTAACTAGCAAACAGAAATCTTACATAAACCTATTATAGCGGTTAAACGAAGGATGACTCAAATAAAAAGAAGTCAAAACTATCACGAGGTTGACTTCTATCTAAAAAGAATCCCTTGATTTTAGGGAATCAAATCTAGTTATTGTGGAATGACCCAATAGTTGTCATCATTATGCTTCTTCACATAATTGGCAAATTCCTTTGATTCATAGGCTTTTTTGACAGCCTTTGCCCACTTAGTATCTGCATTCTTTTTTGTCGTTGTGGCTACCAAATAGTAGCCGTTTTGAATTTTTTCTGCTACCAGCATCTTCTTTGAAGAGACCTTGGCATTGTAAGCAACTGAACCTGGAAGAATGACATAACTAAAGTCATTGGTTACCCGTGGAATCGTTGACGAATCAATTTCCTTAAAGTTTAAATTGTAGTTATTTTCTACAATATCATTTTTAGTTGCGGTAATTGGGTTCACCCCAGAACGCAGTTTAATCCAACCTGCCTTTTCCAGTAATTGATAAGCCCGTGCCGTATTGGATGGATCATTTGGAACCGCAATCGTATCACCATCACTGACAGACTTCAAAGAGTGCTTTTGTGCAGGATACAGCCCCATTGGAACCGTTGGAATCTTTGTTAATGCCGTCAACTTACCATTCTTTTCCCTATTGAAGTTGTTCAAGTAAGCGGTGTGCTGATCAACATTTAAATCAACCTGTCCTTCATTAAGGGCAATGTCGGCATTTAATAGGTTAGTAAATGACTTGTTTTCAACCGTGTAACCCTCTTTTTCCAAAATAGGTTTCACGCCCTTTAAAAAGAGTTCACTGTAAGGACCGGGTGAACTTGCTAATGTAATCGTTCCTTTTTTACTATTTGACTGGTGCGGATAAAAGGACCAAATTCCAGCAATTACAATCAAAATTAGAATCAGACCGGTCAACCAATATCTTTTCTTCATGCTTTTTCTCCCTTTTCAGCAAAGTAATCTTGTAACCGTAAAACAGACTGATAGTACCAAATGATGGCGGTCTCTAATCCTGCATCATCTAGGACTAAATCAGAATGGTGCAAGCCCGAGTTACCACCACTGCCAATTTCTGCAAACACACTGGGAACTTTACTCGTATAAAAAGCAAAGTCTTCACCACCAGCTGATGGCGGAAAGTTCACCAAATTAGCATGGTACTGAATATTTTCGGCCAGAATGTCCGTCAGGATTGGATCATTTTCGAGCACTGGCGGACCAGGAATCCACTCAATTTCCGTTGAAACGCCATACGTTGCCGCTTGACCATTAATAATTTGGTAGAATTTCTCTTTGGCTTGTTCACGGTCATGGTCTCCAAAAGTACGAATTGTTCCTTCAAACCAGGTACAATCAGGAATAACGTTCCATGTTTGACCCCCTTCAATATGGGTAACCGATAAAACACTTTGCCGGTAAGGATCAAGTGAACGGCTAACGATACTTTGTAAAGCCGTAACGGTATTAGCGAGTGCTAAAATGGGATCAATGTTTTCATGTGGCTTCGCAGCATGACCACCAACGCCCGTTAACTTGACAGCGAATTGATCAACAGCCGCATTGCGGCCACCATTCCCAACACTGATTTGGCCAACGGGTAAATTCGGGTGATTATGGTAACCGACGATCACGTCCACACCTTCTAAACCACCACTTGCAATTACTTGCTCTGCGCCAACATGCGTTTCTTCTGCGGGCTGAAAAATCAGTCGCACCTTAACAGTCAATTTGTCAACATTTTCTTTAATCTTTTCAGCGGCACCCAGCAAAGAGGTAAGGTGAAAATCATGACCACAGGCGTGCATGATACCGGCATTTTCAGAAGCAAAGTCTAAGTTCGTTTGTTCTTGAATTGGCAACGCATCAATATCTGCCCGCAAAGCAACTGTGTATTGGGCGTCTTCTGGGCCGATCTCAGCCATAACGCCAGTCTGTAAGGCTTCTGGGGTAATAATTATATAGCCTAAATCAGCTAAGTAGGCCTTAATTAATGCCGTTGTCTGATATTCTTGGCTTGAAAGTTCTGGATGCTGATGAAAGTAGTGCCGAATGGCACTCAAATCAGTAATTGTTTCAGTTGCAGTAGTTAATTTCATTAATGCTCCCTTCTCAAAACAAAGAAAAAAGGACTAGTATCCACCATTCCTGATAGACACTAGTCCCCGACATAAAGAACTAAAATTGTTACGATAACAATGTTGTGCGAATCAAATGATGGTTCTCAAATATGGAACATAACGCTCGACAATAAATGAGAACCAAACACGAGATTAAGTACCCATTTATTGTTTCAACATTCGAGAACAGCACATTTGCATCATCATTCTTTTTTGTCCTTTTCTAATATTTCTTTAATAATAGCATTTAATTTTAATTTGTCAACCGATTAAAATCATTTTACTTTTAGAATTCCTAACAATCTGCTCGACAATTGGCCATCAAAGACAGTTAAGTCACTAATTTTACTTGGACAAACCTTCTGAAATTTTGTCCAAGTTCCACTTCATCATGCCATAGTAAGTATCGCCGGGCTTGCCTTCCTTGGCTAATGAATCAGTATAAATCTTAGCGTAAATTGGCAAACCAGTTTCCTTAGAAACCTTGTCCATTGACTTTGGTGATACAGAACTTTCAACAAAGAGAACGGGTACCTTGGTTGCGCGAATCTTTTCCAAAACAGTCTTCATCTGTTCTGGTGTCCCTTGTGACTCGGTGTTAATTTCCCAAATAAAGGCTGGTGTGATGCCATAGGCTGCCGAGAAGTACTTAAAGGCGCCTTCGGAAGTCACCAAAAGCTTCTTATCTGCTGGAATATTGTTAAACTTAGTTTTGGCACTTTCATCTAATTTAGTTAGCTTTTCAATGTATGCAGCAGCATTCTTTTGGTAAGTACTCTTATTCTTTGGATCCTTTTCAATCAAAACCTTTTCAATGTTTTGCACATACTTAATACCGTTTTGGATATCTAACCAAGCATGGGGATCCATTTCGTTTTCTTTACCGGCATCCGTCAAATGCTTAGCAGCAACGCCATCCGAAACAGCAAAGACTTGTTCGTTTTCCTTCTTACCTGCATTTTGGTACATTTTCTTAAACCAACCAGAACCACCAGTTTCCAGGTTCAAACCATTATGGAACAAAACATCGGCTTCTTGTGTTGCCTTCACATCTTGTGGTCGTGGTTCGTACTCATGGGGGTCGGTTCCACGAGGAACAATCGTGTGTAACTTGACCTTGTTACCAGCGACCTCTTCAACCATGTTCCCAATAATTGAGTTTGTCGCAACAACCTGTAACTTACCGCTTCGACTAGTTTTACCCGTCTGACTTTCATTGACAAAGTAAAAGACACCTGCTAACAATGCTAGTGCTGCCAGCCCAATAATCGTTAATCGTTTAATCATATTCAATTTTCCTCAATTCCAAGTGCGTTTAATACGCCTTTTATCATCTTCTTTCGCTACAAATTTTAGTTCGCTGCTCGTTTTTTAATGAAAATGCCCTGCTTTGGCGAAAAGAGAAAGGCCAATAAGAAGAACACTGCGGCAGTCAAGACAATCGCCGGACCGGAAGCCCAGTTAAAGGTAAAGCTAAAGTACAATCCAATGACGGATGCAAAAACCGAAAAGGTTGCTGCAATCATAATCATGGATGACATTTTATTTGTTAATAGGTAAGCTGTTGCGGCTGGTGTAATCAACATTGCAACAATCAAAATAATTCCAACCGTTTGCAGTGCGGTCACGGTTACTAACGTTAAAATCATCATCAAGCCGTAGTGTAAGACCTGCGTTTTCAAACCGTAAGCTCGGGCAAAGGTATTATCAAAGGACGTAATCAACAATTCTTTGTAGAAAAGCACGACGAACAGGACAACTACCACTAACACAATCGCCGTAGTAATCAGGTCTTGGTCAGAAACAGCCAAAACATTTCCAAATAGGATATGGTGCAAATTAGTGGCTGATTCTGCCATTGAAATCAGGATAAAACCAAGCGCGAAAAAGGAAGAGAAAACAATTCCAATCGCGGTATCATTTTTTAACTGCGACTTCATTGTCACAAAACCAATCAACATAGCGGCCAACAAACCAAAAATTGAAGCCCCCAGCAAAAGGTTAATGCCAAGCATGTAGGCAACTGCCACCCCAGGTAAAACCGCATGCGAAATAGCATCACCCATTAAAGACATGCCGCGCAAAATAATAAAGGAACCAACAATCCCGGACATGATTCCGACTAGGATGGCAGTAATCAGTGCCGTCTGCAAGAAGTTATACTTCGTTAAACCATCAATAAAAAGCGCAATACTATTCATGTGTGGCCTCCCCTTCGTCAAAAAGAATATTTGATAGGTCGCCACTAAAGGCAGTAGTAATATTCTTTTTTGTGAACACGTCCTGTGTCTGACCTTGAGCCACAACACCGTGGTTAATAATGACGAGGTCATCAAAGTATGTTGTGACCTTATTCAAATCATGGTTTACAACAATGATTGTTTTGCCGGCAGCCCGCCATTTTTTCAAAATTGCCATGATGTCAGCTTCTGATTTCATATCGATACCAACGAAGGGTTCATCTAAAATAATGACATCGGCATCCTGAACAATTGCTCGGGCGACAAAAACGCGCTGGAGCTGGCCACCGGATAATTCACTAATCTGTCGGTGATTAAATTCAGCTAACTTAACATCGGTCAAGGCTGCTAAAGCGGCCTCTTCCTCTTTTTTTCCAGGCACTTTAAACAAACCGAGGTTCGGATAGGTCCCAGTTAAAACCGTATCCAAAACGTTAATTGGAAACGTCAAATCAAGTGCTGCCCGTTGTTCAACGTAAGCGATGAGCTTGAGTTGCTTTGCAATTGGTTGGTCTGCCAAAGTGGCCGTTCCGGACTGCTTGCTGGTCAACCCTAAAAGCCCTTTAATCATCGTCGACTTACCGGCACCGTTGGGGCCAATAATTCCGGTGATTTTTCCAGGTTCAAATTGGATTGACAGGTTCGTGAAGACGGGGGCGCTATCATAGGCGACCGTCATATCGCGGACTTTGATCATAATCTTTTGCTCTCCTAATGCTAGTTAGCATATATTCGAGTATTGATTTTAAAATATTCTGTTTTCAGCCTAAACTTTTCGCACGCAAAAAAGGCGCGTTTAAAATCTACAGTCGAAGTAGTGCGTCGTAACATTTACGTTTTTATTTTTTGAAATTGATGGACTATCAACTGGCTGCTTCTTGGCTGACACAGCTAGTTGATAATCCCCAACTACTTTTCTAGAATATCATGGTTATTTAGAACAATCAAACAGAAAAAATTCATATATTTAAATTAATTTATAAATTCAAAACGCTTTTATGCCGGTTTTTAGCATAAAAGCGTGAATTATCAAACAAATATTAAAATTAAATGACGGAGGTTTCCTGCCCTAATATTTTCATCGAACTTAAATAATCGGCTACGGAACAATCCAAATTACTTGTCAAAAGATGAAAGTCTCTTTCCATATTGTGAGCAATTTTTTCAGTGTCAATAAAGCCATTTTTCAAGTAAAAATGATAACGGGCTTCACGTTGCTGCTGGTTATCAGCATCCTCCATCGTACTTTCAGATTCCAAAATAATCCCTTTTGGATAGCGTTCCTTCAAAGCTGATAGTGTTTTGCCACCAATCCCCTGTCCACGAATTGATTGATCAACAGCTAAGTAAAGGACAAAAGCTTTCTCCTTTAAGTCAACGAAATAGGCAATCCCAACGTTTTGTTCGTCATCAGTAATCACTGCCATTTTGATTTGGTGATTATCGGTAGCTTTTTGCTTTAACTCTTGAAAAGCAATTCGTTCGTTTGGTGGAAAAGCCTCACGATAGATTATTTGCCAATAATCATGATTGGACTGATTTAGCGAGATAAATTGCATGTTTTCTCCTTTATTTTCGTTATCATCATAAGCTAGCTTATAATAAAAAGTCTGATTTGAAAACGTTATATAAAATCAGGATAGCATGGATGCTTGGTACCGTCAAACACAGCTAAAAAGCCACTCCCCTTGAAATTTAGGGGAGTGGCTGGCTTAACAACGGGCAAATTACCGTAGCACTGGTTGATTATTCACATCCAGAAGTTCAAACGGCTTCCGGTCATAGATGTCCATTTCGTATGGCAGATAATATTGCTTACCATCGATTGTCACGCTTGAACCATGAAAAAGCTGCTTATACAATGTCGGTTGCCGATACAAAATCAGTGGTCGTCTAGCTTTGGTCTCATCTCGCTGAATCACGACCTCAACATTTTGGTTGGCCACAAAACGCTTTTCTAAGACATAGTGACCATTCCTAGGCGTCAATTGCTGCCCGGTACTCAGCGAAACACTTTGTCCAGGTTCGGGCCGGATATCAACCTTTAAGACATTAACCGTCTCTGGCACTGGTAATGAAAAACGCAATTCCGCTGGCGCCTTCACTGGTTGCAGGATGGCTAAGCGAATTGGATATTCCATGTTTCCGTAAGCAATTCCAGGAATACTCTTCGCTGAGGAAAGTGTCAATCCTAAGAAAAGGACACTCGTAACAGACAGAACCAGGAGTTTTGTCCAATTAATGTTTGATTTTGATCGGACAATTTGCAATGCGGGTAGGCGCTGAACGCCCCCCACCATGCCAATTAGGGTTACTATTGGGTAGAGCATGGGCAAAAAGTAGCGTGGTTCGACTTCCCAAATAAAAGTATGAAAGATCGTCAAACCGATGGCTGCAATCCCCACTAGGTAGGAAAAGGCTCTTTGGACTGATGTAATTGGTTGGTCACCATAAGGTTGCCAAACTTTAATTAATAGCTGGCCACCTGCCAATAAGACGGTGGTTGTCGCAATGATGGCAAAAAAGCTCGTTAGCATCATCTGATGGTGGAGATAATATCCCGGCGCTTTAGCATAACCACTGGCATAACGGCCAAAGCCAAAGAGTGGCGTTCCAAGCAAAGTCTGTGACTTGTCCAAAGCTAATTTGAACCAACCATCAAGACCAAGCATTTGTAGTCGATCTTTGATGGAGTCCGTAGTTAGATAGGTTTTCTTTTCGATTTTGCGCTCAATATCAAGGCTTTCATCATCGAAATCATAAGCTCCTTTGCCACTCGATCCCAGTGGGTTTAATCCCATATTGATCCAATGAGTTGCCGGTAAGGCAATTTTCTTCTGTGCACTTTGGCTGTAGCCGTTTGAGCTGGCAATCGACTTTGTTGCCACTGTTGCTGTGATAACCCCCAAAACTAGAGAAAAGGTAATCACCACCACCCGCCACCTTTCGGGCATTTTCAAGAAAAAAGTCATAAAAATCAGAACTGCCACCGCCGGCAGTAAGATGACCATATTTGGCTTAATGGCGTACAGCAAACCATACACGAGGATCATGGCCAGATTGGCCCCCACCAATACCACTCGTTGTTGACTTGTGAGAACGACGGCCACTAAATAAAAGACAACCGTGGTACAAGCAACCGCCCAAGTATCGGTATAGGTCACCATATTGGGGTAAAGATACATCACTGGGTAAAAAAGTAAGATGACAGCCGTCAAGGCAATCGCTCGGATATTTTTACTTAA
Source organism: Fructobacillus sp. EFB-N1 (assembly GCF_001038455.1). Classification (GTDB taxonomy): domain Bacteria; phylum Bacillota; class Bacilli; order Lactobacillales; family Lactobacillaceae; genus Fructobacillus; species Fructobacillus cardui. The sequence continues at coordinate 24,916 of NZ_LDUY01000015.1, read as the reverse complement.
GCGCCAGCTCGTTAGCAAGGTGAAAATTGTCACCATGGCTAACAAGAAAAAGTTCATCAGCCGCAATGCCAATTGAATGGAAAGACCAACTGACTTAGCGAAGGCCATGACCTTACTAATTAAAATAGTAAAGAAAACAAGGTTGGGATACACATAAAAGTATTCCTGACCCCCGTCAAAATTGCTATGCCAATTCTGATTGCCATGTAAGAGTTCGGTTGCCTTAATTTGAACGTTCAATGGATCTGAAACATCATTAATCTGAAAATGAAGGGCAACGTAAAGCAATAATAAGAGGTTGAATCCGGTACAAATAACCGTGACGGTCAGCAAAAATGACGGTTTTTTAACAAAATCAAGACGCGTAATCGCGGAATAGCCGGCCATCAAAGCTGGAATCAACAGCAAAATAGCAATGAGATTTTCAAGCTGCTGGTTTAATGCCTGATTTAACAGTAACAATACGATAAAAGCAGAAAAAGCAATTTGAAAGCTACGCTTAATAAACATCAATTCCCCTCAAATTCTCGCCTTTTTAAAAAGCGGAGTTCTTAACTAGATTATAGCATTTTTAAGCTAACCAACTGCTTGTAAGGCTAAATTCTGTTTTTTTAAATTTTGTTAAATTAGTTCTTAGTGTTAACTGCCAAATTGTTACTATGTTAAGATAATACTAATGAGCACGTATTAAATGGCGACGTTCTGACATCGCCTAGTGACTTAGTACATATTAGAGAGGCTGAATCATGAAAAAGAACGAAAAAGTACAGGCAAACGATGCACTCTGGTGCCTGGTTGATCATCGTGAATACGATTTGATCGATGGTAATTTTATCCATGAACTGGATCCCTATATCGCAACACTGATTCAAAAAGATTACCCGAAGGTCGCCAACAATAGCTTTATTTGTAGTGAACACCTTGTGCGTTACCGGCTACAAAAAATGGATAAGATGATTAGCGAGGATTCACACAAAAATCGGCAAATCAACGAACGAATGACGCGGTTAATGTCCAAGGACAGTTATCGCGTGATTGATGTTGAAAAACAATTGGAAACAACTTTAACATTCGGTCAAAAAGTAGCCGATGCCGTTGCCCGCTTTGGTGGTTCATGGCCCTTTGTGATTACTTTTATTGGTATCATTATTGTCTGGATTTTTATTAATTCCGTCCACCTCTTTGGCCTCCACTTTGATCCCTTCCCATTCATCCTTTTAAACCTCTTCTTGAGTATTATTGCTGCCATCCAGGCTCCCCTAATCATGATGAGCCAGAATCGGTCAAGTACCTATGACAGAATGGAATCAAAAAACGATTACCACGTCAACTTGAAATCTGAAGAAGAAATCAGAATTCTCCACTCAAAGATTGACCACCTCATCCAGCAAGATCAACCGAATAATATGCAGATTCAAAAAATGCAAATGGAGATGCTTGCGTCGATTAATAACCAGCTAACAGAGGTTCGCAAACAGCAAAAAGATGATAAATTATAAGTCCACTTAGACATTAAAAACACCGCTAACAAATATTGTTAGCGGTGTTTTTATCTGAAGAACTTAAACGTTGCTTGTAGAATCTTCTCGAATTTTAACCAACAATTGTCGGATTCGTTCATTATCGGCTGGCTGGCCTAGGGTAATTCGGACCCAACTTGGGCTCAAACGCTGGCTGATTTGCAAACCTTCTTTCAAGAGGGCTTGTCCATAGCGCTTGGCATCACCCACTTGAACCCATAAAAAGTTTGTTTGTGAAGGGTAAAATTCAAACTGATTTGCTCGCAAAAAATCTTCAAACTTGTTGCGTTCATCCTGAACCTTGGCAACCGTCTTTTGTAGGTAATCTTGATCCAAAACAGCAGCGGTGCCGGCTTCAATTTGAAAATCAGACAAATTATAGGGCAAACGAACAGCATTCAACTTTTGGGCTAATGCTGCGTTCATCATGCCGTAACCAATCCGCAGGTTGGCCAATCCGTAAGCCTTCGATAAGGTACGTAAGATAATCAGATTTGGATAATCAGCCAAAAGTGGCACAACGGTATTGTCGCTTGTATCGGCAAAATCGATGTAGGCCTCATCAACGACTAAATAAACGGACTCTGGTAATTGCTGCAAGAGTCCTTGAATGTCTGTAGCAGATTCCAAAACGCCTGTCGGATTGTTGGGATTCGACAACCAAACCATCGATGTCTGATCATCCACTGCAGCCAAAATGCCCTCAAAGTCCACATGACCAGTGCTGGCATCAATGGCAACCGACTTCGTTTCTGCCTGCTCAATTTGGGCATGAATGGTATATTCACCAAAAGTTGGTGCAGGGACAATGATGTTTTGTCCCGGTTCTAGCGCTAGTCGAGTTAACAATTGAATCAATTCATCGGCACCCACACCAAAAACCAACATTTTGGGATCGACTTGGTTTAATTGAGCCACCGCCTGGCGCAATTTTTGCGCGGAACCATCTGGATAATAGTTCAACCGGTCAAAGGTCACCGCCGCTAACGCCTCTTTAACTTTTGGTGTTGGACCATACACCGACTCGTTAGCCGACAAGTGGGCCAACGTTTCCAATTGATACTGGTCTTTAATGGCTGCAAGGGGCTGTTCTGCCTGATAGGCTTTTAATGCTGCAACTGATTTTTTCATAAGTTCACCGCCAATCTGATCGTTCGTGTAATTTGGACTTCTGGCCGACCCGCAAGCCAAGTTCTGCTTGAATGTCTGCTATGCTAATCCCCTGATTAACCAACAGGACCATCAAGTGGAAAAACAGGTCGGCGGTTTCATACGTTAGTTCTGCTTGGCTGTTTTTGGCACCAACAATTACCTCGGTGCTTTCTTCGCCAACCTTTTTCAAAATTTTGTCCAGCCCTTTATCGTAAAGGTAAGCGGTATAAGACCCCTCTACTGGGTTTTCCTTTCGTTCCAAAACTTGGTCATAGAGTTCTTATATTGTTTGTTCCATTTTGTTTTCCTTTCAAACAAGTAGCGATAGACGGTTTTGACGAGCTTATCTCACGACTGACTGCCCACTGTATCTTGACTGAACTGATTTTCCAGTAAGTCAACTGGATTGAAGAAACAGGAGTAAGCATTCGTGTGGCAAGCCGGTCCTACTGTTTCAACTTCAATTAAAACCGTATCTTGGTCGCAATCCAACGTCATCGAAATCACTTTTTGGGTATTGCCCGAGGTTGCGCCCTTGTGCCAAAGTTCTTGCCGTTCGCGCGACCAAAACCAGGTTTGGCGCGTCACAATCGTCTTCTCATAGCTTTCCTGGTTCATATAAGCGAGCATCAGCACGACCTTGGTCTTGGCATCAACGACAATTGCTGGAATCAAGCCGTTCTGATTGGCCTTATTAAAATCAGCTCTTACCTGGGTCATAGACGGACCTCCACTTGTTCTTCTCTCAAATTTCGTTTCAAATCTGGAATGGCAATCTGGTTATAGTGAAAAACCGAAGCAGCCAAAGCGGCATCAACAGAACCGTCTTCAAAGACATCAACAAAATCCTTGGTTGTGCCAGCCCCGCCAGAGGCAATAATCGGAACATCGACAGCTGCGGTTAATTGCTGATAGAGCCGCAAATCATAGCCCTTTTTCTGGCCATCAGCATCAATACTTGTCACCAACAACTCGCCAGCGCCAGCCTGAACTAGCTCTTGTGCCCATTTGATAGCATCGAGCTCCGTTGGCTTCGCCCCTCCTGCACTGTAAACCCGGTAAAAGCCATTGACGGGGTCCCACTTCGCATCAATCGCCCCGACCATTGCTTGGGCACCAAAGACTTGTGCCCCGGCCGCCACTAGACCTGGATCCTTGACGGCAGCCGAATTCAGAAAGATTTTGTCGGCACCTGCCTGAATCAAACTCGTCATCTCATCCAGAGAGCGAATTCCACCACCAACCGTCAACGGAATGAAAATTTCTTTTGAGACCTGGTCGACAACTGATTTCATCGTGGCCCAGCCTTCAATCGTGGCTGTGATATCTAAGAAGACCAGTTCATCGGCACCCATTTCTTGATAACGTTTAGCCAAAGCCACTGGATTGCCCACGGCGCGAATCTGGTCAAAGGAAATCCCCTTGACGACTTGGCCGCTTTTAATATCCAAGGCTGGAATAATTCGTTTCGCTAACCCCATCTTCTGCCTCCTTTAAATCAGCCAACGTCAAATCACCGTCGTATAGTGCGCGACCGACAATCATATCGACTAACCCGTTTTCCCGTAGTGTTGCAATATCGGCTAGTGTGCTGACACCGCCACTGACAACAAACCGACTTGCAGGAAAGTCTTGCTGCAAGTGCTTTAGTAAAGCCACATTTGGACCTGAAAGTGTTCCGTCACGGCTAATATCAGTCACGATAAAGTTTGTCACCCCAAGGGCAGTCATGGCTGAAACAACTTCTGCAAAACTTTGTTGACTGGCTTCAGTCCACCCAGCCGTCTTCACCTGACCGTCTTGGCCATCAACACCGACCACAATTTTTTCTGGGCCAAAGCGGGTAATCGCTTCCTGCACCAATTCAGGATTCGTCACGGCAATCGATCCGAGAATAACCCGATTAATCCCTAGTTGCAGGTAATCATCAATCTGTTGCAAAGTGCGAATCCCACCGCCCAATTCAAGGAAAATATCGCTATTTTCTCGTAAGCGTCGAATCAAATCAGCGTTAACGGACAACCCTTTCTTGGCGCCATCCAAGTCGACTAAGTGAACCCGCCGTATGCCTGCCGCTTCAATGGCCTGCAGTTGGATGAGTGGATCTTTTTCCAACACCATCTTCTTTTGGTAATCACCTTGATAGAGGCGGACCGATTCGCCGCCAAGCAGGTCAATTGCTGGAAAAATCATACGCCCACCACCATTTCTTGGAAACTTTGCCAAAGTGACAGCCCATCCAGTCCTGATTTTTCAGGGTGGAACTGGACACCAATCACATTCTTGTTCACCACAATGCTTGGCACGGCAACCTGACCATAAGGAACTGTTGCCGCAATATATTTTTTGTCTGTTACCGCATAATAGCCGTGGACAAAGTACGTATACTTATCATCAATCGTCTTAGTCAACGGATTTTCCAACCGAACCTCGTTTTTATTCCAGCCCATTTGTGGCACTTTATAATTTTTTTGCTGGGGTAAAGCAACCACCTGACCGGGAATCAAACCCAAGCCCTCCGTTTCACCAAACTCTGTCGATGAATCAAACAAAAGCTGCATGCCCAAGCAAATGCCCAACAGCGGGCGGCCTGATTTTGCATAGTTCTTAATTGGCTCCACTAATTCAGCTACTTTGAGTTGGTCCACCGCCTTTGCAAAGGCCCCTACGCCCGGCACCACCAGGCCATCCGCGCTGGCAATGTCTGCCGGATCTTTTGAAATCTTGACCGACATACCCGTATATTCAATGGCCTTGGCCACATTCAACACATTACCAGCTCCATAATCAACAATCACAATCGTCATCTGATCCTCTTCTTTCTCAAATCGTCCCTTTGGTCGAATTGACACCCTTGATTTCCGGATTAATCGTCACGGCTTGGCGCATCGCCCGCCCCATTGCTTTGAATATGCTTTCAATTTTGTGGTGAGTATTGCGACCATAGAGCACTTCGATGTGGACATTGGCCCGTTGCTGGTCGCTAAAGCCCTGCCAAAAGTCCTCCACGACTTCCGTTTCAAAGGTTCCAAGTCGTTGGGCCGTTAAATCAGCTTGGAAGACGAGATATGAACGGCCAGATAAGTCAACCACCGCCCGGGTCAACGTTTCATCCATCGGCACAAATTGGGCACCATAACGCTCAATGCCAACTTTGTCTCCCAACGCTTCCGCAAAGGCCTGGCCCAAAGCGATACCGATATCTTCTGTCGTGTGGTGGCTATCGACTTCCAAGTCGCCCGTGGCCTTGATTTCAAGGCCAAAGCGACCATGCTTAGCAAACAAATTAAGCATGTGGTCTAAGTAGCCAATCCCACTGGAAATTGTTGCGGGACTTTGATCATCCAGGTCCAATTTCAAGCTAATTTGCGTTTCTTTTGTGTTGCGAATAATCGTCGCTTGTCGTTTAGTCATCTGCATTCACCCGACTTTCAATTGCTCGTGCGTGCCCTTCTAGTCCCTCTTCTCGTGCTATGGCCGTTACGAATGGCGCATCTTTTATGAGCGCTTCTTGGTCATATTCTAAGTATTGGATTTTCTTTTGAAAATCCCAAACCCCCAAGGCCGAAGAAAAACGAGCTGTTCCTCCGGTTGGTAAGATGTGGTTTGGTCCAGCCAGATAGTCTCCGAGCGGTTCAGAGGCTAAAGGTCCTAAAAAGACGGAACCAGCATTTTGGATTTGATCGAGATACGAACTTGGGTTCTCCAATTGAATTTCCAAGTGCTCGGGGGCCAGCTTATTCATCGTATCCAGCATTTCTTGGACCGTTTCCACCAGGTAAATCACGCCGTTATTGGCAATTGATTGGCTGACAATCTCGCGCCGAGGTAGTTTGGCCAATTGCTCATCGACCTCTTTCATCACCCCCTGTGCCAGGTCGGTCGAATTGGTCACGAGCATGGCTTGTGCACGCACATCATGCTCAGCCTGTGATAATAAATCAGCGGCCACATTCTTGGCATTGGCCGTCTCATCGGCTAGGATGCCGATTTCTGAAGGGCCGGCAATCATGTCGATGGCCACGGTCCCATAGACCTGGCGCTTTGCTTCGGCGACGTAGGCATTCCCCGGTCCTGTAATTTTATCGACTTGCGGAATCGTTTCGGTCCCAAATGCCAGCGCTGCAATGGCCTGGGCACCACCGATTTGGTAAATTTCATCAACGCCAGCAATCGAGGCAGCCACGAGGACCGCCGGATTAATTCCCTTCGTTTGTGGTGGCGTCACCATCACAATTTGGTTTACGCCGGCAATCTTAGCTGGAATGGCGTTCATCAAAACAGAAGATGGATAGGCGGCCGTCCCGCCCGGAACATAAATTCCAACGGCAGCTAGTGGTGTTACCTTGGTGCCCCGAATCACACCTGCACGACTTTTGTCTTCAAAGGACTGAGCCCGTTCCAACTGGTGAAAAGAACGAATATTTTCGGCGGCTTCTTTCAACGACGTGACGACCTTTTCGTCGACTTGGTCAAAGGCGGCTTGAATCTCAGCCGCTGGCACCCGGAGGTCGTTTAATTGAACGCGGTCAAAGGCTTGACTATATTCCTTTAAAGCTTGATCCCCCTTTTTTTGGACCGTGGCGATGATATCTTGAACTTGCTGCGTCAAAACTTCATCCTGCCGATTCGTATCTGACCGCTGTCTCAATTCGGCTAAGGCTGTTGGTGTCATTTTTTCAATAATTTTCATTCTTTTACCTCTTCTTTCGGTGCAACTAGGTTTACTAAGCGCTTAATAACGGTCGTCAACTCATCTGGGTACTGGAGTAAGGAACCCTTACGAACCAGGAAGTGAGTCGCTACCAGGCCAACTCGATCGAAAATTTGTAAATGATTTTCAACCAGCGTTCGACCAGTTTGAGTAATATCAATAATGGCATCAGCCAGACCGGTAATCGGCCCCAATTCAACGGACCCTTCAAGCTTGATTAATTCGACATCTTCGCCCTGGTCGTGAAAGTATTGACTGGCTAACTTGGGGTATTTCGTGGCGATGCGGAGTCGGCTTATTTTTTCCGGTTCAAAGTCCTTGCAAGCTGCTAAAACGAACTCTGCCTTTCCAGTTTGCAAATCCAAGACGTCATAGTGATTTTGTTCCTGTTCGGCTATCGTATCCGAACCGACAATGCCGACGTCGCCAATCCCCTGGTCCAAGTACTTCACCACATCGTTCGCCTTTACTAGGATAAAACGGTAACGGTTGTCGGCTGTATCAAAGACTAATTTACGCGCCGGATTGTCCAATTGACTCGTATCAACACCGGCCTTTTTTAGTAATGGGCGCACATCCTGCTCAACCCGTCCCTTGGCCAAAACCACGACAATCGGGTCTTGGGCCGATAAGGAAGACAAATCACGTTGCCGGTCAGCTAAGACTGTTTCAACCTTTAAGGCCATGCCCATGGCCGGAACTGTTTCTTGGTCGGATTTTGAAAGTAATCGGTCGTAGCGCCCCCCAGAAAAGAGATAGTCACCGAGACTTGGGACAAAGCCACGAATAATGGTGCCGGTGTAGTACGGTTGCGGTAAAACGGCGGCCAGGTCGACCGTCACTGCCACATCAGGATAGTGGCGGTGTGTATATTTCGCTAACCGAATCCAATCGTCCATGATTGCCTTCACTGCCGGAATTCGTTGGAGCTTTTCCATGGCAGATTCACCATTCTCGCCAAATGCCAACGGCCAGTCGGCTAACTCAGCTGGAAAATCAGGAATTTGCGCCTTCAGCTGTTCGAAGCGGGAAATGTTTTTTTCCTCAATTGCCTGCTTCATTTCGTTTCGAATCTGGTCGTCCAAATCAAATTGCTCCAAAATCAAGTCAATTAACCGGGCATCACTCAGAACAACCTGAACATCGACAATGCCAAAGCGCTGGGCAAAGGCTAACATCGTTTCTAAGGCTTCAATTTCTGCCTCGAAGCTTTGCTCACCAATAATTTCAATCCCAGCCTGTGTTTCCTGGTTGTAATCACCGGATAAATTAACGATTTGGTGGAAGACATCACCAAGGTAGTACAAACGGGTTACGGTTAACGTCGTTTGGTTCGCCGCGAGAAAGCGAGCAATTGGTAGGGTCAAATCAGGCCGTAAAACTAATTTTTCACCCATGTGGTCAAGCAGATGGAAAACTTTCTTTTCCTGATATTGGTCAAAGACATTCTCTTGCTCGATCAATGGTGTGCTGACGGGGATATAACCTTGATCGTTCAAAACATTAATAATGGTTTGCTCAATTTCCTGCTTCTCTTTCAACGTTTCACCATATTCATCACGCGATCCTGCAGCTAACATCTTTTTGTTCATTGTTTGTACCCTTTCTGATTGGTTCAACCAACTAAAAAAACGCCCAAACAAACTCGAATCGAGTTTGTAAGGACGTTTTCACGTGTTCCCACCTACATTCCACTTCTTGCTTACGCAAAAAATGCTCAATAACCTTCTAACAAAGGCCTGTTTGATATCGGAAACAACCGGGTTAGTTTTTGGACTAATCTGCTCGTTAGTGTGTTTTCATCTTGGTGCTGGCACTCATCTCAATGCGTTAGCTTGAGCACTCCCTGTACAGTTAACCAATAATTACTTGTCTAACTTCTGCGTATTACTATTAAGTTATTTTCATTCTATAACTTTATTTTCCTTTCTCAATACTTTTTATCATTATTTTTTAATCAAATAATAAACATCCTCATTGTTTTTCATTAATAATCGCCGACAATTCGTTATAGACCAGGCCTAAATCGGCCACCTCGTGGGCATCTGATCCATAGGTCATCGGCACCTGTAAATCAACAGCCTGACGTAAAATTGTTGAATTTGGATAGCTTTCACCACAAAATTCTTTGCGCAAACCCGCGGCGTTGACGTCTAATTCATAACCCTTTTCTAGAATGCTCGTCAAAATAGCAGTGATTTTCTGTTGGTTTTCCTGGTCAAAACCAGGAAAGTCAAAATACTTTTGAAACTTACGAATCAATGTAATATGACCAATCCGAACTGGTGTTGACAAACCCGTGTCAAAATCAATACTTTGCTGAACTGCAGTTAAGTACTTGTTAAATAAGGCCTGCGGATCCTGTAATCCCGTTGAAAAAAACGTTTTAACTGGTCGGGATCGTAATCAATCGGTCCAATCAAACCATAATCATTTTCCAAAAAATGCACCGATAGGACAATTTCATCAATCCAGTCAGCATTTTCTTGCAAAAAGGCCTGCGTTTCAGCCTCGTATCCCGGTAAGTAATCAACCTCAAATCCCTGATGGATACGGATTTTTTCCCCGTATTTTTCTTTCACTCGAGCAACTTCTTCTTTGTAAGCGACCAGTTCACTGGCAAGCATGGCCGAGTCATCATCCTGACTTCTCGGTCCGGCATAAGTAGCTAAAAAGCTCTCTGGTAAGGGCGCATGCTCCGTCACCACATAATCGGTAAAACCAAGTTCGATTGCTCGTTCAAGATATAAATCAAGGGGTTCCTGACTTCCGTGGTGTGACAAGCGCGTGTGCGTGTGGCCATCTTTCTTCATCGTCTCAAAGACTCCTTCTCATCTTTTCTTCATCAAGACTAATAAAACACCACTATGCTATCATATTCCTAGGTAAATAGATACTTTTACTCAAAAAAGACCTTTCAAACAATCAGTTTCAATTGTACCCACTAATTATGAAATCTAACCGTCCATCTAAATCGGTTTTTGCTCTTTTAACCAAAAAATCGCCATGGTCCAGCTGAGTTTTAAGCACTAAAAAACCCCGAAAGTGTAGGCCTTTCGGGGCACAGTCCATACGACTGCAAGATTTTAACTTGTTGTAGGATGAATTTTTTGTGACTTCGCTTCCATCCTAACCTGGACTGACCAAGTTGGCCTCACGTTTCATAAAGAACGATGCCTGCAAGGATTTGGCGTTTGCCAAGGAATTGTTTACGATTGCTGAGTTTTTGCCCAACATCATCTTTGTGTTCAGAGAAAACTTGTTCTTCATAGACAGTACCTCCAAGAACTTAATCCTTTTAGGAAACGGCCGGCCATTTCCTTAATTGAATTATACAACGCTTTGTCAAAATAGCAACATTAATTTTTAATTATTTTTTGACAGCTGTAATCTCCCTTTCATAGTTTCTTCATAAAATCAGTGATCGGTTCCCTACCTTCCTTCCACCCATTAAAGGGGTCAAGGTCATCACCCACCGCCATTTTCCTCTTATCCAGCCACAGTACAATTGTTATTTTGTTGACTTTGCATTTCGTTGAGCAATCATGTTAAAATCGTACCTGGATTCAAGAGAAGTAAAAAATTAAGGAGAAGATTACTTGTTTAAAAATCAAAAAAGAAATCCACTGTTCCTACTGGCATTAATACCCTTAGCGTTGACAGGCTTATCCAGGCACCTCAGTCCAATCGAGTATAATTTGGCCTTTAGCCTTTTTGTTGCTACCGTGGCAATTGCCCTTTTGCCACTACAGAAAAATAGCGAAAACGATAACTTGGTTCGTCCCCGCTACTTCAAGTTGATGACCATGATTTTAACTGGGCTCTTTGCCTTTTCGGGTAATTTTCTTTACCAGCAAGAAATCGATTGGCAAATGGCAACACAAAATAGTGTCAGCGTTTACCCAGTCTTCATCGCAGTAATCTTGCTGCCGGCGGCACTAGTATACCTACTCGAATGGCACACTCATAAAAATTAAAAAAAGGCCAGCACTCAAAATCTGAGTGCTGGCCTTTTTTTACTTATTGAGTGGCAAGAATACCACTTTGAATGCGACGTTGTTTCAAAAACCAATAATCTTCAGGATTACCAATAAGGGCCGTAAACGGCACCGGTTCTCGACCTGCTAAGCGAATTTTTTCTTCTAAAAAGCGCTTTAAAATCCAGGGTTCTTCAATATAGGCCGATTCCAGCGACAAAACAGCTTGTAAGTGTTCCGGCGTTGTTTGCAATGCAGCCGCAACCCGGTCAACCGACCAATTCAGAATCGCAAAATTTTTCTGCAATTCTGCCCGTGTGGCGACTTGCTCATCTACTGTTAATGACATCAAATCCCCTCCTGATTTTTCCTAGTTTTCTTTTTTAGCAGGATCTTGCAACAAGCAGAAAGCCAAAACACCACCAACAGCAGTAATCAAAAGTGAAGCAACCGTCACACCACGCATGCCGGCAAAGAAGGCGTTATCAGTCACGGCCTTCAATGTCGAGTGGAATGGTAAGTGCGTCATCTTAGCACTGGTCACAAAAGCTTGGCTGGCAAATGGACCGGCATCGATTAAGGCATGCTTAATGGCAGCGAGAACTTCTGTCGGAACACCCGTAAAGGTCATGTGGTTGTTCAAATAGTTGTCATACTGGTTCGTTTGTGACAAACCAAGGATGACGACACCAAAAGAAACACCCAATTGACGGAAGACGTTAATCAAACCAGACGTCATCCCGATTTCTTCTGGCTTGGCACCGGCCAAACCGGCAGTATTCAACAATGGGTTAATCAAAGCGTTTGAAATTCCCAACAAAGCCATTGGCACGAGCAAATCAGTATAAGCTAACTTGGTTGTCATTGCGTTTAAGAAGGCCAAGAAAGACAAGGCAGACAATAACAATGAGCCAGAAATCAGCTTCCGCGTTGAAAACTTGCTACTCAAGTAACCCGTCACTGGGCCAAGAAAAAGCGCCCACATCGTTAATGGAATCTGACGGACACCCGTACTAAAGGCTGAATAACCCATATAGTTTTGCATCAAAGACGTCAAGAAAACGTTGTTTGAATAAATAGCGGACCCTAATGCAAAGGCAACAAAAACCGCTCCGACAAAGTTCTTGTTCTTAAAGAGTGCTAGATTCATCATTGGCTTGTCAATCTTCAATTCAACAAAGATAAAGATTGCCAATAAGACAGCTGCAGCTAGCAACCACAGCGCAATTTTAGGACTCGTCCAAGCCAAATGTGGGTTATCTTCCTTTTGAATTAAACCAAAGACGGCTGAAAAGATGGCAACAGCTGAAAGAAGCATACCCGCAAAGTCAATCTTTTGTCCCTGACCATAACTTGGTGTTTCTGCTACCGTCAAACAAACTAAGATGGCTGCAAAAATACCAATTGGCACATTAACGTAGAAAATGGCTGGCCAACCAAAGGCCTCAGACAAGATACCACCAATCAAAGGACCGGAAACCGTTGAAAGTCCCATCACAGAACCTAGAATTCCCATGGCAAAGCCACGTTCCTTTCCTTCAAAAATGGAAGCGACCAAAGCCATTGAGATGGTCATCAATCCACCACCACCAAAGGCTTGAACGGCACGGCCGATGTCCAAGACTAACAAGCTTGGTGCTAATCCGTTCACTCCGGAAGCAACCACGAAGATGATCATACATGTCAAAAACATCTTCTTGCGACCATACATATCGGCCAATTTTGACAAAACTAAAATCACGACAGCATATGAAATGGTATAGGCACTAATGACCCATTGAACGTTACTGAAAGTCGTATGAAAGCTCTTCACCATCGTTGGCAAGGCAACATTGACGATATTCACGTCCAACAAGCCCATGAAGACACCCAAAGATAAGGCTAAGAGTGCCCACCAGCGCTTCGTCGAGCGCTCGTTTGTATTATTCATGCTTTCTTCTCCTTTAATTCTTGCAGAGATTCATCAATCCAGGCCAGCTTGGCTAGCGCCAGGTTATCCTTTAAGGTAATTGTTTTCAGCCCCCATCGGTAAAAATCAGCCCGCTCGGGGTGATCTTTTGTCTCTTTTCGATAGTGCGTGGACAAGTCCTGGTAAACATTACGGTCCGTTAAAATGGCATTGCGATAATCGGTTAAAATTTCTATTTTCTTATCTTTTGCCAAATACGAAAAGGACCGGAACTTAAAATGATAGGAATTATCACGATTGGCATCCTGGGCGACCGGCTCGTTGATTAATTCGATTAGTCGCTCGTGGCCTAACTCGGTAATATGAAAGATTTTTGAATTCCGGACATTCCCGTCGACACTTTGAATGAAACCGGCCTTTTCCATCCGATTTAAAACTGGGTATAGAACACCATTTGATATCTTGCGTCTGGGTACCACTGTCGAGCCTAAAACAATGGCGAGCTTATAGCCCGACATGTCTCGTGAACTCAACATTGATAAAATCAACAGATCGTACATCAACAGCCTCCTTTTAATGAATTTCCTTTAACAAGTCGAAATGACAGGTCGTTTCGACTTATCAACCGAAATTACTATACACCCATTTCAAAAAAAGGCAAGGCTTTCAAACCAACTTAGAAAAAAACGGTTGAAAATGATATGAACCCCGAATTTTAGGGTTCATCTACCAAACAAAAAAGTAGCCATAAAAATAAAAAAAAGGCAAAAAAGGATGGTCATCTCAGCGATGACCATCCTAATTTTTATGCCACAGATTTCTTGGCAGTTAAAGTTTTTAACCTTGTTCTGTTTAATAGCAGTGAACTTGTTACAACCGATAACGAACTAAAGGCCATGGCGAGCCCGGCTAATTCAGGACTTAGAATAAAGCCGATGCCATAGAAGAGACCCGTTGCAACGGGAATACCCAAGACGTTATAAATAAAGGCCCAAAATAAGTTCAGCTTAATCCGATTAAAGATTTTGGCACTCAACTCAATGGCTGTCGCCACATCCTGCAAATCGTTCTTAACTAGGATAATATCCCCAGATTCGATGGCAACATCTGTTCCAGACCCCATTGCAATCCCGACGCTGGCAGTTGAAAGTGCCGGTGCATCATTGATTCCATCACCAACAAAGGCAACAGCACCTTCTTGCTGGAAGGCCAGAACATGATCCGCCTTATTGTTTGGCATCACTTCCGCAATCACCTGGTCGATACCAACTTGGTCAGCAATTGCCTCTGCTACCAATTGGTTGTCACCAGTCAGCATAACGGTCTTCAATCCACGTGCCTTCAAGTCAGCAATCGCCTTCTTCGAGCTGGCCTTTGGTGCATCTTGAATCGCAATCAAACCAATCACACGCTCTGCTTCACCAACTAAGACCACGGTTTTGGCTTCGGCCTGTAATTCTTGCATCTTCTTTTGCAAGTCAGGATCAATTTGGCGCTCGGCCAATAACCGGGTATTCCCAACAAAGACCGTTTGACCGTTCACTTCGCCTGTAACACCCTGTCCCTCAATCGCTGCAAAATTCTTCGCACTCTCTTGGTTATTCAAACCTAATTTTTCAGCATAATCCAATACGGCGATTGCCAAAGGATGTTCTGAATTCTTTTCCAATTGCCCAGCCAAAGTCATAATCTTTGTTTCCGGACCGATAACATCAGTCACGACTGGTTGACCAACCGTAATCGTCCCAGTCTTATCAAAGATAACCGTCTTCACTTGGTTCACGGCTTCCAGTACTTCACCGTTCTTAATTAAGATACAGTGCTTTGCACTCAAGCCAGTACCAACCATCAGGGCGGTTGGTGTCGCCAGACCCAATGCACAAGGACAAGCGATTACTAAAATTGAAATAGCGAAGACCAACGCCGTTGACAAGGCGGAGCCAAGGAAGACGTACCAAATCAAGAAGGTCGCAATCGCCAGAATCAAGACAACCGGCACAAAGATACTCGAAACCCGGTCCGTCAAATTCTGAATTGGTGCCCGACTGGTTTGAGCCTTTTTCACCATCTCCACAATCTGAGAAAGCATTGTTTCTTCACCAATTTTATCGGCCTTAAAGACAAAGGAACCATTGGTGTTGATGGTTGCACCAATGACGGCATCGCCCGCCCTTTTCTCGACTGCCATACTTTCCCCAGTTACCATTGACTCATCAACCGTTGACTGACCATCAACAATGGTCCCATCCACGGCAATTTTTTGTCCAGGTAAGACTTTGATTAAGTCGCCAGTGACTACTTGGCCTAATGGAATTGTGACTTCTTGCCCATCGCGAATGACGATAGCATTCTTCGCCTGAAGGTCTAACAACTTTTCAACGGCACTGGAAGCATTTTTACGCATCCGTTCCTCAAAAACTTGTCCTAACAGGATAAAGGTTACGACCAAGGCCGCTCCTTCGAAGAAGACTGGCTGTCCAACAGTCATTGCATAAATACTATATAGGTAAGCCGTCATTGTCCCAATCGCCACAAGGGTATCCATGTTGGAATGGTGCTTCTTAAAGGATGACCAGGATGACTTCAAAAATGGTGCAGCAGAAACCGCCATGACAATCGTCGTCAGCCCAAATTCTGTAATGGTGCCACCCGGCAAGTGAAAACCAAAGGGCATCAAAACCATCTTAACAAGCATCGGCACTGAAAAAATCAAAGCAATAATAAAGCGCCGACTGGTTGTCAATTTTTGCATTTGTTCTTTACCTCTTAAACCCTTTGAACCTATTGAACGATGACCTTTCCCTTGACCATGTTCATGCCACAAGCAAATTCAAATTCGCCGGCCTGGTCAGTTGGGATGGTAAAACTGATTTCTTCGTTTAATGGCAACTTTGATTGGAAGCCAAAATCATGTGACTGAACAGTGTCTAAACAACCACTTTCGCTGACGCGCTTAAAAGTTAAGGTTGCTTGATCTCCTTTTTGGAAAGTCACCACGTTTGGTTGGTATTGTCCGTCAACTGTGACTGTTTGTTCTACTTTTTCTGCCATGATTATCTCCTTTTTATAAGTAAACTTATTAATTTTATATTGATATGAAAAATTTTATTCCACAGTTATCTGGCCATGGAACATATCCATGCCACAAGCCCATTGGTATTGACCTGGTTGGGCAGTATTAATTTTTAGCGACACTTTTTGTCCCTGTGGCAACTCTTGGTTAATGCCAAAATCAGTAAATACCACGTGATCCAAACATCCAGAAGGATCGGTGCGAGTGAAATTCAAGGTCGCTGGCACTCCCTGCTTCAAAACAATATGCTCAGGTGAATAACCACCGTCGACATGAATGTCAATCGTTTGCTGGTTGTCATCAAGAGTCGCTTCTGCACTCTCAACCTTATGTTGACCAAAGAACCACCAAATAATAAAGGCGATTGCCGCTAGACCAGCCAGCATAATCAAAATTTTATCCATAAAATACTCCCGATTTTTGTTTTTGTGAACACCGCCTGTTAGTTCGTCAGTCTTTGTTTTAATGATGGGCCATTGCACAAGAATCATCATCTTCATGAAGGCAATGACAAGCAACCTGGTCCGGAGCACTTGCTTCGCGTTCATCTAATATCGCCCGGATATTTTGAATATCCGTTTTACTCAATGGTTCTTTTTTGATGAGTGCCGTTAAGAGCGTCCCCTTATAGGCATCACAAACAGAATCAAAGAACCGGTTCGCGTTATAGTCGGTTGCCTCGTTTTCAGCTACAACCGGTACGTAGGTAAAGACCTTTTCTGATTTGTCGACTGCAATCATGTCCTTATCTGTCAAACGCCGAATGAGCGTTTTAATGGTTGAAGCTGACCAGTCATGCGATAACTGAGCTTCTTCAACAATTTCACGACCCGTTGCCCGTTTCTTCGTCCAAATAATCCGCATAACCGCTTGTTCGGTATCAGTGATGTTAATGATAATCCTGTCCTCCGTTCATCAAAACAAATCGTGTTTACATTTGTAAACAACACAATGAGTATAACTTGATAGTTTACGTTTGTAAATAGTAAAATAAAAAAACATTCCCAAATTTGGAAATGTTTCTGATTAATCATTGGTTAATGGCTAATACAAGCCTTATTTTTCTTGCGTTAGGTTAATTAAAATCTTCGCCTGCGATTGGTCGGTTGTCAAAACATCAAAACCATCCGTGATAATATCGTCTAATTTAATCTCACTGGTAATAATCGGTGCCACATTAATTTGGCCACTTGTTACCAGGTCCACCGTCTGCTGAAAAGTTTGCCGCGAATAGGCAATCGTCGAAGTTAAATTGACCCCACTATTCGTTAACGCCATTGGATTAAATTGGATAGCATGAGCATAAATGGAGACCACAACCATATAACCACGCGCTTTTGTCGTTTTGATGGCTTGATCAAAAGTTGCTTGCACACCAGCAATTTCAAAACTAGTGTCTGCCCCCTCCGGTAGTATCTGACGGACAGCTGCCACGACATCGCTGACCTCACTTGGATTAATAATATCAGTAGCACCCATTTTAAGTGCTTTTTGCAACCGAATGGTCGATAAATCAACAACAACAATTTTGGTTGCACCGGCCGCTTTCGCAGCAGCTGTGACCATCGCGCCAATTGGACCAGCACCAAAAATCACAACGGTTTGTCCAAAGGTGAGATGGGCCTCCTTAATCGCTTGCACAGCGACCGCAGTTGGCTCAATGACCGCTGCTAATTTCAAGGAAAAATCCTTCGGTAATGGATACAAGTTTTCAACTGGGACATTGACGTAACCAGCAAAACCACCGTCCGTGCTCAGTCCGATAAAGCTATAACCATCGTAGACATCCACATTATCGGGTAGCACACCCTTGGTAATCGTTGGGTTAACGGACACATGATCGCCAATTTGGAAATCATGGACATTTGCACCAAGCTGATCAATTTGACCAGAAAACTCGTGCCCCATTGCGATAGGTGCCTGCCCCCCAGTTAAGGGGTCAGGAAACTCAGTCGGAATAAAAACCGGCCCCTCTAGATATTCATGCAGGTCGCTACCGCAAATACCAGCATAGGCCACCTTAACCCGGACTTCATTTTCTTTAGGCTCTGGTAAATCAGTTTCCTCAACCCTTACATCCTTTTTACCGTGCCAAATAGCTGCTTTCATGACCAACCTCTTTCCATTAACTAACCAGTGTTAGTTAATTATTGTGAACTTTATATCATGATACAAGTACATTATAACACTGTTTATCAGTAAAAACGCTGTTTTTATGCTGATTTTTTTTTTATCAAACAAATTAATGTGAAAACCGTAACTAATATCTAAACATTCTCCCTCACCTTAGAACAAACAAAAAAGCTTTCATCGTTGAAAGCTTTTTCGCACGATTTATTTGCTTTTGGTTAAGTTCACCAAGATTTTTTCTTCAGATGGATCACCGATTAACGGTAATAAACCCTTCTTCAAGAAATCAGCTAAGCGAATCTCAGAAGTAATTAGCGGTTCGACCTTAAGTTGGCCACTGATTACTAAATCAACCGTTTGTTGAAAAGTTTGGCGTGAATAAGCAATGGAAGTCACAATCCGCACACCCGCATTCATGAGCTTACGGATATCTAAACGAATTGGCTGCGGAAAAATCGAAACCACCACAACAAAGCCACGCGGTTTTGTTACAGCAACTGCTTTGTCAAAGGTTTCCTGAACGCCCGCGACCTCAAAAGATACATCCGCTCCGTCCGGCAAAATCTGAGCAATTTTTTGTTCAACATCCACTACTTGACTCGCGTTGACCGTGTCAGTCGCCCCAATTTCAAGAGCCTTTTGCAAACGAACTTCTGCTAGGTCAACAACAACAATCCGTGAAGCACCTGCGGCACGAGCGACCTCTGCTAACAACACGCCAATTGGACCAGCACCAAAAATGACCACAGTCTGACCAAAAGACAGGTCCGTTTCCTTGACTGCTTGAACGGCAACAGCTGCTGGTTCCATTACTGCGGCCGATTTTAACGAAAAGTTCTGTGGCAAATGATAAAGGTTTTGAACCGAAACATTCACATAGGGCGCTAGACCACCATCATTACTCAGTCCAATAAAGCTATAACCATCATAAACATCGACATCGTCAGGGGATTCTCTCTTGGTAATTGCAGGATTGACCGCCACGTGATCGCCCACCTGAAAATCGTAAACATCGGTTCCAACAGCTTCAACCACTCCTGAAAATTCATGACCAAGAACAATCGGTGCCGCTTCATTTGTCAATGGATCAGGGAAAGTCGTTGGAATTAAGACTGGTCCTTCTTGGTATTCATGAAGGTCACTGCCACAAATCCCAGCATAAGCCACCTTAATCGTCACTTCATCGCTGGCCAGTGGTTTAAGATTCACTTCTTCAATTCTGATATCTTTGGCTCCATGCCAAACAGCTGCCTTCATGTAAAACTCCTGTAAAAATCAACGAATTTACCGCAATATGATTGCATTAATATTCCAAATTAGTTACAGCATAACAGGAAATCGGATATTTGTCATCACTTTGACGCTGGTTATTTTCTAAATGACAATTTAGAATGCTACCTCATCAAAAAAGCTGAAAAATGATTGCCACTCCGACTATCACCCCACTGGCAGTGAAAACAGTGCATCATTCCCCATTCCACTTTTTTAGTATTGATTACCCATTTGAACAAAATAAGTCATTAATTTAGATTGAACATTTTAACACCTCTCACTTTCACCATGCTTTTCTATTAATTCTCATCAAATCCTTACTTACGAGAAAAAACTTTATATGCTAAGTTGGAATTACTAAGAAAAGGAGCATTGATGAATGCCACGTAATTTTAAAGAAGAACTGATTTTCATGTTGATGATGGCTGGCCTGATGGTCTTAGGCATGTCCATTTACAATATTTACCTCGCTCAGGGACTGACGGATGGTTTCTGGCACGAAGTCGTTGTCGGCTACCCCGTCGCTTTAATCGTCGCCATGGCTTGCGACGGTTTCCTCGTTGGTCCATTAGCTAAGATGCTGGCCTTTAAACACATCATCCCCCGCTTCAAAGCAACTGATGGTCTTCAGATTCCTCTGACCATTTCCATGCTCATGGTTCTGGGCATGGTTACTTGCATGTCCCTCTTTGGTGTTTTAATCAACGGTCACTCACTGTCAGCTTATCCAAAGGCTTGGATTTTTAACCTGCTTTTGGCTTTACCTATGCAAATCTTGGTGGTCGGCCCAATCGCTCGCGCTGTTTTAGCAAAGGCCCAAGGGCCCGTTGCACCAGCTAAAAACTAAGCTAGACAAAATTTCAACCAACACAAAAAGTATCCGCCAATGCCTCGCTGATTTAAAATATGTCAGACAAACTGACGGATACTTTTTCTTTACGCTTCAATTGCTGTGAGCATTTTAATCCTTTGGCTCAACTTGCTTTGGCAAAAAGATTGCCGGAATAAACATCACAATGGTGATGGCCACGGACCACCAAAAGGCATGTTGATAAGCAACAATGTTAGCACCCAAAACACGGTGCGTTGAAACGTAAGCAGCAACGACAGTCGCTACCAAGGCAGAACCAAAAGCACCGCCAACGTTTTGGAAGATCCGTGCGCCAATGTTGGCTTGCGGAATCAATTCCTTTTCCATACCCAAGAGAATCGTCGTCATCAGTGGCATAATCATACCACCGACTCCAAGGACACGAACGAAAAGCGCAGTACTGACAATGACCATGTTCGTGCTGGCATTAATCCAACCAAACGGAATCATCCCAATTAATGCCAATGAAAGGGCCAACCAAACCACGTAGCGAACACCAATGCGATCGAGTAATTTCAGCAAAACCGGACGAATCAACAACATCCCAATTCCTTGAGGCAACAGCCAGAGCCCCGTTTCCAAAACGGACATCGACCGACCCTGCTGGAAGTACAATGGCAAAATCAGCATCGGTCCATTGGTGACCATCCCAGCCAAGATCAAGTTAATCGTCGTCGCTGAATAAACCGGTGACTTAAACAAAGCAAGTGGCAAGACCGTCTGGTCCTTTTTGTACCGCCCCCAAATCCAGTAGACAACAAAGGCCAACAAACCAGCAATCACATAGAGACGGGTATCGGGATTGTTAAAGCTGGCTAAATCGCCTGCACGGGAAAGGCCATAAATAACAGCAGCCGAACCCAAGCCCAGCAAGGCAATACCGAAGGCATCGATGCGTGCTGATTTATTAAAGGCCGGAATATCCGGCACCTTCCAAAAATTCAAACCGGCTGCAATAATCATAATCGGCACATTAATCCAAAAAATCCATTGCCAGTTACCATATTCAACAACAAGTGCTCCAATAATTGGCCCAAAGATGGGACCAACCATAATCGGCAACATCACTACCATCATCAGCTTTTGCAAATGTTCGCGTGGCGCAATATTCACTAACATCGTTGTCACCAACGGAATGATCAAGCCGGCCGCAAAGCCTTGGACGCTTCGGTACAGAATCAAAGCATTGATATCATGACTCAATGCAGCCCCCACCGAAGACAAACCAAAGAAAATCTGTGCTGCCAAAAAAACGCATTTCCCATTAAAGCGCTGCGTTAACCAGCCAGAGAATGGGACAGCAATACTCATAGCCAAAACGTAGGCCGTAATAATCCACTGCACATGCGCTAGCGTGGTATGCAAATCACGACCGATATCATTAATGGCGATATTGGTCATGGTCGTATCAAGCATGGGCGCCAAAAGGCCAAAAGCCAAAATTAGCGCAACATTGCGTATTTTTTTAATTTCCATTTTTCCATTTCCACTCTGTTTAATTTATTTGAGGAAATAAGGAACAATTTGTTCTCTATTTCAATCCGCTGATTAATATACTTGGCTGCTAACTAAAAGTCAATAAGAAACATAACGTTCCTTATTTTTGTGTTAAACTATTTTTATGGAAAAAGAAACGCAAACAAGAAAACGTGGGTTAGCCCTCGAGCAGACAATTTACGCAGTGGCACTACGTCTCTTTGATCAAAAGGGCATTGATGCGGTCACTTTTAAAAATGTTGCGCACTACGCCAAAACATCCCGCAGTGTCTTGTATCGCCGTTGGGATTCACCATCTGCCCTCTTAGTGGATGCCGTCCACCATTGGGCACACGAAAATTCTGGATTCCCAGAGGATTTGGATACGCAATCCTTTCCCGATACTGGTAGCCTTCGTGGCGACCTGATTGAAAACGCCAGGAAAATCGAAGGCCTGCATGAACGAATCAACCAATATTTAATTAAATTTACACTCTACCAAGCTGTCAACGGTGAAACTATCAATGATGATTTTTTGAAAAAAGCCGAGGAAGGTGCCGTTGAGCTTGGAACTTTGTTAGCTACTAGGGCCATCAAGCGCGGTGAATTAAAGATAGTTCCCAGCAAAGAGGTTCTCATGCTCTTGGGTAATATTCGCCGCTACTACTCCTTTATCGCTACCCAGCAAGCGCCTGACCCCGAAGAATTAATTGACCAAATTGTTTTACCAGCTTGGTTAGCCAACCAGCAGTAAAATCAGCATTGGCCTGCGGGCCGTTATTCCACCACCAAACAAAAAAACCTTTCAGAAAAACATTTCTGAAAGGTTTTTGTTATTAAGGAAGGTTTGAGGCCGGCATGCGTTCAACCGAAAGGGTATTTTGAACGATAACCGAACCAACATTAGCCCTCAGATTCAATCAACTGAGATCCTAATTCAAAATTATGTGAATAATCAACTGGTACATCAACAACAACCGGTCCTTCTGTTGCAAAGGCTTCTGTCAAAACAGCATCAAGGTCAGCTGGCGTTTCAACCCGCAGTCCCTTAGCACCAAAGGCTTCGGCATACGTCACGATATCAATATTACCAAAGTCAACACCGGCGGCTTGGCCGTCATACTTCATTTCTTCTTGGAACTTGACCATGTCGTAATGGGCATTATCGTTCCAAACGATATGCACCGTGTTCAACTGCAAGCGGACAGCCGTCTCCAATTCCATTGCGGAGAAGAAGAAGCCACCATCGCCAGAAACGGAAACTGATTTAGCATTTGGACGAACCATCGCAGCGGCCATTGCCCAAGGAAGGCCGACCCCAAGTGTCTGCATGCCATTCGACGTCAAGAAGTGACGAGCGACGTATGACTTAAAGTGACGGGCCATCCAAATATAATGTGAGCCAATATCAGTCGAAACCGTCATGTCATCGGTCACGTGATTTTGCAGAGCCTTGATGACATTCAGTGGATGGTTCAAGTTGGCTTGTGCCGGCGTGTAAGATGGTTCATCCGACGCCTTCAAATCAGCCTTTAACTCTTGCAAAGTGCCATGACTTTCTGCCGGCACCTGATAACTCGCAACCTTCTCCGTCAAAAGCGTCAATGATTGGGCCAAATTACCAACTAATTGGCGCGTTGGCACAAAGTTATTGTCAATTTGAACTGGCGTAACATCCATTGCGACAATCTTCAAATCGTTTTCCTTGTTCCAATTTCGTGGTTCGTACTCGATGGCATCGTAGCCAACCGTCACAACCAAATCAGATTGCTTGAGTAACTTGTCCCCTGTCTGGTTACGGAAAAGACCAACCCGACCGAAATATGATTGGGCCTCCAGTTCACGGGAAATCACACCAGCGCCCTGGAAGGTTTCAACGACAGGCAAAGACGTTTGCTTCAACAATGTGTGCAAAGCCGCCACTGTATCGTCGTCTGAGCCACGGGCACCAACAAGCAAGACGGGCAACTTGGCATTCTTAATTTGTTCGGCCAACCAGTCTAAATCAGTTAAGGCCGCTGCCCCCTGGCGCGGTTGGTTGACAACCGGCAATGCAGGGCTGGTCACTTCAACATCATCGACATCCTGTGGCAAAGAAACAAAGGCTGCTCCACGCTTCGTTCCGTTCGCTGCTCCAAAGGCATTAGCGATAATCTCAGAAATATTGTTTGAATCTTGAATCTCAGAACTAAACCGGGTCACGCTTTGAAACAAAGCGGCCGAATTTGTCGATTGGTGCGTCAACCGATACAAGTCACGACGAGGAACCTGACCCCCGATGGCCAAAACTGAATCACTTTCGGCATTAGCAGTCATCAAGCCCGTTACCAAGTTTCCAACCCCAGGACCAGAAGTGGCAATCACAACACCAGTCTTACCAGTAATCCGCGAAAATGCCTGGGCCATAAAGGCGGCATTTTGCTCATGACGAGTCACGATCAACTTTGGTACCCGCTGTCCTGGTTGTGGGTGCTCCAGTGTCTCGAACAAACGGTCAATCTTCGCTCCCGGAATTCCAAAAACGAGATCAACCCCGTGATTCACCAGGGAATCTGTGACGATGTCAGCACCATGTTTTTTCATTTTAAATTTTCCTTCTTTTTTATTAATATTACAATTTTTAGTCTATGCTTTAAAACAATAAAAGTCAATTTAGTTCAAAAATTATCAAATTTTTATTTAAATGGCAGATTCTATAATTAATTCGAACGAGAAAATTTAAAATAAAAACCCAAAGAATTTCTTTACAATGGTAGTTGATTAGACCAACCAAAAGGAGAAATTCTTTGAGCCATTTAATTTTATCATCTTATGACCGTGGT
>NZ_LDUY01000014.1 GCF_001038455.1 Fructobacillus sp. EFB-N1 | reverse complement strand
AAGCTCTATAGCGCCGAAAGTAGTTGCCGGAACGCTGGCTGCGAGGATAGGACGACGCGATGCCGATACATATAAAAAAGAAGGGGACTTCTTTTTTTATTTTGGACGATTAGCTCAGCTGGGAGAGCACCTGCCTTACAAGCAGGGGGTCACAGGTTCGATCCCTGTATCGTCCATTGGCGAAGGCCAAGATATGCACGCCGCGTCGGGCAATCCAGCCGACTTAGCTCAGCTGGTAGAGCACCGCTCTTGTAAAGCGGGGGTCGAAGGTTCGAATCCTTTAGTCGGCATGATTATGCGAACGTAGTTCAGAGGTAGAACATCACCTTGCCATGGTGGGGGTCGCGGGTTCGAATCCCGTCGTTCGCTTGGATGCCGGCGTGGCGGAATAGGCAGACGCACAGGACTTAAAATCCTGCGATGGAAACATCGTACCGGTTCGATCCCGGTCGCCGGCATAATGCACCTATAGCGCAATTGGATAGAGTGTCTGACTACGAATCAGAAGGTTGCAGGTTCGACTCCTGCTAGGTGCATAAGGCCCCAAAAGGTCTAGGGCGAAGAAGTCCAAAAAGAAAGCGGGACGTAGCTCAGCTTGGTAGAGCACCTGGTTTGGGACCAGGGGGTCGCAGGTTCGAATCCTGTCGTCCCGATCGCTGTGAGTACTACAGCAAAGTATCGCGGTGTAGCTCAGCTGGCTAGAGCGTTCGGTTCATACCCGAGAGGTCGAGGGTTCGATTCCCCCTGCCGCGATGACTCGAGCTGGGACCATTAGCTCAGCTGGTTAGAGCAGACGGCTCATAACCGTCCGGTCGTTGGTTCGAGTCCAACATGGTCCATGGAAGTGGATTAAAAAAGCATGGAGAATTACCCAAGTCTGGCTGAAGGGAACGGTCTTGAAAACCGTCAGGTCGGGAAACCGGCGCGGGGGTTCGAATCCCCCATTCTCCTTACGGGTGTTACCCAAAAATAATATTATCGCGGGATGGAGCAGTTCGGTAGCTCGTCGGGCCCATAACCCGAAGGTCGTAGGTTCAAATCCTACTCCCGCAATTGGTCGCATGGTCTAGCTGGTTAGGACGCCTGCCTGTCACGCAGGAGATCACGGGTTCGAACCCCGTTGTGACCGTTTTCTGAAAAAAGAAAAGTTGGCTCTGTAGCTCAGTTGGTAGAGCAATGCATTGAAGCTGCATGTGTCGGCGGTTCGATTCCGTCCAGCGCCATTGGGGGAACCCAGAAAAGATGCGAATGTAGTTCAATGGTAGAATTCCAGCCTTCCAAGCTGGCTATGCGGGTTCGATTCCCGTCATTCGCTTAGGCAAGAAGCCGAAGAGATGGGCCATTAGCTCAGTTGGTTAGAGCGCTGTGTTGATAACGCAGAGGTCCCAGGTTCGAGTCCTGGATGGCCCATGACAAAGAAGACTCCGGTCTTCTTTTTTTTGCATTGTGGTGTGCACAGATTGTTTGCTAAGCCTCATACCGCATACGAATTGCCTCTTTGGTCTGTTACTAAGTCATCTACAGATATTTTTGCCGATTTGGTGATTGAACGCCGCCTTGTCTTGCCTTTTTTGATTAAAATAGCTATACTAAATTTAAGCAAATATCTGTTATAAGTAGATAAACATAGAGAGGCCCTGGTTGGTGAAAAGGGTCAGATCGAAACTCCGACAGATTTACGTTAGCGAGTAATGTCGCTCGGTTTACCACCGTTATCAGGCCTTAATTGAGTGCTGCATGCTTTGCAGAACTAGGGTGGTACCACGGATTGCGCTTTTTTCGTCCCTTGACTAGGAATAGTTGGATGAAAAGGCGCTTTTTATTATCCAAAAGAGGAGAAAAAACCATGTTAGATTTGAAGTACTTGCGAAAAAATCAGGAAGTTGCAAGACAAAAATTAGCAGATCGTGGCGTTCAAAGCGACGTTTTAGCTGATTTGTTAGCCGCAGACCAGAAGCGACGAGACGTGATCGCCAAGGTGGAAGAACTCAAGGCTAAGCGCAATGAGGCATCTGATAAGATTGCCTTTGCAAAGCGTCAAAAAGAAGATGCTTCGGCAGCTATTCAGGAAATGCAAGCCGTTGCCAAGGAAATCAAGGATCTCGACCAAGAATTAGAAGGCTTAGACAAAGTGGTTAAGGACCAGGCAGCACACTTGCCAAACATTGCCGAGGATGATGTGCCAGTTGGTCCTGATGAAGAAGCAAACGTTGAAATCAGAACTTGGGAACCTGAAGACTACCAAGGCCGTCCATTGGTTAAGACGGAAGCACCAGCCTGGCTGAAGCCTCACTATGAAATCGGTGAGGACTTGGGAATCTTGGACTTCGAACGTGGAGCCAAGGTTTCTGGTGCACGGTTCTTGTACTACGTTGGTGATGGTGCACGTTTGGAACGAGCATTGTATAACTTCATGCTAGACCAGCACCACGAAGAAGGTTACACCGAAATGATTACGCCAATCGTGGTGAATGATTCGGCCATGTTTGGAACTGGCCAGTATCCTAAGTTCCAAGATGATGCTTACCGGGTGGAAGGGTTAAATCAAACCTATATTCCAACGGCCGAAGTATCTTTGACGAATTACTATTCTGGGGAAACAATCCCTGCGGAGGACTTGCCAATCTCCATCACGGCTTTGTCACCATCTTTCCGAAAGGAAGCCGGTGCTGCGGGTCGTGATACGCGCGGATTAATTCGTTTGCACCAATTTAATAAGGTTGAAATGGTGAAGTTTGCCAAGCCTGACCAGTCCGATCAAGAATTGGAAAAGATGACGAACAATGCCGAAAATATTCTGCAAAAATTAGGTTTGCCATATCACGTGATTACGTTGTCAACAGGAGATATGGGCTTCTCTGCTGCTAAGACGCATGACTTGGAAGTTTGGTTGCCAGCTCAGGGAATGTATCGTGAAATTTCTTCGGTATCAAATACTCGTGATTTCCAGGCCCGCCGAATGCACATTACTTACCGAAATGAAGATGGTAAGTTGGAATTGGTTCATACATTGAATGGTTCCGGTTTGGCCGTTGGTCGAACAGTGGCTGCCATTTTGGAAAACTACCAAAATGAAGATGGAACAGTAACGGTTCCAGAAGTTTTGCGTCCATATTTGGGTGGTCAAGAAACATTGCAGGCAACGCCACATCATTAAAAACAACCAAGCTGTTGGCTGATTTCAGACTGCCACGTCTGTTATTTCCACGGCTTTTTTGCTATACTAGGCTGTAGTATTCTTAAAATTTAATGAACATTTTGTGATGAAGGGAGTGTGTCCGTTTTTTAACGGTCACCGATATAAGCATGGTTAATCCAGTCCGTAAACTTTACGACAATTCAAAGCGTCAATTAAAAAAGATTGAAAAGATTGCTGACCAGGTAGAGTCATACGCAGACACGGTTGCTGCCCTGTCTGATGAAGCCTTGCAAAAGAAGACGCAAGACTTTCAAATTCAAATTCAAGCAGCTTTAGCTGGTAAGACAAGTGCAGCTGAAAAGCAAAAGGCAACGGCTAAAGAGCTTGATGCCCTTTTGCCTGAAGCCTTCGCGGTGGCAAGAGAAGGTGCTAAGCGTGTCTTGGGTCTTTATCCATACCGAGTACAAATCATGGGTGCCATCGTTTTGCATGGTGGAAACCTAGCCGAAATGAAGACCGGTGAAGGAAAGACATTAACGGCCACAATGGCAGTTTATTTGAACGCATTGGCCGGCCAAGGTGTCCACGTTGTGACGGTGAACGATTACCTTTCAAAGCGTGATGCGGAACAGATGGGTCAACTCTATAACTGGTTGGGTCTGACTGTTGGTGTGAACGTTGGTGATGCTGCTCCTGATGAAAAGAGGGCTGCTTACGACGCTGATATCACTTATTCAACAAACTTTAATATTGGTTTTGACTACCTCCGTGACAACATGGTTACTCGGGCAGAAGACCGCGTGATGCAACGTGGTTTGAACTACGCTTTGATTGATGAAGCGGATTCAATTTTGATCGATACGGCACGAACGCCATTGATTATTTCTGGTCCTGGTTCAGGGGTTTCACCTTTGTACCAACAGGTTGACCGATTTGTTAAGACTTTAACTCGTGACGAAGACTATAAGGTCGATGAAGAAAGCAAGAATACTTCACTCACGAGTGAGGGGATCAAGAATGCTGAAGTCTTCTTTAACTTGGATAACTTGTACGATGCGCAAAACACAGCTTTGACCCACCACGTGGACCAGGCTTTGCGTGCCAACTTCAACTACTTGAACGATAAAGATTATGTTGTTCAGGATGGTGAAGTCAAGTTGATTGATCAATCAACTGGCCGTATTTCAGAAGGAACTCGTTTGTCCGATGGTTTGCACCAGGCTATCGAAGCCAAAGAAGGCGTCGAGGTTCGTGAAGAAAATAAGTCAATGGCTCAAATCACTTATCAGAACCTCTTCCGGATGTACAAGAAGTTGTCTGGTATGACTGGAACGGCTAAGACGGAAGAAGAAGAATTACGCGAAATCTATAACATGGAAGTCGTTGAAATTCCAACCAACCGGCCAATCCAACGTCAGGACTTGCCTGATTTGCTTTACCCATCATTGAAGACTAAGTTTAATGCGGTTATCAATAAGGTAGCGGAATTGCACAAGAAGGGCCAACCCGTCTTGTTGGGAACAGGTTCAGTTGAATCTTCTGAATTAGTGGCGAAGTTGTTGACGGCGCACAAGATTCCACATAACGTTTTGAATGCCAAGAACAACGAAAAGGAAGCCGAAATTATCGCTAATGCTGGTCAACGTGGTGCCGTTACGGTGGCGACGAACATGGCCGGTCGTGGAACTGATATTAAATTAGGCCCTGGTATCGACGATTTGGGTGGCTTGGCCGTGATTGCCACGGAACGTCACGAATCACGTCGAATTGATAACCAGTTGCGTGGTCGTGCTGGTCGTCAGGGAGACCACGGATCTTCACAATTCTTTTTGTCATTGCAAGATGACTTGATGATTCGTTTTGGTGCCGAACGAGTACGGACGATGCTGCAGCGGATGAACATGGACGACGAAGATACGGTAATTACTCACCGTTGGATTACGCGTTCGGTTGAATCAGCTCAAAAGCGAGTTGAAGGAAACAACTACGATACTCGTAAGAACGTCTTGCAGTATGATGATGTTGTCCGTGAGCAGCGTGAGCTGATTTATCGTGAACGTGACCAAGTTTTGGATGAAAAGAAGAGCTTGGATGATGTTTTGTTGCCAATGGTTAAGCGGACAATCAACCGTGTGGTTGATGCCCAAACGCCTGGTAAGGACGAAAAGGAATGGGATTTGGAGGCCCTCTCTGCCTTCGTAGAAACGTCATTAACCTCTAAGGACCTCGGTGCTGTTCGTTTGCAAAACTTGAACCGCCAAGAAATCAAGGACCGCTTGTACCAGTTGGCCCTTGATAATCTGGCCGAAAAGAAGCAAGACTTGCAGGAAGCAGAACAATTGTTGGCTTTCGAGCGCATTGTTATCTTGCGAACAGTTGACCAACACTGGACGGACCACATTGATGCCTTGGATCGTTTGCGCCAAGGAGTCGGCTTGCGTGGTTATGGCCAGTTAAATCCATTGGTGGAGTATCAAAACGAAGCCTTTGCAAACTTTAATCGAATGATTGCTGATATCGAATACGATGCTACCCGGACCTTTATGAAGGCCGAGATTCGTACGAACTTAACAGCGTAAACAAAAAGCGAACGCTCAGTTCGCTTTTCTTATGTGGGAGGGCCCGCCATGGAAACAGTGGCAGCCAAACAGGCGCTAACAGCCATCCAAGAGGATATCGAACGTTTTGCCAAAACGTTGGATTTGGATGCGCTAACAGAAGAAATTGCTGATTTTGAATACCAAATGACAGAACCGGGGTTTTGGGATGACCAAGAAAAGGCCCAGGGAATCATTGAGCAAAGCAATGTATTGAAAAATCGGCGTGATTCTTTCTTGAACCTATCCGAACAGGCCGATGAAATCGAGGTCTTGATTGAGATGGTGGAAGAAGATCCTGAAGATGAAGACAGCCAAGAAGAATTAACCAACTTGGTTGAAAAGACACAAAAAGACGTTGAGGCTTATAACCTGGAGCAATTGTTGACGGGTGAGTACGATGCTAACAATGCCATTTTGGAAATTCATCCTGGTTCTGGTGGAACCGAGTCAACCGACTGGGGCGCCAACTTGTACCGGATGTATACCCGCTGGGCTTCAGCCCATGACTTTAAGGTTGATGTTTTGGACTATCACGCTGGTGATGAGGCTGGTATTGATTCAGCAACCTTGAAGATTACCGGTCACAATGCTTATGGCTTTTTACGGTCTGAAAAGGGTGTTCACCGTTTTGTCCGGATCTCACCTTTTGATTCTGCTGGCCGGCGACACACATCTTTCGTTTCCGTTGATGTGATGCCAGAGTTGGACGACAGTATCGAAGTCGAAGTTCGCGATGATGACATTAAGATGGATGTCTTCCGTTCCGGTGGAGCTGGAGGACAAAACGTCAACAAGGTTTCAACGGGTGTCCGTTTGACCCACGAACCAACAGGAATCGTTGTTTCTTCAACCGTTGAACGAACACAATATGGTAACCGTGATTATGCCATGCGCCTCTTGAAGGGAAAGCTCTACCAGTTAGAGTTGGAGAAGAAGGAAGCGGAACGGGCGGCCTTGTCAGGGGAAAAGATGGAAAACGGCTGGGGATCTCAGATTCGTTCTTATGTCATGCACCCTTACCAGATGGTCAAAGACCACCGGACCAATTACGAAAGTAACCAACCACAAGAAGTTTTGGATGGCGATTTAGACCCATTGATTAATGCTTATCTCCAATGGCAACTAAGTCTGAAGAATCCAGATTAAAACACAGAAAAGAAAACCAGGAATTTCCTTGGTTTTCTTTTTCTTATTTCAGAATTATTTCCGAAAAAATAAACTTGCGTTATAATATGTACCAATATCGGATTTGACATTCCCCGTTATGATATAAGGAGGGAAAATGGAAAACAAGTATACTAGTTCTGCAGAAAACGTCTTGTCATTGGCACAAGACCAAGCAAAGTATTTTCAACACCGTGCCGTTGGGACGGAACACCTACTCCTAGCCTTGTCTTTGGAACAAGCGGGTGTGGCAGCTAAAGTTTTGGCTGAATTTAACGTCAATAGTGACAAAATCAAAGAGGAAATCGAGCGGTTTACGGGCTATGGGATGGACCAGGATGCCAACCAGGAATCCTACCTGCCATACTCACCTAAGGCGGCTTCAATTTTGAAGTGGGCCGCTGATCAAGCAGATTTGATGGGTCAGACTGAAGTGGGAACGGAGCACTTGCTCCTGTCACTGCTCCAGGATTCAAGCATCTTGTCATCACGCATTTTGATCGGCTTAGACGTCAACTTGAAAGACATGAACAAGGCGATTTTGCGGCGTCTAGGCGTGACTGATTTACGCAAACAGGCAAAACAGCAGAAATCCAAGGAGTTGGGCACGCCCACTTTAGATAAATTAGCTCGGGACATGACCGAAGTTGCCAAGGCTGGTAACTTGGATCCCGTCATCGGTCGCGATACTGAAGTCCGGCGTGTTGTCCAAATTTTGTCACGGCGGACAAAGAACAATCCTGTCTTAGTTGGTGAACCAGGTGTTGGAAAGACCGCGATTGCCGAAGGATTGGCCCAGCGCATTGTGGCCGGTTTGGTACCGGATTCTTTGAAGAAAAAGCGACTGATGGCCTTGGATATGGGGTCATTGGTCGCGGGTACCAAGTACCGTGGTGAATTCGAAAGCCGATTGAAGCAGGTTATCGAAGAAATTGAGGCGGATGGGCATGTGATTCTTTTTGTTGATGAATTGCATACGCTTGTTGGTGCCGGTGGCGCTGAGGGGGCCATTGATGCGGCCAACATTCTAAAGCCTGCCCTTGCCCGGGGCGATTTGCAGATGTTAGGTGCGACTACCTTTGATGAGTACCAACAATACATTGAGTCTGATGCTGCTTTGGAACGCCGTTTTGCTCAGGTAACGATTAATGAACCATCAACGGCCGAAGCAATTACGATTTTGAATGGGATTAAAAAGAAGTTTGAAAACTTCCACCAGGTTGATATCGAACCAGAAGCTGTTGAAGCTGCTGTTAATCTATCATCACGGTATATTACCGGCCGCTTCCTGCCTGATAAGGCCATCGATTTGATGGATGAAGCGGCGGCAAAGGTGCGGATTGACGATGTCGATCGCGCAACGCCACTTCACAAGGACCGAATTGAATTAGTCAAGATTCAAAAGGCCAAGGATGAGGCCATTGCTGCAATGGACTTTGAAAAGGCTGCTGATTTGCGCTTGAAGGAAATGAGTTTGCGGAAGAAGATTGACCGTGCTTTGCTTCGCAAGGAAAAGAAGCAAGAAAAGGACCAAAGCTTTGGTTTGAAGGTGGCACCGGCCAACATTGCCCAAGTCATTTCTCAGCAAACCGGGGTACCGTTGACTCAGGTTGAAAAATCAGAATCCGATCATTTGGTGAACCTGGAAAAGGAATTGGGTAAACGCGTCATCGGCCAGAAAAAGGCGATTTCAGCGGTTTCCCGTGCGATCCGCCGATCACGGTCAGGCTTGTCTGACCCCAACCGCCCAATTGGAACTTTCCTATTTTTGGGCCCAACTGGTGTTGGTAAAACTGAGTTAGCCAAGGCTCTGTCTGAAATCATGTTTGGTTCGGAAGATAATATGATTCGGGTTGATATGTCCGAGTACCAAGAACAGTACTCTGCTTCACGCTTGATTGGTTCAGCCCCTGGTTATGTTGGTTATGACCAAGGTGGGCAATTAACAGAACAGGTGCGCAACCATCCTTATTCCATTATTCTTTTGGATGAGGTGGAAAAGGCTCACCCAGACATCTTTAATTTGATGTTACAGGTCTTTGATGATGGCTTTTTGACGGATGCGAAGGGCCGGAAGGTTAATTTCCGTAATACCGTGATTATCATGACCTCAAACTTGGGCGCAACTCGATTGCGAGACGAGAAGATGCTTGGCTTTGGCTCAACTGATTTGAAAAATGATGACCAGGCTGTGGCCAAAAAGATTCGCGAGACGGTTAAGGAAACTTTCCGCCCAGAGTTTATCAACCGAATCGACGAAGTCTTGGTCTTTGATGCATTGACCAAGGACGAGGTTCGACAAATTGTGCGCTTGATGACCAAGTCATTGCTCCGCCGAGTAGCAGAGCAAGGCATTAAGGTTAAGATGACGATGGCTGCAATTGATGCCATCGCTGACGCTGGCTATGACCGCGAATACGGTGCAAGGCCAGTTCGGCGGGTTATCCAGACCGAGGTTGAGGACCGGCTCTCAGAGGCGCTTCTGGACGGTGAAATTACCACGGAAGATGTTGTCACGATTGGCGCACAACACGGTCAAATTAAGCTAAAGATTAAGAAATGCGAAACGCCCGAAAAGAAGGGCGAACTCGTTAAGGAATAGCACAACAAATGGCCACCAGAGTGGTAACAATCTGGTAGCCAGCGTGCACAGAGCTAGGGAAACCGAGCTTTTGAAAACAGAGGTTAAGCCCCCAGGGCTTGACCTCTGTTTTTGTGTCAGCAATTGCCTGAATCATCGCCAGTCCTATGTTAAGAGGGGGTTAAGCAGTCCGGCCAAAACAAAACCGACAAACAAGAAGGGGATGAAGGGGAGACACCTTTGCTGATTTTCTTGTTGAAACGCTAAATAAATCAATACACTGGTACTAGACAAGAGTAAGAAGAGGGAGAAGGCTTGCTCAGTTAGTGAGAAAAAACCAATTGCTAAAACTGGTATATCACCTATGCCAAGAAAGTCATTGAGTGTTAGCCATAGAACTAGAAGAATCAAGGCGGTGAGAAACCAACCACTATAGGGATGGTGAACGAACGAGATTAAGACGGCAACCCACAGCCAGGCTAACCATGCTGAGCAGGTCATGGTGGACCAATCTTCCTTGGCTAAATAAAGCAAAAGGTAGGCAGAGCCAAGAACCCACAGGTTATTCTGGTGAAAAAGAGCTGTGAGGAAAAGCGGTAGAATTCCTTCAAGGATAGCCAGTAACGGCCAGTTGGCAAAAGGTTGTTTACAGTAACGACAGCGTCCTTTCAAAAACCAAGCTGAGAAAACAGGGATGAGGTCATACCAAAACAGAATGTGGTGACAACTGAAACAAAATGAACGCTTTGTCCACAGAAAAAGATGTTGACTGGAGCGGTCGGCCAGGCAAAAAATCAGTGAGACGATGATTAAGTTGGTTAAATATAGTAAAATGTTAGTCATAGGGAGTTAGACGAAAGTCAACCCTAAAAATTGAAATCGACCCTTAAAAAACTGGCAAAAAGCCCTTGACATTAGCTCTAAACCTGCTATTATATTCAACGTGCTTTTAAGTCATTAGTCCTTTTGCGCGGGTAAAGCCGGCAAAAGGCCTGTGTAAAGGCAAGTCGAAGCAGGACTTCCAGGAGCACTTTTGTTTATGAACAAAAGTGATACGCCTGGAACTGTGAAAAAAACAAGAATGAAGGAGTATAGTAGGATGCCTACAATTAACCAATTGGTTCGTAAGTCACGTAAGTCTCAAGCGACTAAGTCAAAGTCACCAGCCTTGAACTTCGGCTACAACTCAATGAAGAAGAAGGCAACAAACAATGTTGCCCCACAAAAGCGTGGAGTTGCGACTCGTGTCGGAACTTTGACACCAAAAAAGCCTAACTCAGCTTTGCGTAAGTACGCTCGTGTACGTTTGTCAAACTTGTACGAAGTAACTGCTTACATCCCAGGTATTGGTCACAACTTGCAAGAACACTCAGTTGTTTTGATCCGTGGTGGTCGTGTTAAGGATTTGCCTGGTGTGCGTTATCACGTTATTCGTGGAGCCTTGGATACTGCTGGTGTTGACGGCCGTATGACTTCACGTTCAAAGTATGGAACGAAAGCTCCTAAGAAGTAAGGAAAGGACAACTCATGCCACGTAAAGGTTATACGAAGCGTCAGGAAGTTTTGCCTGACCCAATTTACAATTCAAAGTTAGTTTCACGTTTGATCAACAAGTTGATGGTTGATGGAAAGCGCGGAACTGCTTCAACTATCTTGTATGCAGCTTTTGACCGCATCAAGGAAACTACTGGTAACGAACCATTGGAAGTTTTCGAACAAGCAATGGAAAACATCATGCCAGTTTTGGAAGTTAAGGCCCGCCGTGTTGGTGGATCTAACTACCAGGTGCCAATCGAAGTTCGTCCAGACCGTCGGACTACTTTGGGCTTGCGTTGGTTGGTAAATTACGCTCGTTTGCGTAACGAACACACAATGGAAGAACGCTTGGCTAAGGAAATTATTGACGCAGCCAACGAAAACGGTGCTTCTGTTAAGAAGCGTGAAGACACGCACAAGATGGCTGAAGCCAACCGTGCCTTCGCACACTACCGTTGGTAGGATTTTCGTAAAAGTGGACTTTGGTTCGCTTTTACGGGCCTACTAATAGGCTCATAATTTTTAAAAAAGCGAACAAATATTGCTCGCTTTTTGTTGCAACTAGGATAAAAAAATTAGGAGATCATCATGGCAAAGCGTGAATACCCGCTTGATCACACTCGTAATATCGGTATCATGGCCCACATCGATGCCGGTAAGACGACGACGACAGAACGAATCTTGTACTATACAGGTAAGATTCACAAAATTGGTGAAACACACGATGGTGCTTCACAAATGGACTTCATGGAACAGGAAAAGGAACGTGGAATCACGATCCAATCAGCCGCTACTACTGCTGTTTGGCGTGGCTTCTTCGACCAATATGAAAAGAACCCATTCCGTGTTAACATCATCGATACTCCAGGTCACGTGGACTTCACAATCGAAGTTGAACGTGCCTTGCGTGTCTTGGATGGTGCCGTAGCCGTGTTGGATGGTGCTGCTGGTGTTGAGCCACAGACTGAAACTGTTTGGCACCAGGCAACGACTTATAACGTTCCCCGGATTGTTTTCGTTAATAAGATGGACAAGTTGGGTGCTGACTTTGAAATGTCAGTTAACTCAATGCACGAACGTTTGCAAGTTAACGCCGAAGCTATTCAATGGCCAATTGGTGCCGAAGATGATTTCGAGGGTGTTATTGACCTAATCGAAGAAAAGGCTTACTGGCCTACTGATGACTTGGGTTCAAAGTGGGAACCACGTGAAATCCCAGCTGACTACCAAGACATCGTTTCAACAAAGCGCGAAACTTTGATTGAAGCCGTTTCGGATGTTGATGAAGAATTGATGGAAAAGTACCTTGAAGGTGAAGAAATTTCTATCGATGAATTGAAAGCTGCTATCCGTCGTGCCACATTGAATTTGGAATTCTATCCTGTTTTGGCTGGTTCAGCCTACAAGGATAAGGGTGTTCAAATGATGTTGGATGCTGTTGTTGATTACTTGCCAGGTCCTCTAGAAGTTCGTCCTTATGTCGCAACTGACCCTAAGACTGATGAAGAAGTTGACTTGGTTGCCGATGACTCAAAGCCATTTGCTGCTTTGGCCTTCAAGATCATGACAGATCCATTCGTTGGTCGTTTGACATTTATGCGTGTTTATACTGGTACTTTGCAATCCGGTTCATACGTACAAAACACTTCTTCAGATACTCGTGAACGTGTTGGTCGTTTGCTCCAAATGCACGCTACTTCACGTACTGAAATTGAAGAAGTCTTCTCAGGTGATATCGCTGCTGCGATTGGTTTGAAGAACACTACTACTGGTGACTCTTTGACTGCTGTGGACCACCCATTGATTCTTGAATCAATGGAATTCCCAGAACCAGTTATTGAATTGGCCATCGAGCCAAAGACAAAGGCCGACCAAGACAAGTTGGCAACTGCTTTGCAGAAGTTGGCTGAAGAAGACCCTTCATTCCGTGCCACAACGAACCAGGAGACTGGTGATACTTTGATTGCCGGAATGGGTGAATTGCAGTTGGATATCATGGTGGATCGTATGAAGCGTGAATTCAACGTTGAAGCCACTGTTGGTGCCCCTCAGGTTGCTTATCGTGAAGCATTTACGAAGACTGTTCAAGCTCGTGGATTCTTTAAGCGTCAGTCTGGTGGTAAGGGACAGTATGGTGACGTTTGGATTGAATTCTCACCAAACGAAGAAGGTGCTGGCTTCGAATTCGAAGATGCTATCGTCGGTGGTGTTGTTCCTCGTGAATACATCCCTTCAGTTGAAGCAGGTTTGAAGGATGCCTTGAATGCTGGTCCTTTGGCAGGCTTCCCATTGGTTGATTTGAAGGCCAAGTTGTACGATGGTTCTTACCACGATGTCGATTCTTCTGAAGCTGCCTTTAAGATTGCCGCTTCATTGGCTTTGAAGGAAGCTTCAAAGACTGCCGGTGCCGTTATTTTGGAACCAATCATGGCTGTTGATATCGTTGTTCCTGAAGAAAACCTTGGTGATGTGATGGGACACGTTTCTGCACGTCGTGGTTTGATTGAAGGACAAGAAAACCGTGGACCTGTTTTGGCTGTTAAGGCACAAGTGCCTTTGTCAGAAATGTTTGGTTATGCAACGACTTTGCGTTCAGCTACGCAAGGACGTGGTACTTTCCAGATGGTTTTCGACCACTATCAAGCCGTTCCTAAGAACGTTCAAGAAGAAATTATCAAAGCACAAGGTAAGGAAGCTTAATTGCTTCTTTCACTCATTGTCTGAAAACCAG
Organism: Fructobacillus sp. EFB-N1; assembly: GCF_001038455.1. Classification (GTDB taxonomy): domain Bacteria; phylum Bacillota; class Bacilli; order Lactobacillales; family Lactobacillaceae; genus Fructobacillus; species Fructobacillus cardui. The sequence goes on along the minus strand of NZ_LDUY01000014.1, from coordinate 33,162 downwards.
GTTGCTGCGGCAGCCTGGTTTTTTGTTTCCGATAAAATTTTAAAGTTTGGTCTGTTGTCTCATTTGTTGTAAGATGGTGACAATAATGATTGGAGAAGTAACATGGTTGAAAAGATGCCAATTCTTGAATTTTCCAAGGTCGCCCTTTCTTTTGGCGATACGGAAGTATTAAAGGAAATTGACCTGGTCTTAGAATCAGGTAAGTTTTATACCTTATTGGGCCCATCCGGTTCCGGAAAGTCGACGATTTTGAAACTGATTTCTGGTCAGTTACAGGCCGATGCGGGCAAAATCTTTTTTGAAGGCCAGGTCATCAATGATGTGCCGGCTGAAAAACGACGGGTCAACACGGTTTTTCAGAATTATTCCCTCTTTCCAAATATGAATGTCTTTGATAACGTGGCCTTTGGTCCGCGATTAAAGAAAATGTCTGAAAAAGACATTCAAGACAAGGTTAAAGAAATGTTGGGATTGGTCAAGCTGTCAGGCTTTGAGCGCCGAGAAATCAGCGAACTTTCAGGTGGGCAGCAACAGCGTGTGGCTATTGCCCGTGCTTTGGCTAACGACCCAGAGGTCCTTCTTTTGGATGAGCCGCTGTCGGCCTTGGACTATAAGTTGCGTAAGGAATTGCAGCAGGAATTGCGTAATATCCAAAAGCGCTTAGGGATAACCTTTGTCTTCGTGACGCACGACCAAGAAGAAGCCCTGGCGATGTCGGATTGGATTTTTGTCATGCATGATGGTTTAATCCAACAAAATGGGACGCCAGAAGATATTTATGATGAACCGATTAATCACTTCGTTGCTGATTTTATTGGGGAAACCAATATCGTGCCCGGGATTATGAAACATGATTACCTGGTTCACTTTGTCGGTAAGGATTTTGAAAACGTTGATGCCGGCATGCGGCCAAACGAACGGGTGGAAGTGGTCTTGCGGCCAGAAGACTTGGATTTGACTGATCCCGCTAATGGTAAATTAGTGGTCACCATTCAAGACCAACTTTTCCGTGGGGACTACTACGAGATCACAGCCGTTGATGATGACATGAATACCTGGCAGGTCCAGGCGACAAACCCAGCAACTGTTGGTGCTCGGGTTGGCCTGACCTTTGACCCTGAGGATATTCACATTATGCGCTATAACGAAAGTGAAGCTGCCTTTGATGCCCGGCTGGAATCCTATGAAGATGAAGAGGCCGAAGCGGCTTTGCAAGCTGCTAAGGATGATCAGTCGCAATCAGGAGGACAAGGCTAATGGCACTGTCTTTTAAAAAACAAAAGCAGGGCTTTACCTCTGCTTATATGGGGATTTATGGTCTGTGGCTCTTGGCCTTTGTAGTGTTGCCGCTCTTGTTGCTCCTCGTTGAATCCTTGCAGGACCAGAACCACCACTTTACGCTGGCGAATTATCAGGCCTTTTTTACCTCGGGTTCCTATTTGGCCATGACCTTTAATTCCATCTGGTACGCCTTTTTGATTACCGTGATTACGCTGGTCTTTGCTTATCCAACCGCTTATTTTTTGACAACGCTGAAAAATAAGCAGTTTTGGCTGTTGCTAGTCATATTGCCAACCTGGATTAACTTGTTGCTGAAAACCTATGCCTTTATTGGTTTGTTAGGGCAGGGGGGCTTAGTTAATTCAACTTTGACGGCGGTTGGTTTGCACCCCATGCAGTTACTGTTTACTGACTGGTCATTTCTCTTGGTGGCGGCTTACGTGGAGTTGCCCTTCATGATTTTACCGATTTTTAACGCCTTAAGTGATATCGACCCATTGCTGACGGCTGCTAGTCGCGACCTTGGGGCAAACTCTTGGCAAACTTTGAAAAAAGTAATCTGGCCCTTATCGATGCCTGGGGTAAAAGCCGGTATTCAAGCGGTCTTTATCCCCAGCCTGTCACTCTTTATGATTACCCGTTTGATTGGTGGTAACCGAGTGATTACTTTGGGAACAGCAATCGAAGAGCATTTCTTAGTGACTCAAAACTGGGCCTTTGGATCAACGATTGGTGTCATCCTCATCGTAGCGATGGTGATTACGATGCTCTTAACACAGGATAAGCAGAAGGGAGGCCGGTCATGAAAAAAATCAGAACCCCATATTTGATTGTGATGTTTTTGATTCTTTACTTGCCAATTTTGTACCTTGTCTTCTATTCCTTTAATGCGGGGACAACGATGAAGGGCTTCGCGGGCTTCTCCTTTAAGCACTATGGCGAACTGTGGCAGGATACCCGCCTAATCGACATCGTTTTTGAAACGGGAATTGTAGCCTTGCTGTCTTCCTTATTAGCAACCATTATTGGAACATTGGGTGCATTGGCAATCTTTCGTGTTCACCGGGGAGCGGTTAAAGGGGCTTTGCTTTCCCTGAATAACGTCTTATTGGTTTCGCCCGATGTTATTATTGGGGCGGCGTTCTTGATTCTCTTTACGACCTTTAAGTTCTCGCTTGGCTTTGTCACGGTGTTGCTGGCTCACGTTGCCTTTTCAATTCCAATTGTAGTTTTGATGGTCTTGCCTCGATTGCAGGAAATGAACCCGGACTTGGTCTTGGCCGCCCAGGATTTAGGGGCTCGGCCAACCCAGGTCTTGGGGCAGGTCACCATTCCGGCAATTACGCCAGGGATTGTGGCGGGCTTTTTTATGGCCTTGACCTATTCATTGGATGACTTTGCCGTGACCTTCTTTGTCACTGGAAACGGTTTTTCGACTTTGGCTGTTGAAATTTACTCACGTGCCCGCCAGGGGGTTTCATTGGAAATTAATGCCTTGTCGGCACTGATTTTCCTCTTTTCTCTGGTAATTGCCGTGGCCTACTACTTTATTAACCGGTTAAATCAGCGCCAAAAGGCCCCGGAACTAAGGGAGAAGGTTAAATGAAAAAATTTTTCTTAAGTATTTTAGCCATTTTACTGGTTGTTGTTGGCCTGGTGGCTGGGAAAGCCGTCTTTGACAATAGCCGCAAGGATGAGGTGACAGGTGAAAAAGTCTTGAACTTCTATAATTGGGGCGATTATATCGATCCTGATTTGCTGACAAAGTTTACCAAGGAGACTGGCTACAAGGTGAACTATCAGACCTTTGACTCGAACGAGGCTATGTACACCAAGATTAAGCAGGGTGGGACAAACTATGATTTAACGGTCCCATCCGATTATATGGTAGATAAGATGGCCCAGGAGGGCCTGCTGGCACCATTAGACAAGTCCAAGATTACGGGCATGAACAACATCGATTCACGCTTCTTAAATCAGACCTTTGACCCGCACAATAAATATTCCGTTCCATATTTCTGGGGAACGCTGGGAATTCTTTATAATAAAAAGAAGGTCAGTGCTGATCAAATTGATACCTGGGCGAAGTTGTGGTCACCGCAATTCAAGAAACAAATTATGTTGGTCGATTCAGCCCGTGATATTTTGGGGATGACCCTGATTTCCCAAGGTAAGTCCGTTAACGACCAAAATGTTGCGGATTTGGCGGCGGCTAAGGGGAAGTTAGATACTTTGATGCCAAACGTCAAAGCTATTGTGGCTGATGAGTTAAAGATTTATATGGCCCAAGGAGAAGCTAGCATTGGGGTAACTTACTCTGGTGAAGCGGCTCAGGCAATGTCGCAAAACTCGGACTTAGCCTATTTGGTACCTAAAGATGGCTCAAACGAATGGTTTGATAACTTGGTGATCCCAAAGAATGCCAAGCATAAGGAGGCGGCCTACGCCTTGATTAACTTCTTAAATAAACCCGAGAACGCAAAGCAAAATGCTGAATACGTTGGCTATGCGACGGCAAACAAGGGGGCCTATGCCCTGTTGCCGGCTGATGAGAAGTCTGACCCAGCCTTTTATCCATCCGCTGCCACTTTGGACCGGTTGCAGGTTTATCAAACCTTCAATCAAGAGTGGACACAACGCTATAATGACGCTTTCCTAGAATTCAAAATTTCACGACCATCATAAAATGAATGATTTTACTGATTTTTTGATGGATAAAATCCGCGTGAGTGGTTAAAACGAAGAATTTTTGTTAAAATTAACAAATATTGTAAAAAATAATTGCTGATTCTAAACGAAAAGAATTTGGCAAAAAAATAAAATAAATCAGTGAAAACCCTTGCTAGTCAAGGGTTTTTCTGTTATTATATTCAAGTACGCCTTTTGGGGTTGCCGATGCAAACCCCTTAAAAAGACTGGTGTATCAACGTTTAGCGATGATGATTAAGGTTGCGACACGCGCGGCCGCGTTGCCAAGGGCGCGCAAAACACCGCAAAAGGTGTTGTCGGTTTTTGATCGGAGTTAGCTGATTTACAAAATCAACGAGGAGGCACGAAAATGGCACAAAAGAAGATCCGTATCCGCTTGAAGGCATACGAACACCGTATCTTGGACCAATCAGCAGACAAGATTGTTGAAACAGCAAAGCGTACTGGCGCAGAAATCGCCGGTCCTATTCCTTTGCCTACTGAACGGACATTGTACACGGTGCTTAGTTCACCCCACAAGTACAAGGATGCTCGTGAACAGTTCGAAATGCGAACTCACAAGCGTTTGGTCGACATTGTGAACCCTACTGACAAGACAGTTGACGCATTGCGTAAACTTGAATTGCCAGCTGGTGTTGCAATCGAAATCAAGCTCTAATTTAAAGTACCACCCCGCTAGATAAAATAGTTTAGCGATGAAATGAAGGAGATTAGTCATGACTAAAGGTATCTTAGGCCGTAAAGTCGGTATGACTCAGGTTTTTACTGAATCTGGTGAATTGATCGCCGTGACTGCTGTTGAAGCTACTCCAAACGTTGTTTTGCAAGTTAAGACGCAAGCAACTGATGGATACAACGCTTTGCAGTTGGGTTACCAAGACAAGCGCGAGATTTTGTCAAACAAACCTGAACAAGGCCACGTTGCAAAAGCCAACACAGCCCCTAAGCGCTACATTCGTGAAGTCCGTGATGCGGAAGGCGAATACAGCGTTGGGGATGCAATTGCTGTTGACACTTTCCAAGCCGGTGAATATGTTGATGTTACCGGTATTACTAAGGGACACGGTTTCCAAGGTGCTATCAAGCGCTTGGGTCAATCACGTGGTCCTATGAGTCACGGTTCTCGTTACCACCGTCGCCCAGGTTCAATGGGTGCCATCATCAACCGGGTATTCAAGGGTAAGCTCTTGCCTGGTCGTATGGGTAACCAGAAGCGGACAATGCAAAACATTGCGATTGTTCACGTTGATGTTGAAAACAACTTGTTGTTGTTGAAGGGGAACGTTCCTGGAGCAAACAAGTCACTTTTGACAATCAAGTCAACTGTTAAGACAAATGCTAAGCACCCTGAAGTGAAGATGGCCGGCGCAAAGCCAGCTGCTGAAGCTCAGGCTGAAGAAGCTTAATACTTTATAGAAAGGAGAACAATCAATCATGACAAAAGTTGCTGTATTAAAGCAAGATGGTTCAAAGGCTGCTGACTTGGACTTAAACGAAGCAGTTTTCGCCGTTGAACCAAACAATGCTGTGATTACTGACGCAGTTTTGATGCAACGCGCATCAATGCGTCAGGGAACGCATGCGGTTAAGAACCGTTCCGCTGTTTCTGGTGGTGGCCGTAAGCCATGGAAGCAAAAGGGAACTGGTCGTGCCCGTCAAGGTTCTATCCGCGCGCCACAATGGCGTGGTGGTGGAATCGTATTCGGTCCAACCCCACGTTCTTACTCTTACCGGATCAACAAGAAGGCTTATCAATTAGCCTTGAAGTCAGCTTTGTCACAAAAGTTGGCTGACAACAAGTTGGTCGTAGTTGATGCTTTGGCATTTGATGAAGCTAAGACAAAGAACTTCAAGGAAGTTTTGGCAAACTTGGCTGTTGATTCAAAGGCCTTGGTAATCGTTGATGAAGGTAACCAAAACGCTTTGTTGTCAGCTCGTAACTTGGCAAACGTTCAAGTGATGACAACAAACGGTATCAACGTCTTGGACGTTGTTAACGCTGATAAGCTGGTGGTTGTTCAAGCAGCGATCGAAGAAATCCAAGGAGGTCTCGCCTAATGGATGCACGCGATATTATCCGCCGCCCAATCATTACCGAAGCTTCAATGGCGCAAACAGAAATGAAGCGTTACGTATTTGAAGTTGATGTTCGGGCTACTAAGCCAGAAATCAAGCGTGCTATCGAAGAAATCTTCGATGTACAAGTTGCACGTTTGAATACCGCAAATGTTCGCGGCAAGAAGAAGCGTCAAGGACGTTATGTTGGATTCACTCGTAAGATGAAGAAGGCTATCGTTACTTTGAAGGCTGACTCAAAAGATATTCAAATCTTTAACGAAGGTTAATTTTTAATAGGAGGATAAGACATTGGCTATCAAGAAATACAAGCCAACCTCTAACGGACGTCGTAACATGACGACTTCTGATTTTGCAGAAATCACGAAGTCAACGCCCGAAAAGAGTTTGTTGGCAAAGAAGTCAAAGACCGGTGCGCGTAACGCACAAGGTCGCATGACAGTTCGCCACAAGGCTGGTGGACACAAGCAAGCCTACCGTATTATTGACTTTAAGCGTACAAAGGACGACAAGTTCGCAACGGTTAAGGCAATCGAATACGATCCAAACCGTACGGCTAACATCGCCTTGCTCGTTTATGAAGACGGTATCAAGGCCTACATCTTGGCGCCTAAGGGACTTAAGGTTGGCGATAAGGTTCAATCTGGTCCTGATGCCGACATTAAGGTCGGTAATGCCTTGCCATTGAGTGCTATTCCTGAAGGTACTTTGATTCACAACATCGAATTGAAGAACGGTAAGGGTGGTCAATTGGCACGTTCCGCTGGAGCATCTGCTCAGATTTTGGGACGTGATGGTAAGTACACTATCGTTCGTTTAACTTCAGGTGAAGTACGTTTGGTTTTGAGCACTAACCGCGCCACTATCGGTGAAGTTGGTAACTCAGAACACTCATTGATCAACTGGGGTAAGGCCGGACGTAACCGTTGGCGTGGAAAGCGTCCTCACGTTCGTGGTTCTGTAATGAACCCTAACGATCACCCACACGGTGGTGGTGAAGGAAAGGCCCCTGTTGGCCGTCCAAGTCCACTTTCTCCATGGGGTAAGAAGACTGCTGGTAAGAAGACTCGCGATAAGAAGAAGAACTCAACAAAGTTCATCGTTCGCGGTCGGAAGAGTAAGTAAGGGAAGGAGATAACTAATGGCTCGTAGTTTGAAAAAGGGACCATTTGCGGACCCACACTTGCTTAAGAAGATTGAGGCCCAAGCGGACCAAGAAAAGAAGTCAGTGATCAAGACATGGTCACGTCGCTCAACAATTTTCCCAAGTTTTATCGGATTTACAATTGCAGTCTATGATGGCCGCAAGCACGTTCCAGTTTATGTCCAAGACGACATGGTTGGTCACAAGTTAGGTGAATTTGTGCCAACTCGTACGTTCAAGGGTCACAAGAACGACGATAAGAAGACTAAGTAAGGAGGAAATGAAAAATGGCTGAACAAGTAACATCAGCTCGGGCGACCGCCAAGATCGTTCGCGTTGCCCCTCGTAAGGCGCGCTTAGTTCTTGACACGATTCGTCGGAAGAATGTCAACGAAGCATTCGCAATTTTGAAGTTCCTGCCTAATACTTCTACTGAAGATATTTATAAGGTTTTGAACTCAGCAGTTGCTAACGCTGAAAACAACTTTTCACTTGACCGTGAAGATTTGATCGTTAAGGAAGCATTTGCCAACGAAGGACCAACGCTTAAGCGTTTCCGTCCTCGTGCCAAGGGTTCTGCTTCTGCAATTAACAAGCGCACAAGCCACATCACAATTGTGGTAGCTGAGAAGGAGGAAAAGTAATGGGTCAAAAGATTAACCCAACTGGCTTCCGTGTCGGTGTCATCCGTGACTGGGATGCGAAGTGGTTTGCTGATAAGGCAGACTTTTCTAACCAACTTCTTGAAGACTTGCGTATTCGTAAGTACATCGAAGAGAACTTGACGGACGCTTCAGTTGATCGCGTAGAAATCGAACGCTCAACTAAGTCACGTATCGATTTGACTTTGCACACTGCCAAGCCAGGAATGGTTATTGGTAAGGGTGGTTCCGAAGTTGAAAAGTTGCGGACTCAATTAGCTAAGTTGACGAATGTTGACGAACGTGGACGCCACAAGCGTGTCTTCATCAACATCGTTGAAATTAAGAAGCCTGATTTGTCAGCTCACTTGGTGGGCTTGCAAGTTGCAGGTGATTTGGAACGTCGTATCGCTTTCCGTCGTGCAATGCGTGGTGCTATCCAACGTGCCCGCCGTGCCGGTGCTAAGGGAATCAAGATTGTTGTTTCAGGTCGTTTGAACGGGGCAGATATGTCACGTATCGAACAGTATACTGAAGGAACTGTTCCACTCCACACACTTCGTGCAGACATCGACTACTCATGGGACGAAGCAGCTACTGCTTACGGAAACTTGGGTATCAAGACTTGGATCTACCGTGGTGATGTGTTGCCAAAGAAGAAGAACAAGTAAGGAGGGAAGCAGACATGTTAGTACCAAAGCGTGTTAAATTCCGTCGTGTACACCGTGGTCACATGCGTGGCGAAGCTAAGGGTGGAAAGACGGTGGCTTTTGGTGATTATGGCTTGCAAGCAACAACTTCAAGCTGGATTACCAATCGTCAAATCGAAGCTGCCCGTATTGCAATGACCCGTTATATGAAGCGTGGTGGTAAGGTTTGGATTAAGATCTTCCCTCACAAGTCATATACATCTAAGGGTGTTGGTGTTCGAATGGGTAACGGTAAGGGTGCTCCCGAAGGATGGGTTGCCCCAGTTAAGCGTGGTAAGGTAATGTTTGAAGTTGGTGGCGTGGCTAAGCCTGTTGCCTTAGAAGCATTGCGTCTTGCACAACACAAGTTGCCTGTACGTACAAAGATTATTGCTCGGGAGGCTGAATAATGACGAAAGCAAATGAATTAAAAGCTTTGTCACTTGCGGATTTGCAAAAGCGCGAAGCCGAATTCAAGGAAGAATTGTTCAACCTTCGTTTTCAATTGGCTACTGGTCAATTAGAAAACACGGCCCGTATTTCAAAAGTTCGTAAGGACATCGCACGTGTGAAGACTGTCATTCGTGCACAACAATTGGCAGAAGCCAACAAATAAGACGAAAGGAAGAAGCTGAAAAATGAGTGAAGAACGTAACGCTCGTAAGACTTATCGTGGTCGTGTCGTATCTGACAAGATGGACAAGACTATCACTGTTGCCGTTGATACTTATGTCAACCACCCAGTTTATGGTAAGCGAGTTCGCTATACTAAGAAGTTCAAGGCCCATGATGAAAAGAGCATCGCTAAGATGAACGATATCGTTGAAATCATGGAAACTCGTCCTTTGTCTGCAACGAAGCACTTCCGTTTGGTAAAGGTTGTTGAAGAGGCAGTTATCCTCTAATCGGACTTTAATCCAATCGTCGTAAACTATTGCTAACAAGGAGGATGAACCATGATTCAACAAGAGAGTCGTTTGAAAGTGGCTGATAACTCTGGCGCACGTGAAATCTTGACGATTAAAGTGCTCGGTGGTTCTGGCCGTAAAGTTGCTGGTATTGGTGACATGATTGTTGCTACTGTCAAGCAAGCTATCCCTGGTGGTAACGTTAAGAAGGGTGACGTCGTTAAGGCTGTCATCGTACGAACTGTATCTGACGTACGTCGGACTGACGGTTCATACATCAACTTCGATGAAAACGCTGCTGTTATCGTTAAGGATGACAAGTCACCAGTTGGAACGCGTATTTTTGGCCCTGTCGCACGTGAATTGCGTGACAACAACTTTACGCGAATCGTTTCATTGGCACCAGAAGTGCTTTAATACTACTAGGAGGAGCCAATCATGTTTGTAAAAACAGGTGATAAGGTTCGCGTCATCGCTGGTAAGGACAAGGGTAAGGAAGGAACAATCACTAAGACTGTTGCTGCCAAGAACCGTGTCGTTGTCGAAGGCGTAAACCTCGTTAAGAAGCATCAAAAGCCTTCTAACGAATACCCACAGGGTGGTGTTATCGATATCGAAGCACCTATCCACGCATCAAACGTACAATTGATTGACCCATCAACTAACGAACCAACCAAGGTTGGCTTCAAGTTTGAAGATGGCAAGAAAGTACGTTTTGCTAAGAAGTCTGGCAATGTGTTAGGCTAAAAAAAGCTATAATCTATTTTGAAAGGTAGAAATCATTATCATGGCAAATGAATTAAAAGTAAAATATGTTAATGAAGTTCAACCTGCTTTGATCAAGAAGTTTAACTTTACTTCACCAATGCAAGCCCCAAAGATCGAAAAGATCGTTTTGAACATGGGTGTTGGTGATGCGGTTTCAAACTCAAAGAACCTCGATGAAGCGGTTGAAGAATTGAAGTTGATTGCTGGACAACAACCAGTTATCACTCGTGCAAAGAAGTCAATTGCTGGATTCCGTCTTCGTGAAGGAATGGCTATCGGTACAAAGGTTACTTTGCGTGGAGAACGTATGTTTGAATTCTTGGACAAGTTGATTAACATCTCTTTGCCTCGAGTTCGTGACTTCCACGGTGTTTCTTCTAAGGCCTTTGATGGTCGCGGAAACTACACTTTGGGAATCCGTGAACAGTTGATTTTCCCTGAAATCGACTTTGACAAGGTTAACCGCGTTCGTGGTTTGGACATCGTTATTGTAACGACTGCTGCAAACGACGAAGAAGGTTTCGAATTGCTTTCTGGCTTGGGTATGCCTTTTGCCAAGTAAGTAATTTAAAAATGCGGTCACTCATTTGGGTGGCGCGTTTTTAAGTGTTTGTGACAAGTGTCTTGAACACTTAAGAGCGTGTCAAATTCTTGATGACGTTCAAAATATAAAAGGAGGATATCGATAGATGTCTATGACTGATCCAATCGCTGATTTTTTGACTCGAATCCGTAACGCCAACATGGCGCGTCACGCTTCCGTTGAAATTCCAGCATCAAAAATGAAGAAGAGCATTGCCGAGATCTTGAAGCAAGAAGGTTTCATCCGTGATGTAGAATACTTGGAAGACAACAAGCAAGGTGTTATCCGTGTATTTTTGAAGTACGGAGAAGATCAAGAGCGTGTCATCACTGGTATTAAGCGTGTTTCGAAGCCTGGTTTGCGTAAGTATGCTAAGGCCGAAGAAATGCCAAAGGTCTTGAATGGTCTTGGTATCGCCATTGTTTCAACATCAAACGGTGTTGTAACTGATAAGGTAGCACGTGCTAAGCAAGTCGGTGGCGAAGTGCTGGCTTACGTTTGGTAATATATCTAAGAAAGGAGACTTACCATGAGCCGTATTGGAAACAAAATCGTTACGATCCCTGCTGGCGTTGAAGTTAAGCAAGATGGTCAATTTGTGACTGTTAAGGGACCTAAGGGTGAATTGAACTACACGATCAACCCTGAAATCACGATGCACATGGATGGTACTGAAGTATCATTTACTCGTGCAGCGGAAGATAAGAAGCACCGTGCATTGCACGGTACGACTACTGCAAACTTCTCAAACATGGTTGAAGGCGTTACTAACGGCTTCTCAAAGACTTTGAAGATGGTTGGTGTTGGTTACCGTGCCGCAAAGTCTGGTTCAAAGTTGACTTTGTCAGTTGGGTATTCACACCCAGTTGACTTTGAAGACCGCGAAGGTTTGACTGTTGAAGTTCCTGATGCCTTGACTATCAAGATTTCTGGAATCTCAAAGCAAGCAGTTGGTGATTTTGCTGCGGAAGTTCGCGCAATTCGCCCACCTGAACCATATAAGGGTAAGGGAATTCGTTACGAAGGCGAAGTTGTCCGTCGTAAGGAAGGTAAGACTGGTAAGTAAGCTTTTAGCTTCTTAACCCGTTTTACATTTAATAAACAAAGATTATTTGAAAGTGGTTGAACCACTTAAAGAAAAGGAAAGCACAGCTATGATTACGAAACCAGATAAGAATAAGCTTCGCGTACAACGCCACAAGCGTGTCCGCGGCAAGATCTCTGGTACTGCTGCTCGCCCACGTTTGAACGTTTTCCGTTCTAATGTCAACATCTACGCTCAATTAATTGATGACGTAGCGGGTGTAACGCTAGCAAGTGCCTCATCACAAAGTGCCGATGTTACCGGTACAAAGGTTGAACAAGCCGTTAAGGTTGGCGAGATGATCGCTAAGAATGCTAAGGCTGCTAACATCGAAGAAGTTGTCTTCGATCGTGGTGGTTATGTTTATCACGGACGTGTGAAGGCCTTGGCCGACGCTGCTCGTGAAAACGGTTTGAAGTTCTAAGGAAAGGAGGAATAATACAAATGGTTGAATTCGTAAACCCTAAGGAATTAGGCGAATTAGAAGAAAACGTTGTTGCAATTAACCGTGTTACCAAGGTTGTTAAGGGTGGACGTCGTTTGCGCTTCGGTGCTTTGGTTGTCGTTGGTGACAAGCAAGGTCACGTTGGTTTTGGAACTGGTAAGGCACAAGAAGTGCCAGAAGCTATCCGTAAGGCCGTTGAAGACGCAAAGCGTAACTTGATCACTGTACCAACAGTTGGTACTACTATTCCTCACGAAGTTCTTGGTGAATGGGCTGGTGGTAAGATCCTGGTTAAGCCTGCTAAGGAAGGTGCTGGGGTTGCCGCCGGTGGTGCTACTCGTTCCGTAATGGAATTGGCTGGTATCAACGATGTGACTGCTAAGTCATTGGGTTCATCAACTCCTGTCAACGTTGTTCGTGCAACTTTTGATGCATTGAACAACTTGAAGGATGCTGAACAAGTGGCAAAGTTACGTGGTGTTTCATTGGAACACTTGGCTGAATAAGGAGCGATAACATGGCTGATTTGAAAATCACTTTGATTAAGAGTGCGGCTCATCGCTTGCCTAAGCAACGTGCCATTGTTAAGTCACTTGGACTTAACCGTGTGTCAAGCTCAGTGGTGAAGCCTGATAACGCAGCTACTCGTGGCGCAATTTTCCATATTGCTCACTTGGTTGCTGTTGAAGAAGTAAAATAAAAAAATTTTAGAAAAAGGAGGGACCAAACGATGAATTTGAACGAATTGCAACCTGCTTTGGGTTCACGCCAGACACGTAACCGTGTTGGTCGTGGTACTTCATCTGGAAACGGTAAGACTGCTGGTCGAGGCCAAAAGGGACAAAAGGCCCGTGGTAAGACACGTCTTGGGTTCGAAGGTGGACAAATGCCTTTGTACCGTCGTATTCCAAAGCGTGGATTTACAAACATCTCACGCAAGGAATTCGCAGTTGTTAACTTGGACAAGTTGAACAACTTCGATAACGGCACTGAAGTAACACCTGCTTTGTTGATTGAAAACGGTGTAGTAAAGAACCAAAAAGACGGAATCAAGGTCTTGGGTAATGGTCAATTGGAAAAGAAGTTGACGATTAAGGCCCACAAGTTCTCTGCTGCTGCAGTTAAGGCCATCGAACAAGCTGGTGGTACAACCGAGGTGATCTAAAATGTGGCGCACGCTATTTAATGCAATCCGACAAAAAGATATTCGTAAGAAGATGCTTTGGACGATTTTGATTCTCTTTGTTTACCGCATTGGGACTCATATCACTGTTCCAGGTGTTAATCCTGCTGCCTTGAATTCAGTTTCTGGCTCAGGCTTGCTGAATATTTTAAATATTTTCTCGGGTGGAGGCTTACTGAACTTCTCGCTCTTTGCGATGGGGGTCTCGCCTTATGTTACTGCACAGATTGTTGTGCAGTTGCTGCAGTTAGATATCGTGCCACGTTTTGTTGAATGGAGTAAACAAGGCGAAGTTGGTCGCCGGAAGCTGAATCAAGCTACCCGGTACTTGACCATTATCTTTGCCTTTTTGCAATCAGTGGGAATTACCGCTGGGTTCAACTCCTTAGCCGCCTATGGTTTGGTGAAGCAGACCAATAACGTGACCTCCTTCCTACTGATTGGGTCGGTCATGACAATTGGAACTTTCTTTGCCATGTGGTTGGGAGAAATGATTACCGAAAAGGGTCTTGGAAACGGTGTTTCCATGATTATCTTCTCTGGAATTATTTCTCAAACGCCTTCTGGTTTGTGGGAAATTTTCAAGGAAAATGTTCTGCAATCTAGTGGCAACGACAAGGTTACCGGCTGGATTTTCATGGCGGTTTTGCTGACGGCAATCATTTTGGTTGTGGGAATTACGACTTGGTTCTATGAAGCAAGTCGTCGTTTGCAAATCCAATATACACGGTCAGCTTCCTCCTATGGGGCGGAAGCTTACCTACCTTTGAAGTTAAATGTTTCTGGGGTGATTCCTGTGATCTTTGCTTCGTCATTGATTTCAACACCACAGACAATTCTCTTCGCCTTCCAGAGTAAGTATAGTAATGTTGGCTGGTTTAAAATTTTACAACAGATTTTCTCCATGCAAACAACAACCGGAGCGATTTTCTACACCGTTTTGATTATTCTCTTTACTTACTTCTACGCCTTTGTACAGGTTAACCCTGAAAAGTTGGCCGAAAACTTGCAAAAGCAGGGGGCTTACATTGTTGATGTTCGTCCTGGTGTCGAAACGCAAAAGTTCGTCACAAAGTTGCTCTTACGCTTGTCGTTTGTTGGGGCTTTGTACCTTGGCTTTGTTGCCTTGGTACCATTGATTGCATCTGATGTATGGGGACTTAATGAAAAGATTGGCTTGGGTGGAACTTCTTTGCTGATTGCCATCGGGGTTACCCTTGATTTGATTCGTCAAATTGATGGTCTCTTGCAAAAGAAGAACTACGTAGGCTTCATCCGTTAAGCTGGTTTAAAAGGAGTTCAATCATGACGAAAAACCTAATTTTATTGGGTCTACCTGGTGCAGGTAAGGGAACCCAAGCTGAGAAGATTATTGCTGACTACCCAATGGTTCACATTAGTACTGGCGATATCTTCCGGGCCAACATGAAAGAAGAAACTGAGCTTGGACAACAAGCAAAAGCCTTCATGGATGCTGGTAACTTAGTTCCTGATGAAATTACAAATGCGATGGTCGCTGATCGACTATCACAACCTGACGTAGTTGAAAACGGCTTTATGCTTGACGGCTACCCACGTAATGAAGAACAGGCCAAGTTCTTGGACCAATTCTTAGCCGAAAAGAACGACAAGGTTTCGGCTACCTTGTATTTTGAAGTTCCTGACCAAGTTTTGGTTGACCGGTTAATGAACCGGGGACGGGCCGATGACACAAAGGATGTCATCGCACACCGTTTGGAAGTCAACAAGAAGGCCAACTTGCCTTTGGTTGATTACTATGAAAATCATGGTGTCTTGCACACCATCGATGGTAATGGTGAATTAGATCGAATTTACGCTGATGTAAAATCGGTCTTGAATGCCTTGGACTAAAAGGCTTTTCTTGATAATTCAGGGGAATCCTGGTATAATCAATAAGGTTGACCGCCTTATCGATTATGTTGAATGATGGTTACATAGGAGGTAATCTGCGTGGCCAACGATGTCATTGAAATTGAAGGCAAAGTGAAAGAAACGATGCCAAATGCAATGTTTCAAGTCGAACTTGAAAATGGTGCGGTCATTTTAGCACACGTTTCCGGGAAGATTCGTAAGAATTATATTCGGATCTTGCCAGGTGACCGTGTCACGGTTGAAATGTCACCATACGACTTGACAAAGGGTCGTATTACTTACCGTTTCCGCTAAAAATCAGCGAGGCGGTCTATAATCAGTTAACCGAATAGGAGGAATAGATTATGAAGGTACGTCCATCAGTTAAAAAAATGTGCGAATCTTGCCGTGTGATTAAGCGTAACGGCCGGACAATGATTATTTGCCCAGCTAACCCTAAGCACAAGCAACGCGCAGGTAAGTAATTTTTACTTACAAAGATAAAAAACGCTTGAAAATGAACTTAGAAGTTCTTTCAAAATATTAAAAGGAGGTAAATTGTTATGGCTCGTATTGAAGGTATCGATTTGCCACGTGACAAGCGAATTGTCATTGGTTTAACATACATCTACGGAATCGGTAATACAACTGCCCAAAAGATCTTGGCTACTGCTAAGGTTTCTGAAGACGTTCGAGTTCGCGACTTGACGGTTGATCAAGAAGATCAAATCCGTGAAGCTATCGCTGCTTTGAACTTGCAGTTGGAAGGTGACTTGCGTCGTAAGGTATCCCTTGATATCAAGGGATTGCAAGAAATCGCCTCATACCGTGGTATTCGTCACCGTAAGGGATTGCCCGTTCGTGGACAACACACGAAGAACAACGCCCGTACTCGCAAAGGCCCAGCTACGGCAATTGCTGGTAAGAAGAAGTAAAACACTTTTTACTAATCTCTTTAACAAGAAAACGGCATATTGTCGCAAGACTGCTGTCCTTTTCTAAAAGAGCCTCACTTTTGTGAGAAATGATTATCACAACCACAGTTGTGTAATGTTGGTTAGTCATCACTAACCCGAGAAATTATAAAGAATTTGAAAAGGAGGCAAAATTATGGCAGTTCGTACTACACGCAAGCGTCGTGTGAAAAAGAACATTGAATCTGGTGTGGCACATATCCACGCAACTTTCAATAACACTATCGTCATGATTACCGATGCCCAAGGTAACGCTGTTGCCTGGTCATCAGCTGGTGCCCTTGGATTCAAGGGATCACGTAAGTCAACACCATTCGCTGCTCAACAAGCAGCGGAAGCAGCTGCTAAGTCCGCATTGGAAGTTAACATGCGCACTGTTGCTGTTACGGTTAAGGGCCCTGGTTCCGGTCGTGAATCAGCAATTCGTGCATTGGCCGCAGCTGGTCTTGAAGTAACGTCAATCAAGGATGTTACCCCAGTTCCCCATAACGGATCACGCCCACCAAAGCGTCGTCGTGTTTAATTAATTTCATTGCGCTTGCTTTGAAAGAGGGGGTTAGAGTTAACAGATGATTGAATTTGAAAAGCCAGATATTCATAACATCGAAGAGGATGCCAACTACGGTAAGTTCATCGTGGAACCTCTGGAGCGTGGCTACGGTACGACTTTGGGTAACTCCCTTCGTCGTGTCTTGCTATCATCGCTTCCTGGCGTAGCGGTCAACACCGTCCAAATCGACGGTGTGGTCCACGAATTCTCAACCGTTGATGGTGTCGTAGAAGACGTGACCCAGTTGATTTTGAACTTGAAAAAAGTTGTTTTCGCTACGGACTCAGCTGAAGAGCACGCTTTGGAAATTGATGTTCAAGGACCAAAGGACGTTACTGCAGCTGATTTGACAGGATCAGCTGACATTGAAGTCTTGAACCCAGATTTGCATATTGCAACTTTGGCAGCTGGAAAGTCATTACACATGACCGTTACGGCTGTAAAGGGTCGGGGTTATTCTTCAGCTGAAGAAAACAAGCAATTACGTGATGAAATGCCAATCGGTGTTTTAACGGTTGATTCGATTTATACACCAATCGAACGAGTTAACTACCACGTTGAAAACAAGCGTGTTGGTTCTCGCGACGATTACGATAAGCTGACCATGGAAGTTTGGACTAACGGTTCAATCAAGCCAAGCGATGCTTTGAGTCTTGGTTCAAAGATTCTAACAGAACACTTGAACTTGTTCACGGATATTTCCCCTGTTGCCCAAGAGACTAAAGTCATGGTTGAAACGGAAAAGGCTACAAGTACTGCAGCTGATGCCGCTCCAATCGAAGATTTGGACTTGTCCGTTCGTTCATACAACTGCTTGAAGCGAGCAGGAATCAACACGATTGAAGAGTTGACTGATCGTTCAGAAGCCGACATGATGAAGGTCCGTAACTTAGGACGTAAGTCATTAGACGAAATTCAAGAGAAGTTGACCGAAATGGGCTTAGGCTTCCGTCAAGAAGATTAATATTCATCAAAAGTTTAGAAAAAGGAGGATTAACCGATGTCATACCGTAAGCTAGGCCGTACTTCATCACAACGTAAGGCAATGTTGCGTGACTTGACAACTGACTTGTTGATCAATGGTCGGATTCAAACTACTGAAGCCCGCGCCAAGGAAGTTCGCAAGACTGCTGACAAGATGATCACGCTCGGTAAGCACGCTGATTTGGCAGCCCGTCGTAAGGCCGCTAAGTTCGTGCGTAACGAAGTTGCTGATGTCAAGGAAGATGGCGACAACATTCGCGTACAAACTGCTTTGCAAAAGTTGTTTGAAGAAGTGGCACCACGTTTTGCAGAACGTAATGGTGGTTACACTCGCATCTTAAAGACTGTTCAACGTCGTGGCGACGCTGCACAAATGGTTATCTTGGAGTTAGTTGACTAATTGCTCGATAAGCAAAAAGCTCGAAACCTTAATTGGTTTCGAGCTTTTTTATCAACATTGTTTTTAAACTAAACAAGGTGCAAAACATTTCTGATATGAACCTCAAAATTAAAACATGTCATTGAGCAGCCTTGAGGACCGACACCCGATATTCAATCGGTGTCAGTCCTTTTAATTTGCTCTTAATTCGTTTTGTATTGTAATAGTGAATATATTCTTTGATGGCTTGATTGAGTTCGGTAAGTGATTGAAAGTTTTGTTGAAACTCAAAAAACATTTCTCGTTTCAACGTGCCGAAAAAACTCTCAATCAAGCCATTATCTGTTGACTTTTCTTTGCGTGACACGGACTGACTCATACCATGGCTCGATAGCCACTGTTGGAAGTAACGATTTTGATATTGCCAACCTTGATCAGTATGAAAGGTTAGCTTAGCAGCGATCGGATAGCGTTTCACATCCTTTTCCATCATACTAATTGTTTGGGCTAAATTTGGATGCCTGACACTTCATAAGAAACGATTTCTTGTGTACAAGCGTCCAGTAAGGCGGACAAATAAGTCTTTTGACCCTCTTATGATTCACAATCATCCTTTCACGCTTTAACTTTAGTGTGATGCAACGATAACCATAGAGAGCATGATGTTCCTCAAATAACTCACGAATTCGGTTCATGAGCTTTTCATTCTTGACGTCCTTGCCAACTTTTTTCAAGATGTAGTAGTAATCGCTACGAGACAGGTGTGGTAAATCCGGATTACCGTTAATGGTATTCAAGATGAATGTGAGGGGTATTTTCAGTTTTCGCCTTAGTTGGGTTACCGCTTGGGTGATTTTTTTCGGCTTGTCCTGTTTTTCGCGTTCGATTCGTTCGTCCACTAAGGCATCTTAATTTTTTGTATATTTGTTGATGGTACGCAGCCTCAAGTTCTTCTCTTGTATGGCTTGGTTTTCGTTCTTGAGCTTGCGATTTTCCGCTTCGAGCCGTTCTTTCTCCTGATCGATCATTTGGCTTTCGTCCTTTTTTCTTAGTAACGATAGTATAACTGTTTTCATGGAAAGAACGAAGCCAGTTGTAAAGAAGTCCATTACTTGCTAGAGCAAATTCAAGTGAGATAGACCGTATTGATTGATTGGAATAAAGGATCTTCCGTATAATTTCAAGTTTCAAAACATTTGAGTATGACTGATGAGGAGGATTTAAAACAGATAAACCATTTTTATCAATTAAAGCAATTAAGGACTCGATATTGCTAAAACTAAGGTTGTAGTTTTTAGCAATTTGTCTTGAACTATCATGTTGGTTCTTCCAAAGATAATAAATATTAATTTTGTCTTCTTTTGATAATTGGGACATAGTAAAACCCCGAAATGCTTTGCATCTTTTGTGTTGTTAAGTTGTCTATCACCCAATGATTATCGCTTTGGACGACCATAGCGGAAGTAACGGAAGAAACCGTAAGCAGATCCAATTCCAGCGAAAAAGGATAGGTTAATGGCATGCTTTGCCCAGCGAGCAACTAGTCCCGCAGAACCATTGCGACCATAGGCGTTTGAGAGGCCATAGTTCTTACCAAGGGAAACAAAATAACCTGGATTTTTTTGCTCTTTAGCACTTTGTCCATGATCCTTAGCTAGTCCTAATTGGCAAATCAATCTGTTGATAATGATATTACCAGCATATTCGGCCGCTAGCGCTAATTGGGGCAGCCCTTCCTGATTGTTTTGAGTAAAGGCGGCAATGTTACCAGCCGCAAAAACGTTTGAGAGTGGCACACCCTCTTCGGTGAGGACACGGAAGTGCTTATCGACGGTTAGCTGGCCATGATCGTTGATGGCAATTCCCCAACGATTAGAAATTGGTTCAACTTGTAAGCCGGTTGCCCAGTAGACCTTATCGGTTAATAGTTGCTGTCCGTCTAGCAGAGTTAGTCGGTGCTTGGTCATCCCCAGTACCCGCGTATCATTCAAGACTTCAACACCTCGCCTCGTCAAAAAATCTTTTGCCTTTTGACTTAACTCAGGCTCTGTTAAGGCTGGCAAGAGAACTTGACTAGCATTCACCAAGGTTAGTGTAATGCGTTCTGGATCAATTTGGTGATAGTTTTTAAAGTTTGCTAGTTCGGCCATTAGTTCGACCCCGCTCGGACCACCACCAACAACTGTAATATTTAAGCTTTGCTCAGGATTGTTTTTTTGCTGTTCCAAAAATTCCTCTAAATCAGCTCGAACCGCTAATGCCCCATCAAATGAGTTAAATAATGTGGCGTGTTCAGCCACACCGGGAATACCAAAATCAGAACCGATACTACCCATTGCTAAAATTAGATAGTCATAGTGGTAATCGTTTTTCTTAGTCATCAAGATGCGTTTGTTAAAGTTGATGTCGTCAACTCGTTGGTTGATGAAGGTGACGCTTTTGTCGTTTTTAAAAAGCAAGTAGAGGTCGTAACGGGCGCTCTCAACGGGAACAGTATTAACAGCGATTTGTGGTAAGACGCTTTGTAAGGTCATCGCGTTGCTGCCATCATTAAAAAGCAGAACTTGGTGATCAGTTCTGCGGAGTTTGCGGGCTAACCGCTTAGCAATGTAAACGCCAGATAATCCTGCTCCGACGATTGCAATGGTGTTTTTGGACATTCATGGATCCCTTTTCCTCTATTTCAACCTATTATACACAGGTTTTTTACAAAAATGCGGATAATATGGAATATGCTGACATATATTAGAATTAATTCGAAAAATATTCAAAATACAGTGGTAAATCAGTCAACACTACTGATTTGTTAACCGCTTAAGGTCAAAAGTTAACCGCTTAGCGAGGATTGCGAGACAGCAAACTAAAATATGGTTAGAATAAAGAAGTTGGAGGAGAGACGAATGATTTTAAAAGCGATTAACTTGAGTCAACGCTATGGCAGCTTTGAGGCTGTTAGGCAAATTAATTTATCAATACAAAAGGGTTCCTTAACGGCGTTGCTCGGACCAAACGGGGCGGGTAAATCAACCACGATGCGAATGCTGACGGGTTTGGATCAAGCAGCCGGTGGGGAAGTCGTTTATGCAGAAAAAACTAAGATCGGCGTGGTCTTTCAGAACAGTGTCCTAGACGGGGAACTAACTGTTCATGAAAACCTTGCAATTCGGGCTGCCCAGTACAAGGGAGTTCCTACAGATCGAATAGAAATCTTAATCCACGATTTAGGACTAACGTCCTTTGCTGATCAACGTTATGGGACATTATCCGGTGGTCAAAAACGACGGGTTGATATTGCCAGGGCATTGCTGAACAAGCCGGATATTCTTTTTTTAGATGAACCGACGACCGGTTTGGATATCCAGACAAGGCGGGCAATTTGGCACTTGTTAGCGGACCTGCAGAAAAAAGACCAGCTCACGATTGTTTTGACGACACATTACTTGGATGAAACGGACCAGGCTGATCAAGTTTATATCATCGATCACGGCCAGGTAATTGCCAGTGGGTCCTCAAAGGAAATTAAACACCAGTATGCACCGAGTCAATTGCGCTTGGAGGTCCATGCTGATGGACCAGAACGGTTGTTGAGCCAGGGCTATGACTTTGAGAGCAACCAAGGCGAGGGCCAGTTACTGATCAGGGGACTAACGGCTAGCGAAGTGATTGCCTTGCTGAGTCAAAATAAAGACGTCGTGACTGATTTTGAATACTTACAAGGCACAATGGACGATGCCTTTATTGCTTTAACCGGGCAGGAGGTGCGCTAATGTTTGCCTTAATGAAACGAAACCAATTATTGTATTTCCGTAACCGCAGTGGTGTGGTGATGTCCTTGATGGGCGCTCTGATTTCCTTTATTCTTTACATTGTTTTCTTGAAGAAGGGGATTAGTTCGGCTTGGACCGGTATTCCCCATAAAAATCAGCTCCTTGATACCTGGTTGATTGGTGGGACTTTGACTATTACTGGGGTTACAACAACGCTGACGGCCCTCTCACAGCTGGCGAAGGACAAGGAGACTCATGTCAGTGCGGACCTTTTCTTAACGGATACAAAGCCAATTGTCCGTCGTGCTGCCTATCTTTTGAGTGCAGCGGTTGTGGGCTTCTTGATGCAGGTAGCAGTATTTGCAGTGATGGCGGTTTATTTTATGATGGTTGATGGTCTGAGTTTGACGGTGGAAAGCTTGGTGGGCCTCGTTTGGGTCATGCTGTTAAGCGCTGTTCTATCGACGATTATGAATGCCTTGATTCTGAACCGAATTGAAACGGTCGATAATTTATCAAAGGTGGCAACGATTGTCGGGACCGCCAGTGGCTTTTTGGTTGGTGGTTATATTCCAATCGGCTCCTTACCTGATTTTGCCCAGACAATGATGAAGGTGACCCCGAGCTTCTATGTGGCGACGCTTTTTCGCCAGGTACTGATGAACAAGACAATTTCATCCTCTTTTGCCGGACAGAGCACGGTCATCAAGAGCTTTGACCAAGAAATGGGTATTCGGGCCCAATGGGGGCACTTGTTGACGGGGCTGGAAAGCAACCTAGTTGTGTTGGGATTAATAGGAATCGGTTGTCTCTTATTACTGGCACAGGTTCTGCACGACGGTGGGAGCCAGGCGAAGACGAAATAAAATTTGTTGGAGAAGCTTAGTGGAAGTTCATTTTCGAAAAAATCAGCAAATGAAAACTGACCAGGTGGAGGTCACGGTAGAAGCGGTAGAAACTACCCAAGAGGTGACCAACTTGTTGGCTTATTTGCGGCGCTACCAATCGAGAGAAGCAGCTAATTCAGACGCATCGCTAAAATCGTCTGTCGTAATGGCTGACCAATCCCTGTTGGCGTATTCACAGGAGCTCACGGCCCACTCAGCAAATTCAAACTCAGATGAGAGTGGTGACCACTCGGCGCCTTCTGCCAAACAGGCAACGACGGCTCAATCCGGTATTCTCTCGGTCAAAACAGCCGATGAAATTATTTTGTTGAAGGTCGCTGACCTGATTTTGATTGATGTGGAAGCCGGTCAGCTCGTGATTACGACTACAAACCGGCAGGTTTTGGCGAAGGAGCGGTTAGGACATTTTGTTGACCGGTTGGGTCAGGCGAACTTTGTTCAAATTTCCAAGCACGCCGTGATTAACCTCGACCACTTGCAGTCGCTGTCAAACAGCTTTTCTGGGAATATGACGGCGGAATTGGCTGGTGGCAATCAGGCCTTAGTCAGCCGGCGTTACGTGAAGGCCCTGATGGCCCACTTAGGCCTATAGGAGATAAAATGAAGAAAATATTCTTAAAAATAATTCGTGGTATGGAATATGGTTCGTTAACCTACTTACTGGCCCTGCTGGTTTCTGTCCAGACAATTGAAATCACAACAAAGGATATCGTTGGCGTCTTGCTGATGAGTGCTGCGATTGGCCTATTAACTTTGATTTTTACCATTGACCGCCTATCTTATTTGGCGGCCATTATCATTCATCTGTTGGGGACCTTTGCCTTGGTCGTCCTTACGGATCGGTTGGCTGGTGTCTTCCATGGCATCTTAAACCTGAACTTTTGGTTGATTTTTGTGACCGCCTACTTGGTGATCTGGTTGATTATCAAGGTTGACCAGCAAACGCAGGTGGACCGAATCAATGCCGCCTTGAAAAGAACCCAGACAAAATGAAATCGGTGATTCGAGCAAACTGGTAAAGGAACTTTAAGCCCGAGGCCTAAGAGTTGTGGTGCTCCACGAGAACTTTAAGCCCGAAGCCTTGGGATTGCGGTCTACTACGAAAACCTTAAGGGCTGCCGCCTAAGGATTGAATAATAAGTCGACCGTACTGGTCGGCTTTTTTCGTGGCGCTCGTCAACTATCTCAGCCAAATCAAAATTGGTTCGTTTCAAACTTGTCACCAAGCAAGGCACCGTGACCGGCCCTCAGCCTACAAATATGGTAAAATGTTTGATAATGACAAACGCAATTACAATTAACAATTTGACTTATGGGTACCCAGACCAGGACCCACTCTTTCATGATTTTGACCTCGAAGTCCAAGAGGGCCAGTGGTTATCGATTGTTGGCCATAATGGATCGGGGAAATCGACGCTCGCCAAGCTAATCCTGGGCCTCTTAGAAGCCAACAGTGGTACGATTAGTATCTTTGGTCAGCAACTGACCATTGAGACACTGGCAGAAGCCCGTGCCCAGGTGGGGATGGTTTTTCAAAACCCAGATAACCAGTTTGTCGGCGCTACCGTCGCTGACGACGTTGCCTTTGGTTTGGAAAACCGCCAGGTCCCGTCTGAGGAAATGCCGAAGATGATTGAGGCAGTCTTGCAGCAGGTGGGGATGGCTGATTTTGCCGATCGGGAACCACACACGCTCTCGGGTGGCCAGAAGCAGCGAGTCGCATTGGCATCCGTTTTGGCCCTGAAGCCCAAGGTGATTATTTTAGACGAAGCAACGGCCATGCTCGACCCAGCCGGGAAGAGTGCTGTTTTGCAGACTTTAAAAGACCTGAAAAATCAGTATCAGGACCAATTGACGCTCATCGTCATCACTCACGATATGGCGGAGGCCGCCCTGGCGGACCGCGTGGTCGTCATTAACGACGGTCAGTTAGCCTTTGATCAACGGCCACAAGACCTCTTTGTCCAGGGACAGGCACTCAAAGAGCTTGGTTTAGACCAACCTTTTGAATCCCAGCTGTCTCAGGCCTTGCCAAAGGCCCCCAATCAGTATTTAACGAAGCAGGAGTTGGCAGCATGGCTATCAACATTGAAGGATTAAGCTTTCACTATGGCGCCGGGAAAAATGCCAAACAGATTCTCGACGATATCAATTTAACGGTTGAAGCCGGTCAGATTACAGCCATTGTTGGCCAAACTGGGTCGGGCAAGTCAACCTTGGTTCAACACCTGAATGCGCTCTTGTTGCCAAGTGGTGGACAAGTCGTGGTTGGCGACCAAGTTGTCACCAGCAAGACCAAGGAAAAGGCGTTGGGACCGGTCCGCGCGCAAGTGGGGATGGTTTTCCAATTTCCGGAAAATCAGCTTTTCGCCAGCACAGTTTTAGAGGATGTCATGTACGGCCCCAAAAACTTTGGCAAGAATGACGAGGAAGCGGAAGCCCTCGCGAAAGAAGCATTAATCCAGGTCGGCATGAAGGAAGAATTTTGGCAGCACTCGCCCTTTGACCTTTCGGGTGGACAGATGCGCCGGGTGGCGCTGGCAGGTGTTTTAGCAATGGACCCGCAGGCCATGGTTTTTGATGAGCCAGCTGCCGGTCTCGACCCCAAGGGCCAAGAGGAACTTTTGGACTTGCTCCAGGAGTTAAAGGCCGCCCAGAAGACGGTGGTCCTGATTTCTCACCAGATGGACCAGGTGCTAGCGCTCGCAGACCAAGTGGTCGTGATGCAAGACGGTCGCGTGGCGGCCATCGAAGCCCCCGACCAGCTTTTTTTGCGTGACCGACAATGGTTCTTGGACCACGCCTTGGACTTGCCGGAGCCAGTGGCTTTCGCCAAGGACCTCGAAGACCATGGTTATCATTTTGACCATTTGCCAAAATCAGTGACGGACTTGGCCGAGCAAATTAAGTGCCAGGTCGATTGGGACCGGGTGACCATGCCAAATTCTTTGACGGGAGGTGACCGAGATGAATAACCTCGTGATTGGTCAATTTATTCCTGGCAAGGCTTGGCTTTACCGGGTTGATCCTAGAACCAAAATTTTGGTCACGGTAGTCTATGTCTTTCTCTTAATTTTTGCCAATACCTGGCCGGCCTACGCCCTTGCCACCTTGTTTTTGGCCCTAACGTTGGTCTTAACGGGACAAAGCCTGGAACTTTACTGGCGGGGGATTAAACCCGTGATGTGGCTTATCATCTTTACCGTCTGCCTACAGCTCTTCTTTACTGGTGGCACGCCCGTCTTGTTCCATTGGCAGTTCTTAAAAATTACGTTGCCGGGCTTGATTAACGCCCTCTATGTAGTTTTGCGCTTTGTCCTGATCGTCCTGATGTCAACGGCGCTAACGCTGACGACGCCGCCAACGGCTATTGCTAGTGCCATCGAGTCGCTCTTAAAGCCCCTGAAGGCGATTAAGGTACCAGTTGCGGAACTGGCACTGATGCTCTCGATTGCTTTGCGTTTTGTGCCATTGCTGATGCTGGAAACGGATAAGGTGATGAAGGCGCAAAAGTCGCGGGGGATGTCACTGTCCACCGGGTCACTCATCAAGCGGTCGAAGGCCGTTTTACCCCTGTTGATTCCGCTCTTTATCGGGGCCTTGCAACGGGCGTTAGACTTAGCCAATGCCATGGAAGTTCGCGGTTTTGAATCTGCGGATAATCGGACACGGTACCGGGTCTTATCCTTTAGCAAGCAAGACTTAGTGGCTGCTTTGGGCACTGGATTGTTTGTCCTTCTTTTTATCGGATTACTATGGATCAATTAAACAACACTAGCAAGAAGGGAGCCGCCGATGCCGCGTTATCGTGCGATTGTCGCTTACGACGGGTCTGATTTTTTAGGCTTTCAAGTACAAAGTAAAAATGGGGTGGAACGCCACCGTACTGTTCAGGGAGAATTAATCAAGGCCGTCAACCAGATGGGCAAGAATCCTGCTGAACGAATTAAGGTTGTCGGGGCCTCACGGACTGATACGGGCGTTCACGCCAATGGTCAGGTCGTTCACTTCGACCTGCCTTTTAATATTCCGGGTGAGGGCGTCCGCAAGGGGCTAAACACCATTTTGCCCAGGGACATTTTGATTAAGCAGGTGGACCAGGTCTCAGACGACTTTCATGCCCGTTTTGCTTCCCACCAGAAGCGTTACTACTACCGGGTTTCGACCCAAGACTATGTCGATCCCTTTAAGCGCCGCTATACCGGCCACTTCCACTGGCATTTGGACCCGAAACGGATTGAGCAGGCTCTGCCTGATTTGATTGGCGAACACGACTTTGCCACCTTTGCTGCCTCTGGAAACCAGACGGCGACAACCGTCCGGACCATCACGAAGGCCGAAATCGAGGTCAAAGAAGACGAACACGAACTGGTCTTTACCTTTGAGGGGAACGCCTTCTTGTATAACCAGATTCGCATTATGGTTGGCGTTTTGCTGGAAATCGGCACGGGCCGGCGGGCTGTTGATGCCATTCCTGCTTTGATTGCTGCCAAGGACCGTGAGCAGGCGCGCTACACGGCGCCCGCAGCCGGTTTATATTTGGATGAAGTAGTGTATAATAGTTTGTGAGTTAGGATAATTTTTCGCTTTAAAAAATCAGCTTGCACTTTTGCTGGCTGATTAAGTGATGGTAGTCGACACACGGAGGTTAACATGACATTATTTGAAGAATATATTCAGGCTGCTCGAGGATTGATTTTTGTGGCAACGGCCAAGGATGATCAACCAAGCCTGCGGATTATGGGCTTTGCGGCTGATCCGGACCGCCCCAATGTTTGGTACCTGGTTTCACAACCAGATACGGCGAAGATTGCCGATTTGGACCAGAACGCCAAGGTGGCTATCATGACGCCTTTGAATGAAAACGGTGCCCGAATCGAATCCAACCAAGTGACCATGGTGCGTTCCAAGAAAACTTGGCAGGATGTGCAATCTTACTTTACCAACCCTGTTTTCTTGAAGAACCACCCACACCCTGAAGAAGAAGTGTTGTTGGAATTAACCTTTAAGTCTGCTCGTTTAGCCGCCTATGCCGGTACTGAAGTAGTAGCTTTTGCTTAATTAACGGGTCGATAGCCTACAGCCAAGCAGTAACGGTGTTAGTAGCGAAGGCCAGGCGATTAATCGTAATTTTTTTACCTTTAAATTCAAACAACAAAAAGCCCCAACCGATGAATCACGGTTGGGGCTCCTTTTTTATCAGTGCTGCCAGTGAACTGAAAAGTTTATTGAGGAGAAGTAGGGTCGTGGCTAGGCCGACGGTTTACTAAAGGAGATGACGGGGAGAAGAGTATGGGACTCCAATTTGTCTTTGTTAGCAAACTGGGCAGCGTTCGGGTAGCCAGTGTTCTCGATTATTGAATCCGGATTTTGTCGATAGCAGAAGTAAACCAATGCACACCCACATTACTCAGCATGTTTTTTTGCGATATCTACCTGCTTCATCAGGATGTGTTTAGCATTGGTATTTGTAATCGGTGTGCTTGGTTGAGCGACCTTGGTGGGGGCTTGCTGTTGCTGCTGTAAGGGGCTAGGCCCAACTGAAGCAATGGCGGTGTTACCACCAAGGACGATTAAGCTCATTAAGACGATAAAAATCCAGAAGGGTTTTGTTTTCCATATATCTCTAAGATGTAGCATACGGATTCCTCCTTTAAAGGTACTATAACACGACTGTGACTTATTTGTCACATTAAATTAAATACTTTGTAACATAATGTTGAAAATTAGAATTCTTTGGGCTCTTTGCTGAAGAAAATGGGCTTGAATAAAACTGATTTTTTTGATGGAAAACCAGCAAGAAAATCGGGAAAATAATTGACAGTGCCGGCCTTAATGGATATAATAGTTGTTGGTATTGTTTACCTCACGATAAGCCCCGGAAACTTATTGTAAAAGTTAGGTAAGGAACGACCTGACATGTAAACAACTAATCAAAGGAGCGCGCCATGCGTACAACATTTTTAGCAAAGCCTAGCGAAATCGAAAAGAAGTGGTACATTATTGATGCCAAGGACGTCGTTTTGGGACGTTTGTCAACAGTAGTTGCTTCTATTTTGCGCGGTAAGAACAAGCCAACTTTCACACCTAACGTTGATATGGGTGACAATGTCATCATCATCAATGCTGGTGAAGTAAAGTTGACTGGTAAGAAGGTAACTGACAAGATTTACTACCATCACTCAAACCACCCAGGTGGATTGAAGGAACGTACTGCCGGTAACTACCGTCAATATGATCCAGAAAAGTTGTTGGAATTGTCAATCAAGGGTATGTTGCCTAAGACATCTTTGGGACGTAAGCAAGGCTTGAACTTGCACGTATACGCTGGAGCAGACCACAACCATGCTGCTCAGAAGCCTGAAGTACTTGACATCAACAAGTTGGTCTAAGAAAGGAGTGCCGATAATATGACTGCAGCAGTACAATATGCCGGAACTGGTCGTCGTAAGAACTCAGTTGCTCGGGTCCGTTTGGTTCCTGGTAACGGTGCCATCACTATGAATGGCAAGTCAATCGAAGACTACATTCCTTTCCCTAACTTGCGTGAAGTTGTTTTGCAACCATTCAACGCTACAGATACATTGGGTAACTATGACGTTTTGGTTAACGTTAATGGTGGTGGTTTCTCTGGTCAAGCTGGAGCCACTCGTCACGGTATCGCCCGTGCCTTGCTCACTGTTGACCCAGATTTCCGTTCTGCATTGAAGCAAGCTGGTCTTTTGACCCGTGATGCTCGAATGAAGGAACGTAAGAAGCCAGGTTTGAAGAAGGCCCGTAAGGCTTCACAATTCTCAAAGCGTTAATCTTTACATTATCGTTTTACGAGAACATGGAAAAGCACCAACCGATTGCGGTTGGTGCTTTTTTGTCGTTCATTTAAAGTAATAACTGGTGTTGGTAAAAGCTGGACGATTATTTTTACCCCATTAGAATATATTTTGTTGAACGTCCGGCACCAGTCATCTGAATTTTATTCGCTTCTCTCAATTCCAGTAAGGCTCTTTCAATCGTCTTTTTACTGTACGTCGGAATAAGTGAAATCAGTTCGGATTTTGACAAGGGCTTTAATTGATCCTGCAATGTTTGTAGAATGAGCTCTTCTGCAGACGTTTTATCTTGTTCTGAAAGAGTAATTCGCTCGTTTAATTCACGGTATGCTTGCAGTACGACGCTTAAAAAGTAATTGAGAAACGGCGCATAATCGTTAGTATTTTCATGCCAGCCTGTAGAACTATTTCCTAAAGACTCGTAGTAATCATTCTTTGTTTTTTCAATTAGTGCTTCGATACTGATATATTTGCCCACATCAAATTGTGACTGATACAGGGTTAACAGCATTAATAAGCGCGACATGCGTCCATTGCCATCTCTAAAAGGGTGAATCGAAACAAAATCAAAAATAAAGGCACCGCAAAGGAGAATCGTGGGGAATTTATTTAGTTGTTGTGCTTCATTGTAGTCAGTACAGAGCTCTTCAATCAGTGTGGGGGTCATGTGAGCTGCAGGCGGAGTAAACCTGACTTTGGTTGAACCATCAGCGTATTGCGTGATGATTTGATTATTGATGTCTTTGAAATGACCGCCCCAAGTACTTTCTGTAAAACTAAGTAAGCGTTTGTGTATGGTTAAAATCGTATTCCCAGAAACCGGAATGTAAGGGTAACTTTCATGGATAAGTTCTAAAACATCCCTGTACCCAGAAATCTCAGCCTCGCTTCGGTTATGCGGTGAGGTTTTCTTTTCAACTAATTGCTTCAGCCGGGTATCACTAGTGTAGATGCCTTCGATTCGATTAGAAGAATCTGTACTTTGAATTTTTGCAACTTCGACTAAACGATCTAAAATGGGTGTTTTTACTTTGTTTAAGCCAGTGAGTTTACCACGTAATTCAAAAATCTGATTCATTTTGTTAATCATTTCTGGAGAAATAACAAGGTGATTGAGTGTTTGATAATCAAAATTTTTCAATGTCACTTTCTCCTTTCGATGTCATTTTATGCTTTTTGACATCGAAAATCAATTAATGGGTCGAATAGATTCCGTCATTATGATTTAGCTGACTTGTCATTCATATTAAGAAAAATCGATAAAAAAATATAAAACTAGTCTAGGGTTGTAGCCCAAATTTGCCCATAACAAAAACCCCAGAATTATGTTTCAATTCTGAGGTTTCATATTATTTATTTATCTATTCAATGATGAAAGCTTAGTCAGCTGACAATGCATCGATTGGGTTCAACTTAGAAGCTTGACGGGCTGGCAGCATAGCGGCCAACAATGAAATCAAGATTGCTAAGACGAACGCTGTCGTCACATTGCCGACAGTAATTTGAACGAAGGCGTAATCAGCAGTGCCCTTCAAGGCAGCGTTGACCCCAGCTTCAGCCAAGAAGGCCAAACCAGTAGCAAAGACTGCTGAAATCAGACCAGTGATCAATGATTCAGTAATGAACAACCATTGGATATCACCCTTTGATTCACCGATGGCACGGAGAATTCCGATTTCCTTAGTCCGGGCAGAAACTGACATGTACATCGTGACGATAATCATCAATGCTGAAACAATCAATGAGATACCTGCAATGGTTGCCAAAACGTTAGTTGCCAAGTTGACGTAAGTCTGAGCTTGGTCAATGATGCTCATAACAGAAGAAGTCTTGTAAAGGCGGTTAGAAGAACCATCCTTGATGTCGTCAATCTTCTTCGTGGTTGCCTTGACGTTGTCCATATCGTCAACCTTCAAGCTCAATGTGCTTGGGGCAGTTGATAAGCCGGCTTTTTCCATGGCTGCTTCGATTGTCCGTGTGCTTGTAGAAGCTTGCGGGATACCTTGGCTGTTAGCCTTTGTCACACCAGAAATCTTAGCAGTGAATGTCACGGGAGTAGCGGATTGTCCATTTTGGACTTGGTAAGTCAAAGTGACTTCCTTACCGATGGCATCCTTGTAGTTACTGAAGCCAAGACGCTTTGTCACGGTTGTTTCATCTAAGAGGATTTCATTAGTCTTCGGAACGCGACCGGCTTTGATTGAGTCGGTTGTGTTTTGTGAGGTCCAGTTGGTCAATGATGTGACGGTTGTTGACTTGCCATTGTAGGTTGTATTGACATTGGAAGCGTTATAAGAGTTTTCAACCTTTGACACGTGGGAAGTGTCTTTGATTTGCTTAATTTGGTCAGCAGTAAAGGCTTCCGTGCTGCCACCACCAAGAAGGGTGGCAGCGCTTGATTCGCCGTCAGTTTCTTTACTATAACGAGAAACGGTGACTGACTGTGGGTTGGCTACCTTGGCAATCTGATCACCAATATAGCCGGAAATTCCATTTCCAAGTCCTGAGAACAAGACCACGGCAAACAAACCAATGGCAGTTCCCAAGATAATCAATGAATTGTGCTTGATGTTGTACTTAAAGTGTTTAGCGGCTGTTCGCATACTAGCCATCAAAGGCAATGGACGAGAACCAAGCATTTCTTTATCGGCCGTTTCAAAGGCTGGCTTGAGACGCTCGTCAGACTCGATTTGGCCATCAGCCAAACGCACAATTCGCGTACCGGCATCGGCAACGGCCTGTGAGTGGGTAACGGTAATAACCAAACGACCTTCTTTGGCGATGTCGTTTAATAATTCCAATACTTCGAGCGTATTTTCGGCATCCAAGGCACCGGTTGGCTCATCGGCAATGATGACCTTCGGGTCAGAGGCCAAGGCACGGGCGATGGCTACTCGTTGCTTCTGTCCACCAGACAGCTGATTTGGATACTTTTTGATTTGCTTTTCCAAGCCAACTTTTTGCAAGAGTTCCTTGGCGCGGTCTTCACGTTCCTTCTTGTTTAGCGTCGTCATGTCTAATGAAACTAAGACGTTGTCTAAGACGGATAAGTGTGAAACCAGGTTATAGGACTGGTAAATGTAGCCAATCGTTTCTCGACGGTAACGGTCCAATTCCTTTTCTTGCTTGTGGTCGAGCAACTTGCCCTTGACTAAAACTTCACCAGAGAAGTTACGGTCCAGCCCACCAATGATGTTCATCAGTGTTGACTTACCACCACCTGATTCACCCAGGATGGAAACGAAGTCGCCAAGGTCGAAGTTTAAATCGATGCCTTTTAAGACCGGAAATTCTTCCTTTCCGAGGAAATAGGATTTCCTAATGTTCTTTAATTGGCAGATTACAAGTTTAATTCGAACAACTCCGAAAAACTTCTAGTGGCGTCTG
>NZ_LDUY01000013.1 GCF_001038455.1 Fructobacillus sp. EFB-N1 | reverse complement strand
CAACAATCGACCCATGAAGTTACATAACTACCAGACGCCACTAGAAGTTTTTCGGGGTTGTTCGAATTAAACTTGTAATCTGACCTATCTAAAAAATGCTGGTTGGCTAGATGGCCATGAATGGAGTTTAACATTAATGGAAAAAAACTTAGTTGGAAACAGGCTCTGCTCCTGTTTTCATTGATTTTTGGAATGTTCTTTGGATCCGGAAACCTGATTTTTCCGGTTCACTTGGGACAAATTGCAGGTGCGCAATGGGGCCCTGCTACGGTTGGCTTTTTGCTGAGTGCGGTTATCTTGCCGTTGTTGGCCTTGGTTGCTTTAGCGGTTACCCGGTCCGAATCAGTCTTTGATTTGATTCGACCATTAGGGCACAGGCCGGCCACAATTTTCTTGGTTGCCTTGCAGCTATGCTTGGGACCAATCATTGTGGCTCCTCGAACGGCAACGGTTGCTTATTCGTTTTTCTTTGCCAATTGGCTACCAAAGGGTCAGCAACAAATTGGTTTGATTGTCTTTTCCATGATTTACTTTATCCTCGTTTATTGGTCGTCAACTCAATCAACGAAGTTATTGGATATTATTGGCCGCTACCTAAACCCAATTTTCTTGGCCATGCTGGCTTTCATCTTTATTTTAGCCATCATCTCACCAATGGGTTCCACTCACCAAGCGGTGACAACAGCCTATCAGGGAAATGCGATTGCGCCGGCCTTTATTGAAGGCTACAATACAGTCGATGCGATGGCGGGATTGATTTTTGGGGTGACAATCGTGCATTCCATTCAAAAATTAGGCTACAGAAAGCCTGGTGAAATCGCGACTGTCATTGTGAAGACTGGAACCTTGTCGATGGTTGTTTTGGCTGTGGTCTATGTTGGCTTGATTTTGCTGGGCACGACTTCCTTGGCCCATATGCCAATCTCAAGTAACGGTGCCGTTGCTTTGACCAATGTGATGCTGTATTATTTCGGCCGTTTTGGTCAAATCTTTATCGCTGTCATGGGTACATTGGCCGTCTTTACTACGGCTATGGGACTGACGGCATCTTTTGCCCGCGATTTAAACCGTGTTTGGCCCAAGGTTTCCTATAAAGGTTGGTTGGCTTTTGCCTCACTTTTGGCCTTTATTGTCGCAACACTGGGACTCGACAAGATGATTGTTTGGACTGCCCCAATCCTGATGTTCTTGTACCCCATTGCAATTGTGCTGATTCTACTGAGTTTGTTGTCACCATGGCTAGGTCAGGGACGCTTTCTCTATGGCTGGGCGTTGGGCTTAACGTTGATTGCAGCTGTCTTTGATGGCTTGTCAAACGCACCTTTTGCCAAGGACCTTGGTGGATTGGTCTCTTATACTGTTGGAACAACTATTCATGTCGGTTGGTACCAGACCCATATTTTTGGCGCCAGTGTCGGCTTTGGCTGGATTGGTTTTGCCTTTTTTGGTATTGTGATTGGCCTAATTTGCCAAAAGCTGTTTGGAACAAAAACAAAGTCATAAAAATCAGGAGTGAAAACGATTTCGTTTTCACTCCTTTTTTGTGCATCGGAATAATTGTGCAACAAAAAAGCCTGCCGGAAGTGATATGAATCCCGAAATTTGTTTGTCTAAATTTCGGGACCCAAATCAAGGGGTAGACTTTTTAAAAATTTATTCAGCTTCTTCGTTGATAATTCGGTATGCCAATGATTCTGACATTACCAAGTCGGTGACAAAGCCACCGCGAAGGGCGCCGAGGGCTGCTTTTGACTTCGCCTTAGAGCGGACGACACCAATTCGTTTTGGTGTGGCGAGGATTGAATTCATATCCAAACCAACGACCTTGTCGGAACCAACGTTTAAGATGTTTCCGTTAATGTCATATGGCCGACCGTAAATCATACCTGCAACTTCGCCTAATTTGACGTTAGGGAAGAGGCGGTTGATGTTTTGGTTCCAAATG
This sequence comes from Fructobacillus sp. EFB-N1, assembly GCF_001038455.1. Lineage (GTDB taxonomy): Bacteria > Bacillota > Bacilli > Lactobacillales > Lactobacillaceae > Fructobacillus > Fructobacillus cardui. The sequence goes on along the minus strand of NZ_LDUY01000013.1, from coordinate 41,612 downwards.
GCGATGGATTCAAGCGAGGCAATTGTGCCCATACCAGTCAAAACTGTATCCATTTGCTTGGCTAAGTCGATGGTTTGCTTGATTGAAACTGCTTCATACAAGCCATTACGGACGGCATCATCGGCTAAGTAGAGGGGAGCGGGGAGCGTTAAGAATTCACCAGCAACCTTCTTGGCAGCGCGTTCAACAATGCGAACGGAACCGGCTGTAGAGTTGTACTTCATGTTTTCCCCAACGAATTGGGTAAACTTAATCTGGTCTAAGGGATTGGACATGATGGCATCAATCAGTGAGTACATCGTGTCACCCCAAGTCATTCCAACGATATGAGGACCATTTTCTAAGTGCTTAACTACCAGATTGGCCGCGTAGTTTGAAATCAAATCTTCAGTGGCACTTGTCGTGGTGTCATCTTGGATAATGTAGCAATTTGTGTTTGGAAATTTTTCCTTAAAAACTTGCTCTAACTGTGAATTACGGTTAGCAGAGGTGGCAATTTCAATTTTCACAACGCCGGTTTTCACGGCTTCTGTCAGGTACTTATTAATAAGGTACCGGGAAACGTCGTACTTGGTCGAAATTTCACCAAAGGACAACTTGTTTAGGTAGTAGTCTTCAGAAATTTGCGCCAGTAAATTTGGATCCGTTGTGGACATATTGTCATCCTTTTCCTTCTATTATTGATTTTCTTTAATTTAAGCCGCAATTTTTGGCCTAAACAAGAAATCATTAAATTGATTCTACTACAAAATTCAAGATATTTACAATCATAGTGTAAAATATTTTAAAAGTAAGACAAATTTAAAGATGGTAAAAAACTTTAAATATTGAAAAATAGTTAATTATACATTTTATTTGTAAAAATATTAAATATTTTCCTTTACATTCGCCAATGCACAATTTAAAATGAATTTAGGATTTAATTCAAGTCTTCAAAAACATAGGAGGCCAATATGGTAGATATGAATGAGGTCTTTGCACTTCATGAGCACCACCAAGGAGCCCTGACGATTCAGGGGACCTTTGCAATTAAGGACGCAGCTGATTTAGCCAAGGCGTACACACCAGGAGTGGCAGCCTTAGCCAAACAAATCGAACGTCACCCGGAAGATCAAAAGAAGTACACCATTTCGGGTAAATTAGTGCCGGTCATTACCGACGGTTCGGCCGTCTTGGGTTTGGGGAATATCGGCCCTGGGGCTGGCTTACCAATTGTTGAGGGAAAGGCGCTGATTTATAAGGAGTTTGCCGGTGTTGATGCCTTGCCGATGGCTTTGAACCAAGCGCCGGTCGAAGAGTTTGTGGCAACGGTAAAGACGATTGCGCGATCCTTTGCAGGCATTCATCTGGAAGATATTGCTGCGCCACGTGTTTTTGAAATCGAGCAGCAACTGCAGGAAGCCCTTGATATTCCGGTTTACCATGATGATCAAACCGGCACAGCTATTGTTGTGTTAGCGGCTTTGATTAACGCCGCGAAGGTCGTTGGCAAGCCTTTGACGGATTTGAAAATCGTCATCAATGGTGTCGGTGCTGCCGGAGTAGCCACTGCAAAGCTCTTATTAGCGGCGGGCATTAAAAAGCAAACGCTTGTCGACATTCACGGCGTCATTCGAGCGGATGATGCGGACTATAATCGTTTCCAACGTGATTTAGCAAAGAAAGTTGATCAAAGTCAAGGGAAAAGCCTGGATGATGTTATCGACCAGCAAGACGTCTTTATTGGTCTGTCAGATGAACACCTTTTGTCAGTGGACCAAGTTCGTCGAATGGCTGATAAGGCGATTGTTTTGGCCTTAGCTAATCCGGTACCTGAAATTTTGCCTGACGAAGCCAAAGCGGGCGGTGCTGCCGTGGTTGCGACTGGGTCGTCTCAGTGGGCTAACCAGGTGAACAATATTTTGGCCTTCCCAGGTCTGTTTAAGGGCCTTTTGGCTACTGATTTAAAATCAGTTTCGATTGAACTGCAGCTCCATGTCGCAACAGCCCTGGCAAACTTAGTTGAGCATCCAAGTGCAGAAAAAGTTGTGCCAGCTGTCTTTGATGATGGTGTGGTGGCGGCAGTTGAAAATGCAGTGTTGGCTTTTGCCAAACAAGAACACTAAAGTAGCAAGTTAAAGTAAGAAGGTGGGGCGTCGATAGTGGAAACCATTCAAGAAATTTATTTGACTAACCCAGCTACGAAAAAGGATTGGCAACGGTTTTTAACCAGTCAGGGTCTTGCTAACTTTTCAGACCAAGAGTTGGCTGCCATTGATAAAACCTTTGCCATCTATGATGATCAAGACCAAATGGTTGGGACGGGGTCAATTGCCGGTCAAACGCTGAAATATTTAGCTGTTGCGGCTGCTGGCACTTCTAAGGGGGCTAGGTTTAATCGCCTGGTGTCAACACTCGAAACGACGCTGTCACAAGACGGCATTTTTCATTTATTTGTTTTTACCAAGTTGCAATACGAACAGAGCTTTATCCATGTTGGTTTTACTACTTTGGCGAAAACGAATGCGGGTCTGATTTTAGAAAAAGGCTTACCAAATGTGGCTAGTTTTTTGGCGGCATTGCCCCAAAAACCAGCTTCAGCAAAACAGGTAGCAGCGGTTGTTTTAAATGCTAATCCGTTCACCAAGGGACACCGATACTTGGTGGAGACGGCAGCGCAGAAAAATGACTTTGTTTATGTATTTGTGGTTGAGGAAGACCAATCGTTGTTCACGACTGAAGAGCGCTTGCGTTTGGTTCAAGAAGGGACGAGTGACTTAGTAAATGTCGTGGTGGCAACCGGTGGCCCTTATATGGTCTCCAGTCTGTCTTTCCCGGCTTATTTTCTGAAGGATGACAGTCAACGGGTTTCTTACCAAACGCGGCTCGATGCTACTTTGTTTAAGGAACAAATTGCCAAACCATTGGGCATCACAAGTCGCTATGTTGGCACAGAACCACTGTCACAGACAACCAATCAGTATAATCAGGCGTTACAAGAAGTGCTGCCACCAGAAGTTCAAGTTGAGCTGATACCAAGAATGAAGGAATCGGCAGAAAATCAGCAGGTTATTAGCGCTCGAACGGTTCGCAAGGCCATTCAGACAGGGCAAATTCAGGATGTAACTGACATACTGCCAGCAACGAGCCTTTCTTTTATCGAAAAATATCTCACCGACTTACAAGCAAGAATCAAGAAAGGACAAAAAATCGATGGAAATTAAGAAAACCGCTTTGGCGGGGACCCTCGAATCTTCGGATGTTCAAATTATGGTCAGTCAAGGCACAAATGGCCTCGAATTTGACTTGGTTTCGGATGTAGCCAAGCAGTTTGGGGAACAAATTCAAGCAACGATTGAAGACGTCTTTGCTGCCTATGATATTCATAATGCCGTCATTAAGGTGGTTGACCAGGGAGCCTTGGATCCCGTGATTAAGTCGCGGGCCATCACGGTTTGCCAACGGGCTTTGGACCAAGTTGATCAGCCACGGTGGGAGGTGCTCTAATGGTTGCAAGTGAACGGTTACGACGAACCATGATGTTTGTTCCTGGTAATAATCCGGGGTTAATCAAGGATGCCGGCATTTTCGGGGCTGACTCAATTATGTTTGATTTAGAGGATGCGGTTTCACTGGCCGAAAAAGATGCCGCCCGATACCTTGTTTATGAGGCTTTGTCCCGCTTTGATTACGGGGATGCGGAACTAGTCGTTCGAATTAACGGATTGGATACCCCCTTTTACCAAAATGATATTAAAGCGATGGTGAAGGCTGGCATTGATGTGATTCGCTTGCCAAAAACGGAATCGGCTGAGATGGTTCAAGAACTTGAAAACTTGGTTGCTTCAGCAGAACAAGAATTTGGCCGAGAAGTCGGTTCCACTCATCTGATGGCCGCCATTGAATCGGCCAAGGGTGTTGTCAATGCCAACGAAATTGCGGCTGCTTCTGATCGAATGATTGGCATTGCTTTGTCTGCTGAAGATTACACAACCGATATGAAGACGCACCGCTATCCGGATGGTCAAGAATTGTTGTATGCGCGCAATGTCATTTTGCATGCTGCTCGAGCAGCGGGCATTGCTGCCTTTGATACTGTCTTTACGAACCTGGATGATGAGGAAGGATTTATTCGGGAAACCAAACTGATTCATCAGCTTGGTTTCGATGGAAAATCAGTGATTAATCCAAGACAAATTCCTTTGGTTAACCAAGTTTATCAACCAAGCCAAAAGGAAATTATCAACGCGCAAAACGTGATTATGGCCATTCAGGCTGCCCAACAAAAGGGGTCAGGTGTGATTGCCATTAACGGTCAGATGGTTGACCGACCGGTTGTGCTACGAGCAGAACGAGTGATGGCTTTGGCGAAGACAAACCACCTTGTTGATCAGGAGGGAAATAACATTGAAGAATAAAGTACAGCGCGAAATTCCAGATGAAATTTTAAGCCAGTACCATGATGGCGGTTTTCAATCAGTCGACTTTGGTCATCCAACAATTCAAAGGGTAGCACCAAAGGTGCTGGCACAAACCGGTCCTAGTAAGGTTGTTGACTCCATTCAACAGGTTGTCCGTGATACTGTCCGTGATGGCATGACGATTTCATTCCATCACCATTTTCGGGAAGGTGATTTTGTCTTCAACATGGTGATGCGGGAAATCATTGATGCCGGCTATCAAAACCTTTCGTTAGCTCCTTCATCATTGACAAACGTGATGAATGATATCGTGGTTGAAGCGATTGAGAAGGGCGTTGTCACCAATATTACCTCTTCTGGGATGCGGGGGACGCTCGGTGATGCGATTTCTCACGGCGCTCTCAAGAATCCGGTAATCTTCCGATCACACGGAAATCGGGCGCGGGCAATTGAGTCCGGTGAAATTCAAATCGACGTTGCCTTTTTAGGTGTGCCAAACGCCGATGAGATGGGTAACGCCAATGGGATGGATGGTGAAACGGCCTTTGGGTCTTTGGGCTATGCCCTGATGGATGCCCGCTATGCTGATAAATTAGTCCTGATTACGGACGATTTAAAGCCTTATCCAAATATCCCCGCTTCCATTCAGCAAACTGAGGTTGACTATGTGGTTAAGGTGGACAAAGTCGGTGACCCGGATAAGATTGGCTCTGGAGCGACCCGCTTTACTAAGGATCCGAAGGAAATGCAAATTGCTAAGATGGTCAACGAAGTGATTGCGCACTCACCATACTTTCAAGATGGCTTTTCTTTCCAGACTGGTTCTGGTGGGGCGGCGCTAGCCGTGACCCGCTTCCTGCGCCAGTCAATGATTGAAAAGCAGATTAAGGCATCCTTTGCCCTGGGTGGTATTACAAAGCCAACGGTGGACCTCTTGAAAGAGGGCCTGGTTGCCAAAATTATGGACGTCCAGGACTTTGACAAGGGGGCGGCTTTTTCAATGCGAGAGAGCCCAAATCAGCAAGAAATCGATGCCTCATGGTATGCTGACCCGGCTAACAAGGGGGCCATGGTTGATAAGTTGGATGTTGCTATCCTTTCGGCCTTGGAAATCGATATTGATTTTAACGTGAATGTGATGTCTGGTTCCGATGGCGTGATTCGTGGTGCAATTGGTGGTCACCAGGATGCGGCAACGGCCAAGTTGACGATTATTTCGGCTCCTTTGGTTCGTGGCCGGATTGCCACGGTGGTTCCAGCAGTTACAACGGTGATTACACCGGGTGATTCCATTGATGTTTTGGTAACCGAAATCGGCATTGCCATTAATCCAAAGCGGCAGGATCTAAAGGAGGCCCTGGCAAAGGTGCCGGGTCTGCCCATCTATTCGATTGAAGACTTGCAAAAGCGGGCGGAGAACTTGGTCGGTCGACCTAAGCCGCTGGCCTTTAAAGACCGGGTGGTCGCCTTGGCCGAATATCGCGACGGCACTTTAATTGACGTCATCAAAGAAGTACAAGATTAACAGCAAGATTGGAGGGCAGGGAAACCGGCCCTCTTTTCTATCGCGGTGGTTGATTGTGGATTTTGTTAGAATAGACAATAGAAATCAGTTTGGAAGGAAAGAAGATGCTTGAATTGTTTGCCGGTGGTCAGGCGGTGACCTTAGACCAAGTTTTAACTAATCGCGAGTGGCGGTCAGCTGTCCAGCAACAATTGGAAGCTGATTTTCCTGACCAGGTCGTGGTGGCGGTGAAGTTGAATATTGCGGGTCCAATTAAAAATAGCCTAAAGATTCGGCAGGTTTTTATGGCTGGCTGGCAAGTGATCAAGCAGGCTGCTGTTAATGACAGTACCACTATCAAAAAGGTTCATGTTGATGAACAACGGATCACCGGACCTGAGGCCTTTTTGGTTCTGGACGGGAAGCTGAAAAAGTGGAAGCAGGAGTTGCTGCGCTTCGAAGAAGACTTTGCTTTGGGTCGTTTGTTTGATTGTGATGTGATGGCTGATTCGGCGAAGGGCTATCAGCTGTCACGTCGAGAACTAGGTTTGCCTCCTCGTCGCTGCCTGGTTTGTGATGAGGAGGCGAAGATCTGCGCTAAGGAGGGACGCCATTTGCTTTCTGCTGTTCAGGCGGCCAGTAACCAGTTGTACAGAGATTATTTCGTGACTGATTTAACCCTGCCAGCTTGGTCGCGAGATTTCGTTGTGGATGCGGCCGTTGCCGCTTGCTTGCAGGAAGTGGCTTTAGCGCCAAAGCCGGGCTTGGTTGACCCAATTTCGGCAGGTGCCCACCGCGATATGACGGTAATGACCTTTCTTGATTCAGCCGTAGCACTAAGACCATACTTTGAGAAAGCTTTTGAATTGGGACAAGGCTTTAGTCAAGCGGATGCAACGGGCTTGCTAGCAGCCTTGCGCCCAGAGGGAATCAAGGCGGAGCAGGCTATGTATCTGGCGACAGATGGGGTGAATACGCACAAGGGCGCCATTTTTACGTTAGGAATTCTAATTGCCGCCTATGGCCTGGCAACTCAGGATAAACGGTCGACAACTCTTCGAGAGGTCTTAAATTTCGTCCAAAAAATCAGTGCGAATGTCTTAGATGATGACTTGGTGAGTCCAACTTGCATTGACCAGCAAGAAGAAACTGCTGGCCATTACCAGTACCGGACCTACCAGTTGACAGGTGTTCGGGGTGAGGTTGCCGCTGGTCTACCAGCATTAGCGCAGGTTGGCCTGCCAACATTCCGTGACCGGCCAGGATCCGTGACAAACCGCCTTTTGGATACCTTGATGGCACTAGCGGGGACGATTCAAGATTCAACGCTAATTAAACGCGCGAAAACGCCGGCAATTGTTCAGCAAATGCAAGACTGGGTGGATGAATTTTTCGACCTTGGCGGCGCTGAGACAGTAACTGGTCAAAAATACTTAACGACGTTGAATCAAACCATGATTGAGCAAAATTTGAGTATTGGTGGGGCGGCGGATTACCTGATTTTGACTATTTTTATCGGTCGCTTATCAGGTTTGTTATCATAATCAAAAAAGAAGAGGGACATGGGGATGGCTTTTTTTACAACGAGTGATGGTGTTCGAATTAACTATACAGATCGAGCGGGGGAGGGTCCCGTGGCGGTTCTACTGTCGGGATTTTCTGGCATCCAAGCTGAATGGTTTTACCAAATTCCAGGACTAGAGGCACGCGGTTACCGGGTCGTGACGATGGATTGGCGTGCACACGGACAGTCGGAACGGACAACTAAGAACTTGCGGGTTTCTCGCCTGGCGGCTGATTTACATGAACTCTTTGAATTACTGAAAATTGACGAAATTACCCTTGTTGGCCATTCAATGGGCGGGTCGGTTATTTGGGCTTACTTGTCGTTATTTAGCCAAGAGAAATTGAAACAATTGGTTATCGTTGACGAAAGCCCCAAGCTCTTAAACGAAGGGAACTGGACGGCTGGCATCCGCAACCTCACTTGGTCGACGTTTGGCACTGTGTCAAAAACCTTTATTAAGCAACGTTTGACTGCCGTACCGGTCGCGCCGGAATTCAAAGAATTGCTAAAGGAAGATAAGGTCAAAAATCCATTCGATTTTGATTTAGCTTATCCGTTGATGAAAAATCACTTACTGGAGGATTGGCGCCAGAATCTAGCAGATTGTACGTTGAAAACGCTGTTTGTTGCCGGCGGCGCTTCACCATTATGCAGAATCGGTTATTATCATGAGTTTGAAAATTTATTGAACCAAGGTTCTTCTTTAAAAGTTATACAAAATGCTGGTCATTTGCCTCATTTAGAAATTCCAGAAGAATTTAATCGAGTATTTTTTGAATTTATCGATTAATTTTATAAAATTTGTGATAAGATGACCATAGATACGATAACAAATATAATTGATGCAGGAGAATGTAGATGAAGAAAGATAGACAACCGTCAGGTGCTATCAGCTTCTTTTCGAATTTCGAAGCCAAGCTGAAAATTGTTGGTTTAGGGGGAACGGCCTTCCTTTTGATGACCCTTTTGTTGTTTGTGGTCCTCTGGATGGATATCTTACCCGATAACATGGGTGGGGCGTTGTTTACACTCGTTATTTTCGGTGGGGCACTGTATTATCTTGGTAGCCATTTGCCAATTTTTAAGTCTTATTTGGGCGGTGGATCGGTTTTTGCTACAGTGGGCGCAGCCATTATTGCTGGACTAGGCCTGGTACCAAGTGGTGCGATTGGCACGGTGCGCAATTTTATTTCAACCTCTAATTTTTTGGAATTTTATATTGTGTCGTTGATTATTTCGGCCATCTTAAAGATGGACCGACAATTGTTATTAAAATCAGCGGTACGGTTTTTACCAGTTGCTTTCTTGGCCATGGTTGCTAATTTTTTCGTTGTTGGCTTGGTGGGGCAGTTGTTAGGATTGGGCTTCGTGCATACGTCACTCTACATCTCCTTTCCAGTTATGGCTGGTGGCGTAGGCGCCGGCATTGTGCCACTATCAACTATCTATGGTTCTGCTCTTGGGGTGCCGGCAGGGCCAATCTTGTCGCAGCTGTTCCCAGCCCTTGTGTTATCCAATCTACTCGCGATTATCGGTGCGGGACTCTTGGTTAAAAATACTGAGCAATCCGCCTGGAACGGCCATGGGGATTTATTGAAGACAACTGGTGAGATGAAGGCAACTAAGGCACAGCCCGTTAAAATTGAATTTGAGCGGTTATTAGTAGGGATGATGGTCGCCATGGCTTTCTACTTGATTGGCTTGATGCTTCATCACTTGTTGCCAAGCGTTAATGCTTTTGCCTTTCTGATTTTGGTGGCAATTGCTGCTAAGGCCAGTAACTTGGTACCGACTTACTATGAACAGTCCGCCGTCCTTTTTGGTCAATTGATTGTGCAAACGATGACTAAGGCTCTATTAGCTGGGGTTGGTTTGGCTTTGCTTGATTTGTCGGCCTTACTAGAGACAGTGACTTGGCAGTTAGCTATCTGTGTAATTGTTTCGGTCGTGACGATTGCCTTGGTGGCAGGTTATTTGGGCAAAGTTTTTGGCCTCTACCCAGTCGAGTCGGCTGTCACTGCTGGTTTGGTTAATAATTCGATGGGTGGAACCGGAAACGTAGCAGTCCTCTCGGCCGCTAACCGGATGAACTTAATTGCTTTTGCGCAGATGGGAAACCGAATCGGTGGTGCCATCGTTCTGGTGATTGCTGGCTTCTTTGTCACAGTTTTCGCCTGATAATTTACAATAAATCTAAGCAAACACTGTGTTTGCTTTTTTTGTGAAAAAAACTTGCATTTTTTATTTAAATCTGAATTAAAGAGTGGTATTATTAAAAAGTTGCTTTGCTAAAGGAGATTATAATGTCTAAAGAATCACAGGCGTCGCAAGGCACCGGAATCTTTTCAAAAATCGAAAGCAAGTTTCAAGTAGCGGGTATGGGCGGTGTTGCCTTTATCCTGATGGCCATTTTGTTGGTGGCTGTCTTGAGCCTACGTTTGTTGCCAAATAACATCGCTGGTGCGATGTTTGCCTTAGTTATGCTTGGTGGCGTTTTCTTCTACGTTGGAAACAACCTGCCAATCATGCGTTCATACCTTGGTGGAGGGTCAGCCTTCGCCGTTGTTGCCGGTTCAATCTTAGCCGGTACAGGGATTGTGCCTAAGGAAGCCGTAACAAGTATTCATACCTTTGTTTCTGATGTCAATTTCTTGGAGTTCTACATCGTGGCTTTGATTACATCAGCCATTTTGAAGATGGACCGTAAGTTATTGTTGAAATCAGCTGTGCGTTTCTTACCAGTAGCTTTTGGGGCAATGATTATTTCATTCTTTGTGGTTAGCTTTGTTGGGCAGTTGCTCGGCCTTGGCTTCAATCACACTGCATTGTACGTTGCCTTCCCAATGATGGCCGGTGGAATTGGAGCCGGTATTGTGCCATTGTCAAACATTTATGGGTCAGCCCTTCATGTTTCAGCCGGTACAATCTTGAACCAATTGTTCCCAGCTGTTGTTTTGGCAAACTTGATGGCCATTATTGGTTCATCATTGTTGGTTAAGTTTACTGCCAAGTCAAAGATGAATGGTCAAGGTCAATTGTTGAAATCAGCAGATGACATGGCCGCCGACAAGAAAGATGATGCCCCAGCCCTCAACTACTCACAGATGTTAGTTGGAATGATGGTGGCTTTGTCATTCTACATGGTTGGTACTTTGTTGCACGCTTTGGTACCAAGTATCAACGCTTTCGCATTTTTGATCTTAGCAGTTATTGTAGCCAAGGCTTTGAACTTAGTTCCTAAGTTCTACGAAGATTCAGCCGTGATGTTTGGAAATCTGATCGTTTCTACAACAACACAAGCTTTGTTGGCTGGTATCGGATTAGCTTTGGTCGATATGAACAAGTTACTTGCCACTTTGTCATGGCAGTTGGTTGTTTGTGCTTTAGTTTCAGTCGTGACGATTGGAATTGCAGGTGGTCTTTTGGGTAAGCTCTTCGGCTTGTACCCAGTTGAATCAGCGATTTCAGCCGGTATGATTAACAACTCAATGGGTGGAACTGGAAACGTTGCTGTGTTGTCAGCTTCTGACCGGATGGGCTTGATTGCCTTTGCTCAAATGGGTAACCGAATCGGTGGTGCTATCATCTTGATTTTAGGTGGCCTCTTGATTACGGTTTTGCATTAATTTGCAAAAACGCTTTGTTAACCGTCTTCACGTAATGTGCAGACGGTTTTTTTTTGTGATCAGACTAGATTGTATAACAAAAGGAGGGAATACTTAGCTAAGATAAATCAGTCTCGATTGCCATAAAATAGGGAAAAGGTAATGAGCTCAGAAATTAGCCTGATTGAAACGACCATATTTCTTTCTATTATGTTGTTGTTTGATCAATTTATCTCGTTGAAAATGTCTTCGGGTTTAGATACTAGAGGGCTTTTTAGTAAAAATAGTTGGCGGTCGTTACTAATCGAAACGGTAGTCTTTGGCACGATAACGTTTATGGTACCAGTTATGATAGCCAACCGTGCAAGGGCTGATGATGTTCAGCAAGGGGAAATTACTGGATCGGTCAACAAACCGAATGCTGGGAATGCAACGTCGTTCAATAATGCATCAATAGCCACAGCGGCGTCAATGACTGCAACTCAATTGGATAATAATCAATCAAATTCTGGAACAATAATTGCGGCAGTTTCGTCTGAATCAGTCACTACTGGCGCTAGCATAGCGGTTTCTGCTGTGACAACTCAAAAAAATCAGGTTAATGATTTGTCGAATGCGACCTCACAAACAGTGCAGCCAAGTCAGCAAACAAGCGCATCAACGACTACTGCGCAAACTTCGTAATCGGGATCATCTACAACAGCAAGGTCTCAGTCAGTTTTGCCCGCAACCGGCAAACAGCAGACTTGCCGATTAGTTTTCTTAGATTTATTAGCCTTAATTGGTGCTGGTTTTGCAAGTATGAAAATTTTTAATCGTAAGCACTGATTTAATGAAGAAAATTAAACGCTGAAGTGACAAAGTAAACCATGTGTCATAGATAGGAAGGCCGGTAGCTAAACCGGTCTTTTTGTGAACAAAAAACTTTGACAAATACTCAAAATCTTCCTATAATAGTAGACAACATTGTATTGGGTAGAAGTGCGGACTGGCGTAGTTACCAGTTTGAAGGAGGCTTATGGCAGAACGGATTCCACAAAGTGTAATCGATGAAGTTCGGTCGCAAACCAACATCGTCGATGTGATTCAAAATTATACCCAGTTAGTGAAGCGCGGTCGCGAATGGAACGGGTCTTGCCCATTTCATGAGGATCGCCGTCCTTCACTCTTTGTTGATGATAAAAAGCAGGTTTTTCATTGTTTCTCCTGTGGGCGCTCGGGGACCGTTTTTTCGTTTTTAATGGAAAAAGAAGGTTATACCTATCCGGAAACTGTCCTATCCCTGGCTAAGAATCTCAACTTATCTGGTTTAGATAAGTACCAGGGGCAGCCTTCGGCGCGACAGGAACAATTTGCCGCGATTTTTGATTTATATCAAAATGCTGAGCGGTTGTATACGCATATTTTGTTGAATACAACAGCGGGTGAACAAGCTTTGGCCTACCTGCATGATGACCGTAAGCTCGATGACGAGACCATCAAACGTTATGGCTTGGGGTTTGTTCCATCGAACAATGTGTTATTGGCTTATGCCAGGGAGCACAATTTGGCTGACAAGCTCCTCCTAGAAAGTCAATTATTTATTGACCAGGATGGTGAAATTAGCCGTGACCGCTTTAACAACCGAATTGTCTGGCCAATTAAAGATGTCAGGGGTCAGGTTCGGGGCTTTTCTGGTCGCTCGCTTGATCCAAACAATCCAGCTAAATATATGAACTCACCAGAGTCGCCTTTCTTTAATAAGGGAAACTTGCTGTATAACTTTGATCAGGCAAAACCGGCTATTCGGGCTGGTCAACCGGCCATGATTTTTGAAGGTTTTATGGATGTGATTTCGGCCGCTATAGCAGGAGCGACCGGTGCCGTTGCCACAATGGGGACGGCCTTGACTGAACATCATGTGACTGATTTAAGTAAAATCACAGATAAAATCCTCTTGGTCTATGATGGCGATGCGGCTGGGCAAAAAGCAGCTAAGCGTTCGATACCGTTAATTCGTCAGGTTGCCCCCCAAGTTGAAATTGGGGTTGTTTCCTTACCAGATGGTCGTGATCCTGATGAGGTCCGGCGTGAACAGGGGTTAGAGTTCTTAAAGCAAGACCTTGACCACGGCGTTTTGACACCGACTGAATTTTTGATTCAAGCGGCTAAAAACGGTAAAAATCTGGAAAATCAGGCCCAGTACCTCGACTTTTTAAAGGAAGCATGGCCGATTTTGGCTGTGGCAAGTCCGGTTGAGCAGGATTATTTTTTGCGGCAGTTTAGTGAAGAATATGGGTCTGACTTTACGGCTCTCCAGCGAGAGTTTCAGGAGTTTCTTGCTAATCGACCGGCACAGGTGGTTCAAAAGGCGCCATCAAAGAAGCAGTGGCGAAAGGTCCAGACCGACCAGAATGGCTGGTCGGATGACTCATGGCAACCGGATTATTCGGATGGCTTTGAATCATTAGCTGCTCTTGGTGAACCTACTAGTCCAACGGCTTCTGCCGATGAGTTAGCCGGACATTTAAATGCCGGTTTAACACGGACTGAGCGAGCTGAGCAGGGGCTCTTAATGGCAATGATTAAGTCACCTGCAGCCATGAATATGGTTAAGGGATTGCCCGACTTTGCCTTTGTCCATCCAGAATACCAACTGTTAATGATGCTTTATGAAGCATATACCAAACAGGGACAGCAAAGTTTTGATTTAGCTGGCTTTTTGGACTTTGTTCAAAAGCCTGATTTAAACCAAAAAATGATGGCAATCGACCGAGAATTTGGTACACTAGAAGTTCAGCGGGATGCGGTTAATGACTACATTCGTGTAATTATGGAAGAGGCTCCTTATGAAAGCCAAGTTGAGGCTCTAAATAAGAAGATTGCCTTGGCTAAAAATCAGCATGATGAAATGGCCCTGATTCAACTCGGGACCGAGTTAATTAACCTAAGAAGAAAGTATTCCCAGCAATAGGAGATATAATGGCAAAAATTTCAAGTTCAAGTAAAATTTCCGAAATTAAAGCTTACCTTGATGAGCAACACATTGCTTACCATGGTCGGGCTCGTAAAGCGGAACTGTTGGCCTTAGCTGAAGGTAAGACGCCCGAAGAGGCGGCTGAAATTGCCAAGCAACCTGTTAAAAAGCCGGCTAAGAAGTCTGGCCCAATCAAGTCGGCTGCCTATGATAAGGCTGTTCGTGAATTGTTGAAGGAATACAAGCCGGCTAAGCAAATTCAATACCGTGAATTGTCTGAAAAGATTGCGGAACCTTTCCACCTGGATACTGAAAACATCGAACGTTTGATGGAAAAGGTTGAAGATGCCGGTATCGCCATTGTTGACGAAAAGGGTGAACCCGCACCAGAAGTTCTCCAGGCAAAGCAAAACAAGCTATCGAAGGATGAATTGGATAACGCTGAGGATACTTCCGACATTAAGATTAACGACCCTGTCCGGATGTATTTGAAGGAAATCGGTCGTGTTAACCTTTTGCAGGGTGATGAAGAAATTGAATTGTCTAAGCGAATCGAAGCTGGGGATGAAGAAGCAAAGCAAGAATTAGCAGAAGCGAACTTGCGTTTGGTTGTCTCAATCGCTAAGCGTTATGTCGGTCGTGGTATGCAATTCTTGGACTTGATCCAAGAAGGTAACATGGGCTTGATGAAGGCCGTTGACAAGTTTGATTACACTAAGGGATTTAAGTTTTCAACTTATGCAACCTGGTGGATTCGTCAGGCCATTACACGTGCCATTGCCGATCAGGCCCGGACAATCCGTGTGCCTGTTCACATGGTTGAAACCATTAACAAGTTAATTCGAATTCAACGTCAATTGCTACAAGATTTGGGTCGTGAACCACTTCCTGAAGAAATTGGGGCCGAAATGGACTTGACTGCTGACAAGATTCGCGAAATCTTGAAGATTGCTCAAGAACCGGTTTCATTGGAAACGCCAATTGGTGAAGAGGACGACTCGCACTTGGGTGACTTCATCGAAGATAACGAAGCCGTTTCACCAGCGGATTCTGCTGCTTATGAAATGCTTCGTGATCAATTGGAGTCTGTCTTGGATACGTTAACTGACCGTGAGGAAAATGTTTTGCGTTTGCGTTTCGGTTTGGAAGACGGTCGGACACGTACTTTGGAAGAAGTTGGCCGTGTCTTCGGGGTTACCCGTGAACGAATTCGTCAAATTGAAGCTAAGGCGTTGCGTAAGTTGCGCCACCCATCACGGTCAAAGCACTTAAAGGATTTCATGGACGAAAACTAAGCTTTTAGTTACCATAAATCAGTTAGAATACTTTTTATTAGATTCGGTATTTTACCGAATCTTTTTCATGTCAAGCACCAGCTAACCGGCTGGCAAGTTGGCACTAATTAAACAATTAGCGGTTCATCAACCATCCCGCTTAAACAAAACTAGGAGTACAATATGAACGATTTTAACCAAAAAACAACTTCCAAGGCGTTGGGCCTGACGTTAACAGCCGTCGTGGCTGCCCTTTATGCGGCAATTACGATGTTAGTGGCCCCCATTGGCTTTGGTCCTGTCCAATTGCGTCTATCCGAAGGGCTGAACCATCTAGCTGCTTGGAATAAGCGCTATGTTGTCGCCCTTGGCTTAGGGGTCTTGATTGCCAATATGGTTTCACCCCTGGGCTGGATTGACTGGGTTTTTGGAACATTGGGTACAGTAATCATGACTGGTTTGACTTACCTGCTAACTCGTAAGGTGGAAAAGCCACTAATCAAGATTATCATCTCAACGGTGGTTGTTTTGACGATTGGAATGGCGATTTTGGCAGCAGAATTTACTTTTGCCTTTGCTATTCACGCTCACGGGGCCTTTGCTCCCGACTACTCATCTTCCTCATTGCTGGCTAACTGGCTTTCTTACTATGTTTCATTAGTGCCAGGTGAGTTGGTTTCCTTGGTCGTTGGTGGAATCGTTATCTATGCCTTGTCAAAGGTCGTTAATTTAAAAAAATAATGATTGAACAAAACTATCACAATCAAAAAGTATTATTAACCGGTGCCGCTTCTGGCATCGGTTTTTGCCAAATGAAGACCTATTTAGCTGCTGGTGCCGAAGTTGTGGCGGTTGATGTGCAAGAAATTGACTATGAGGACGCTCGGTTAACTAAAATTCAGGCTGATTTGGGCCGAAAAGAGGAACTTGATGCACTGGTAGAGCAGTTCAGGTCAGCAACAGAAGCCTTTGATATCTTCTTGAACACTGCTGGGGTTTTGGATGGCTTTCAGCCACTACTAAATCAGGACCAAGCAAGCATTAATCGCGTCTTGTCAATCAACCTGCAACCGGCCATTGCCCTGACACAAGCCGTCTTACCAAAGATGATCCGACAAGGACATGGTACTCTGGTTTACATGGCATCCATTGCCGGTCTGCAGGCTGGTGGTGGCGGTGCGGCTTATACTATGGCTAAACATGCTCTGATTGGTCTAACGAAGCAGGTGGCCTTTGATTATGCCAAAGATGGCATAAGGGCGAACGCGATTGCCCCAGGTGCGATTAAAACGCCGATGAATGCAGCTGATTTTGCGGGTGAGGGAAAGATGGCACAAGAGGTCGCCAAACAGACGCCGGCACAACGCTGGGCCAATCCACAGGAAGTCGCTGATTTGACCTTATATTTAACTAGCCCACAAGCTAGTTACGTGAATGGAACGGTTGTGACTCTTGATGGTGGTTGGACACTCGGCCATTAAAATAATGAACATTTTTTAATAAAAAATCTATAAATGCCTTTAAATTAGTGTTTATGATATAATTTTGTATAGCAAACTAGTGAAGATGGTGGCTACTCTGATAAAGGGGGTGGTGCTTATGGTGAAATAACTGTAGACGCACATTCTTGGAAAGGAGTGGCCAGATGCCCGTTACGGACATCATCATGATACTATTGGCCTTTGGACTGTTTATTCTAAAGTTGATTAGTATTGTGATTGAGCTAATCGAAAAAATTAGCAATAAAAAATAACTGTCTTCGCTTAGGCAGCCTGACAGTTATTTTTCAAATAATAAATTAGGTAGCTACCGTTTTACGGGTTTGCTAGGGAAGCGGTTGTTGAAGCAACAGCTTCTTTTTATACCTTTATTATAGCATGGGAAAATTAAAAATAAAATGAATCAAATATTGATAGCGACCGGTTTACAGGCTTGCTAGAGAAGCGGTTGTTGAAGCAACTGCTTCTTTTTCATTGATTATAACAGCCAAACTGGGTTGAAAATATTCTATATGAGCATAATAAAGTAATGATTACTGACTTTGGTTTGAAACTGGAGGGGCTTTTGATTTACACTAGAGGTAGTCACAAAAGTAAAAAAGAGGGGATTTGTTCAATGGAAAAGTCAATTTTGCAAGAAACAACGAAGCTCGCTAACGGCGTTGAAATGCCGGTTTTCGGTCTCGGCGTTTGGAAGTCTTCCAATAAGGAGGCCGCCGATTCCGTCCAGGTAGCCATTAAAAATGGTTATCGATTGATTGATACAGCTAAGCAGTATGGTAATCAGCCCGGTGTTGGTTATGGAATTCAACAGGCCTTGAAGGATAACCGCTTGAACCGGAAGGACTTGTTTATTACGACTAAGGTTTTTAACGGTGACCAAGGTTATGAAACAACTTTGAAAGCCTTTGAGGAGCAATTGAAGCAATTGCGTTTGACTTACTTGGACTTATTGTTGATTCACTGGCCAGTTGATGGCAAGTATGTCGACACTTGGCACGCTGTTGAAAAATTGTACCGTGAAGGCAAAGTTCGTGCTATTGGAATTTCAAACTTTAACGAAGAAAAAATCCAGGAATTGCTGGAAGCTGGTACCGTGATGCCACAAGTAAACCAAATGGAATTTAATCCATTGGTTCAAGAAGAATCACTCTTCACTTATATGAACGGGATTGGGATGGCAATGGAAGCCTGGGGACCATTGGGCGGTGGCGAAGCACTCTCAAACCCAGCCGTTGAAAAGATTGCGCAAGCCCATGATAAATCAGTTGCTCAAGTGATTTTGCGTTTTGATTACCAAATGGGGGCTATCACGATTCCAAAGTCAGCCCACGAAGAGCGCATTATTGCCAACAGTCAAATTGATGACTTTGTTTTGTCACCCGATGAAGTGGCTGAAATTAAGGCACTTAACCAAGAAAAGCACAGTATCTGGTACCCAAGCTTTGCCTGGCACAAGGGTAGCGAGACCACTGGAGTGAAGGACGAAGTTTCTCACTGGGATGACGTCGAAGAATATATGAATAAGCCCGTTCAATAAGCATAACGGCTGAAGGAGGTTCAATGGAAGTTTTAAAGTATCTGGAGGCCTTGCAATACGAATCAGCCGATACCGTGATGGGATCGATTATGAGTGCGACTGATTTTCCAGCGTTAGCCGGAATTGAGGATGCCTGTGACGTTCAGCACAGCACGACGAACCAACACGATTTACAGCAAATTGCGCGTTATCAACCAATGTTTTATAACGTGGCCGAACATCGCCTGGTGAACCAAGCGGATGTCTTGCGCTTGCTGGATTTAGTGACACAAAAACAATAATCGAGTAGCTCCGCCGTGAATGGTGGAGCTTTTTTGCTCGAGTTGAATAAGTGATGCGATACATGGGTTCAACTCATGAATCAAGTGGCCGTCAATCATATCGTCTTCACGGTGAGCAACCAGGGCTAATGCTCAGAAAAAGAACATTTACTAATTTATGTGTATAAAATGATAAAAAGATGAGGGATTAATTTGATTTTTATTTGATACCGTGCTTTAATAAAGGCATAAATTAATTTACGGAGGACAAAAACATGTTGAAAGCACGGACGACGGTTCGATTTTATAGCTATTGGTAAAGCGTCTGCTTGATTCGCACAGAATGGAGCAGATACTCCATTTTGTGTGGCCAATAGCTTCAACATGTTCCTCGGTCACGCACACGGTTACTTACCATGGCGGACCGAGACCAGGATTCGGTACAAACTCTCGTGGTGGTAAGGGACCAGCACGAGAGTTTTTTTATTGGCTTTTTGTATGGTTAAAGGAGAATAGGATGATTATCGAATTTGCATCAAGTACCGACCCAAAGATTCAATCTTTAAAGGAGCGTTTTGCTGAAAAAACGGATGTCTTTATTCATGGGAGACGAATTGCTTTGACGGGCTTAACGACCGCTGATTTAACAGAGGCTGAACGGGCAGCAGTCACAGACATTATTCTCGACCATCCAAAGGCTGTCCAAAGTAGTCGGGCGTTACATCCCGAGGACATTGTCGTCAAGACAGCCCATAGTCAAATTGACCATCAGAGTCTAACGTTAATGGCTGGACCTTGTTCAGTTGAATCGAAGGAACACGTCTTTTTAATGGCAGAGGCGGCTAAGAAGGCTGGGGCAACTGTTTTGCGTGGTGGCGCTTTTAAACCACGGACGTCACCATACTCTTTCCAGGGGCTTGGCGAAGAGGGGCTGAAATACCTTCGCGAAGCAGCGGATGCTTTCGATTTGGACGTGGTCACTGAAGTAATGGATGAAAGCCATGTTGACTTAGTGGGCCAGTATACCGATATTTTCCAAATTGGTGCACGTAATATGCAGAACTTTTCACTGCTAAAGGCGGTCGGTCAGACACAGATTCCCGTGATGTTGAAGCGCGGCATGTCCGCCACGATTGATGATATTTTAAACGCTGCAGAATATATTGCAGCAGGTGGCAACCAGCAAATTATTTTGGTTGAGCGTGGCATCCGGACTTTTGATAATAAATACACCCGCAACACGCTCGATGTTGGCGCAGTTCCCGTCTTGCGGGCGTTATCGCCATACCCAGTCATGGTTGACCCAAGCCATGCGGCTGGCTACGAGAGCTTAGTCGGTCCTGAGGCCTTGGCCGGGGTGGCAGCGGGTGCAGCTGGCTTGATTATTGAAATTCACGATCATCCAGATCAGGCTTTTTCCGATGGCCCTCAGGCATTGTTGCCAAAGCAATTAGAAGAACTGGCAAACCAGTCCCGTGCCATTCACAGTATTATTCGGGGGTAAAGCCATGAGTATGATTCTGGTGAAAATGCCAAATCAGTCTTACGATGTCGTAATTGAAGATGGCTTGCTAAAGACACTTGGCGACCGTGTCCGTCAAGTCTGGTCACCGCGCAAAGTCGCCATTATCACGGACGACAATGTTGGTCCCCTGTACCTCGACCAAGTTACACATTCATTGACGGAAGCCAGCTTTACGGTGGTTACTGCCGTGGTTCCTCATGGGGAACATTCAAAGTCATTAGCCCAGTTAGAAAAATTGGCCCAACAGTTGGCAGCAGCGTCCTTTAATCGGACCGATAGTCTGTTAGCCCTCGGCGGAGGCGTAGTTGGCGATTTGACCGGTCTGTTGGCCTCGGTTTATATGCGGGGCATTGATTTTATTCAGGTCCCGACCTCCTTGCTCGCCCAGGTAGATAGTTCGGTGGGTGGTAAGACGGCAGTCGACGTGGCTCAAGTGAAAAATTTACTGGGAACTTTTTACCAGCCAGACTTGGTTCTGATTGATCCGCAAATGCTAAAAACGTTACCACAGCGAGACTTGGTCGAGGGTTATGGTGAGATAGTCAAGGCTGGAGCCTTAGTTGGGGGCGACTTTTGGTCCCTGATTTTACAAATTAATTCGCCGGCAACCATTTTGCAAGAAGCGGCTAAGTTAATTCATTTTGCGCTTAACTTTAAGGTTGAAGTGACTAGCCAGGATGAACGTGAGGGCGGCCAACGGCAACTATTGAATTTTGGTCATACAATCGGTCATGGGGTTGAGTCACTGGCAAACGGTGACCTTCGCCATGGGGAGGCGGTTAGCTTAGGGCTGATTGCGATTAGCACAATCTTTGCTGATCAAGACGAAACCCATGAGGTATTGGATAAGCTACGAAACCGCTTAGAAGCTGTCGACTTACCCGTGACATCGTCCTTATTAACTGATGATGGTTTAATGGACAAAATTAAAAACGACAAGAAAAACCGTCATGGTTATTTGAATGTCGTTTACCTAACCGCTATCGGCCAACCCAAAATCGAAAAAATCAGCTTAGCTGATTTGGCAGCTAAGATTAATCACGCAGACTTTTCATAACAATTGATGAAATTAAAAAGAAGTTAGTCGAAAAGTATTTTTCGGCTAACTTCTTTTGTTTGTTGATTGAAATTAAGAGGACCAGCGTTGTTAAAGCTGGTCAGAAAAATTTTGGAGGTCTGCCCGGTACAGCCTTGGAACTTGGCTAAGGTCGAAAACGGTCGTAGCGCCCAAAAGGGTCATTAATTCAGGCAGGGCCTGTTGCCAGTTCTCGATTTCTTGTTGCAGGGCTGAGGGGCTCTTTGTCATTAAGACTTGCAGGAAGTGACCAGCGGACGAGGTTGTTTTCGCTCCCAAAATTAAGGCAGTCACAACATTGTTGATGGATTGAATCCCGCCTGTGGCAATTAACGGTGAATCAATAGCGGCCTTTTGTCCTGCTAAGAGCGATTCAACCGTGCTGAGCCCAAAGGCACTTAAGTCCAAGGGGTTCTTATTTTGCCGGTCACGGCGCTGCTCAATTTGGGCAAAGCTCGTTCCATTACCACCACCAACGTTAATGGCTGCTGGTTTGAGTGCTGACAGTTGCTTGAGCAAATCGGGGCCCATGCCAAAACCAACTTCCTTGATGATGACCGGTACGGGCGATTTAGCAATGACGGTGGCTAAGTTATCGAGCCAGTAAAAGCGCCGATCGCCTTCCGCCATGGCCAGTTCTTGGCCTAAATTGACATGAAGTTCGATGGCATTGGCATCAATCATGTCGATTGCTGCTTGAACATTTTGGATGGGATGGTCAGCGCCGAGGTTGGCAATTAAAAATCCCTCAGGGTGATTTTGCCGCACAGCACGGTAGGATTCGACCTGACTGCTATCTTTTAAGGCAACGGATTGTGAACCAACCGCCATCGCTAAGCCCGTCTTTTGAGCAACGGTGGCCAAATCAGCGTTGACCTTGGTACTAGCAACGGAGCCGCCAGTCATGGCCTCAATGTAAAAGGGCCAGGCAAAGTCTGCGCCAAGGATGTGGGTGGTCGTTTGGACGTCAGCAACCGCCATGTCTTTCAGTGGTCCCGGGACCCAACGGACAGCATCAAAGCCCGGCCCAATCACTGGGTTTTCCTTGTCACGCCAAAACTTGGTTGCCAGCGAAAGGTGTTCGTTTTTACGGTTTGAATGAGTAGTGGCCATCTTAAAATTCTTTCACAGTAACACGGAATCTTGCCAGAGTCCTGGTAAGAGAAGGTGGAGGGCTGTTCCTTGGCTAGCTTGATGAAAGCCGTGCCCTTGGGTTTGGTTTTCAAAGACAACAAAGCCGTTATCACCATAGCCGGCACCAGAAACCTTACCGGCGAGGCCTTTTTGCCCTAAGAGCGTCAAAAATTGACTGAGGGCGGGGGTCAGGTAACCGGTTGGCAGGGCCTTTTTCAAAAGGTCCTGGTTGTTCTTGAGTCCTTGCATCAAGCCATGGTAATCATGGTTTTCAATCGCTAAGGCCGCCTTTGTCACAGCTTCTTTTGATTGACGGGCAAAATCAGTTTGCCAAAAGCCCTTGGCGAGCGCCTTTTTTGTTGAGGCAGGTTGGAAAGTGGCGACGATACCAATTTGCCAATTTTTTGGCCAAGGAAGGGGTTTGATGGCGAGGTTCGACCAGTCGAGCTTTGAAAAATCAGACAGAGTGAGCGTTTTGGAATCTACTTGGTTTAGCCAGTCGGGTGCTTGATAAAAAATCACACCGGTAAAAGTAGCCGAGGCTAAATCACCAAGGGAACCAGAACCCTGAATAAAGTAGTGGGCGAAGGCCGCTTGGCGGAAAATAGCTGGCAGGTGGTCTTTTTGATTAAAGTATGTGACCAAACCCTTGATGATGGCAACCGAAACGGCAGCCGATGATCCTAAGCCGAGCTTATTGTGGTCAACCGCCATTTGCGAGGAAATCGTCAACGATAAGCCGGGGTGTTGCGTTAGATTAAGGTCTAGGTGTTCTTGGTAGAAGAGTACCAAAGCCGCCTTGACAAAGGACCAGGGCCCTAAGAAGGAGTCGCTTGTTTCTTGGTTTAACTCGGCCAAGGCCGACCAGGTTAAAACAAGTGGTTCTGGCATGGTGTCTGATTTAACGACCAAAGATCCTGGCATGAGGCGGTTGGTTGCTGCAACACGAATGGTCAAACCACGGTCAACAGCAGCCAAAAGAGCCGGTTGCCCGGGTTTTGTGACAGCATATTCGCCGGCTAAAAAGAGTTTGCCGGGGACTTTGACGGTGGTTGTTTTCATTGCAGATGTCCTTTAGTCTTCAAAGCTAATACCGGGACCTGGTGTTGCGATTTGGAGGCACAACTTGCGGAACTTTTCTTGAAGCTTATCTTTGATGGTTTCAGCCTGGTCTTGGCTAGTAATAATCTTAACGTTTGGACCGGCATCAATCGTGGCGTAGGCCAGGAAGCCTTCGGCACGGAGTTCCTTAACAAAGGCCAAAACATCGAGAGTCATTTGGTTAAAGTAAGTAAAGCGCCGGTCAGTGGCCGTAATGTTTAATTCATGCATGGCCAAGGCGTTTTCTTCGGCTAGTTCGCCAATTTTTTGTAGGTTTTGGTTGGCGATGGCTTCTTGCATAGCCGTAAATTGGGCATGTGATTTTTCAACCCATTCTGAGTACTTGGGTGAGGTCATCGCCCGCATCATCCCATCAGAAGACGAAACTTTTTTAACGGTTCCAGTGATTTCGCAAACCACGAGGGCGATTGGCAAATCAGTGGCTGGCAATGCTTCGGCAAAAGAGGATTGATTATCGGTTCCTTCGTGCCAAACGGCAAAACCAGGGAAAAATGACCGAGTTGCTGATCCAGAACCCCGGCGTGCTAGGCGAGATAGATCCGTTAAGGACAAATCCCAGTTTTGATGACGGGCAACGGCGGCCGTCAAGGCAGCAAAGGATGAAGCCGAAGAGGCGAGACCTGCAGCGGTCGGAACCGTATTTTTGGAAACAACTGTGAGGGGACCAAAGTCTTCAATTTCTTCACGTAAAAAATCGAGGAAATTATGGATTCGCGTTGGGTCCTGCATCATGTTGTTAATCAACAGGGTATCTTCCGTACCTGCCGTTACCATGGTCTCGGTATAAAATTCATTTAGCGTCAGAGACAATGACGAAGTGGTTGGGAGGTTGAGCGTCTTATCTTTTTTACCCCAGTATTTGATGAAGGCAATATTAGTATGCGCTTTGGCAGTTGTTGTTTTATCAGTCACAGTGCTTTCCTCGGTGAAAGTATTTTAAATTTTTGGGTGATTAATCAGTTTGAGGACCACCTGCAGTATTTTGTTTTTAAAAAACAAAGTTGGGCCAGGTGGAAAATCTAAGCTGATTTTTAATGTGCTGCTGAGAGCGGCTGAATCCAAGTTTCCTTGGCTCCGGACTGTTTGAGGGCGGCAGCAATTTTTTGCGCCTGGTCGTCATTTTCTGCCAGGGCAAACATCGCACCGCCAATGCCAGACCCGGTTAACTTGGCGCCCAGTGCGTCTGCTTGTAAAGCGGCATTAACAAGGGTGTCTAGCTTTGGGTGCGAAACTTGAAGGATTTGCAGATCCTTGTGGGCATCAGTAAAGAGCTGGCCCAGCGTTTTGGGATCGTTATTGGCTAGGGCTTCCTTCACTAAGAAGGCTAGCTGGCCGAGGTGGTTAATGGCCCCCCAAGTTGGTTCATAATTTTTCTTGAGCTGGTCCTTAACAATGTTAACGGCTCGAACGGTTTGACCGCGAACACCGGTATCCGCCAGGACGAGGGTCGCTTCCAAATTAGTTTGGAAGGTATCGATTTGTTGCTGGTGGAACCAGACGGGTTCAACGGCCGAGACCGTGGCAGCATCGATGCCAGAAGGTGAACCGTGGGAAATACTTTCAGCCAAATTCGTATAAAAATTCAGTTGGTCCTGACTTAAGTCTTGTCTGGTCCAGTCAAAGAAGGCCCGTGTGATGGCTGTTGCTAGGGCCGCTGAAGCGCCAAAGCCTCGTTCTTGGGGGATGAGCGATTGTACCTCTAATAAGAATGGTTGGTCAGGTTCAACCAGGTTTTCTAGCAGGGCGATGATTAACTGGCGCAAGCCTTCTAAATCAGCGCCAAGATTGGCCAGGTCAAAGGCCTGTTCACCTAAAATAATCATTTGGCCACTAGCAATCGCTTGAACGCTTGCCGTGACTTTGAGGCTCAAAAGAGGGATGGCGACGGCCGGTTGTTGGTAAACAACGGCATGGTCGCCGATAAGAATGGCTTTGGCGTGCGAATGGCCAAAGCCAGCATGATTTTTTTCCATATAAAGACTCCAATTACTGCTAATATTGTACCGCACTAGGCTAAGTAGTGTAAAATAACTACGAGAGCAAAATGAAATTTAGGTCTAAAAATGACAGTTTTTGGCCCAAATATGTCTTGGTCTCGATGATGAGAAAGGAGTCCTGATGAAAAAATCAGCCGCCTTTGTGATTGTCGATTTGGAAACTACTAACCCCTCCGTTGAAAAGGGAGGGCGAATTATTCAAATCGGGATGACCTTTGTAAAAAATAAAAAGATTGTGGAACACTTCGATTCATTCGTGAATCCAGGGCAAACAATCGATAAAAAAATTCAACAATTAACCCATATTAGCCAAAAAGATGTGCGGGATGCGCCGTTCTTTGAAGAACTGGCCCCATCGTTGCGCGGGTTGTTAAAGGACCAGGTTTTTGTTGCCCATAACGTGAACTTTGATTACCCGTATTTAAATGCCGAATTTGCCCGGGTTGGTTTGCCTGAGCTGGACCTCTTGGCAATCGATACCGTTCAACTGGCCCAGATTCTTTACCCAACGGCACCAGGCTACCGCTTGTCTGATTTGACAAAGTACCTCGACTTGCCTCTGGTTCAAGCTCACCGGGCTAACGCTGATGCGGAGGCAACAGCCTATTTGATGTTGTCGCTTTGGCACAAGGCCCAGAGCTTAGCTGAAAAGACGAAGAAGGAACTCTTGAGTGTGGATTGGAGTCTGTTGCGTCAAAGCCAGGATTTCTTGGCGATGGCGATGAAAGACCGGTCCCCGGCTCCGGCATTTTTGGCCGAACGTGAAGAGACGTTAAGCCGACCGTCCAACCGAAGCAAAGATTCAAACCAGAACAAAAAAGGCGACGACGTGCCTTATCCGAAGACGCTTGCTGATAAGGATGCCGCTTTAGGTCCTGGTTTCTTGGTCGAAGAGGACCAGGGTCAGGTGATGGACCAGGTGCAGCGCTTTTTGCAACAACGGCAAAGAGCGGTCTGGCAGTTAACGACACCGCCAGAAGTTAAGAAGACGTTGTCGTATTTATTGCCACTCTTTTATCAAAATCGCCAACAGGCGACATACCTGCTGGCCCATGACATTACGCTCTTGAACCATCAGGATGCTATCCTAGCGGAATTACAGGAGCGACTGCCCGGGACTAACTTATTGGTGGCGAAACTCTATGCGCCGCGCGATTACCTGGATGAGAAGAAGTTTCAAAAGGTTCTGGCGGCAGCTAGAAGCCAAGGTGGTGTCTTTTGGCAAGCGCGTGTCCTGGTTTGGTTAGCCGAAAGTCCTGATTTAGCCCTCATTGATTTGCCAAAAGGTGTGCAAAATCAGCCTGGCTTGGCAGCGGTCCGTTCTGATGAAACGGGTCCGGCCTTTATCCAAGCCTTTGACAAGGCGGCTCAGGCGGATGTGGTTCTTTTGACCTTCGCGGCCTTCTTTGTCATTTCGGAGGATTTGGAAAAGGCAAGCAAGTATCATGATCGGCCCGTGGCCATTTTGGAAAAGCCCATTGCGCTTTTGACTGCCATTCAAGAGGGCTTCGGTCTGACGTTGCCTTTGAGCTTTTACCAAGACCAGGTAGCCCGCTTGGCTGATTTGGCAGCTAGCTTGCCGAAGAAGACACAGGGTCAGTGGAAGGTGGCACTCCACAACTGGGAAGAGGCCAGCAATAAGATTGATGGTCAAGCTGAAGATATCGGTCTGGTGAAGACCGGCAAGGCGGTTTTGAATCGTTTGTTGGACTTAGTTGATTTGGCTGCTAAGGCTGATTTTAACCACAAATTGACGCAAGCGGATTTGACGGCTAAATTAGCTAAGCTTTCGTGGCTATCAGCGCACCAGGAATACTTAGCCAACATCTCCTGGCACATCCAAAAGGAGCCGGCCGTCCAAAATCTAATTTTTGAGGTCAAGGCTGATTTGTTGTACCAAAAGTACTTTTTGAAGCAGGTGGATAAAGTCCTAGTCGTTTCGTCTTACTTACCGGATGATTTAGCAACATTTTTAGCCCAGACTCCGGGGGCCTTGTTGCCGGAGAAAAGTGAATTTGAGGGGACAACGGAAAATCAGTTGACAACGGTACTGACCACGAGCCGTAATGAAGACCAGCAGATTGAACAGCTGGTTTTGGCCAAGGTTCAGCACTTTGTTCTGATTGTGGAGGACCACGCCGCCTTGAAGCATTGGTACTACAAGTTATCGGACCGCTATGGTGATGACTACGTTGTCTATGCACAGGACATTTCAGCGCCCCTCATTAAGGCTGCCCGCCAAAGCAGCCAGGAAGAACAGTCAATTTTGATTGTCCTACCAGAATACTTGTCGGCGATTTGGCAGCAAAGTCTACAAGTGCCGGAGGTGGCCGTCATTTCACAGGCCCACCGCTGGGTTGATGTGACAACGCTCACACCGCTATTGATTGCCCTTCAAAAACAAGAAAAGTCCGTTTTACTTGCTTCCTTTAACCAGGGACAAGTTAAAGCGCTTTCGGATCGATTGGCAACTGTTAATAGTCGGTACAAACGGGTAAAAGCGAACTTTTATCAAAAAAAGCTTTCATAAAATTAAGAAAAGACAGCCAATATCGGCTGCCTTTTTTGTTAAAAAGATAATTTATTTTGTCAGGAGTGTTGACATGAGAAAAAATCTCATGTATATTAATGGCAACTTAATAAGTAATAGAGGTCGCAACCAACAAGAGTACCGAACATTGTTCGCGAAAGGGGCGGTTGCCGAAGCTGATGGGGTCAGAGCCATTTCGCTGGGCCAATAGTTAAGAGCTATTGGACTGTCGCTGCAAATGCAGCGGGGAGCTATTCAACTGTTTTTTTGTGACTATTTTTAGACAATAATCCAAACGACAGGGATAAACCCCCGTTGTTTGGATTTTTTTATTGCCTAAGGAGGCTCACATGGTTGTCGCTAATCACCGTCCAAGTCGTTTATTGATTTCAAAGGCAGCGGTGGCCAAAAATTTAAAAGTCATGCGTGAGAGTAGCCACGCTAACTTTATTTTCATGACGGTGAAGGCCAATGCTTATGGCTTTGGTTTGTTGGAAATGAGTCAGGCTGCTGTTGAAGGTGGTGCCGATGGCTTAGCCGTTGCTGTGATGGATGAGGCAATTGCCTTACGGAAAGCCGGCTTTTGTCAGCCAATCTTGGTTTTGGGCCTCACGTCTCCTGATTTTGCCCAGCTAATGGCCGATTATCAAATCATTGCCACGGTTGCTGATCGTGAAACTTTGAAGCAGGCTGAAGCCAATTTGCGTCTTGGCGGTCCAAAGCTCCAGGTTAACTTGGCGGTCGACACGGGCATGGGCCGGATTGGTTTTCGTAACCGAGAAGAGTTAAGCGCTGCTATTGATGACGTTCAAGATGCTGATTTCTTACTTTACCAAGGCATTATGACTCACTTTGCTACGGCCGATGATGTTGACACGACATACTTTGAAGGGCAGCTAGCAACCTGGCATGAGTTAACCGATGGCTTGCCAATGCCACCGATGGTTCACCTGGCTAACTCGGCCGCAGCTTTATACCGGGTTGGTCAGATGCCAATGGATGTCATTCGAGCAGGAACTTCGGTCTATGGTATTGAGCCATCCGAAGGGATATTAAAGCCTGACAATTACCTGGAACCGGTCTTGACACTCGAATCCGAGGTGGTCATGATTAAGCAACTGCCAACAGGTGCCTCCGTTTCCTATGGTGCCACTTACCAAACCACCAAGCCCCAATGGATCGCGACTTTGCCAATCGGCTACGGGGATGGCCTACCACGTGAAGCAGTTGGCTTTGAGGTTTTGGTCAACGGCCAGAAAGCCCCAATTGTTGGCAAGTTAGCCATGGACCAACTGATGATTGCTCTCGAAGAACCAGTTCAGGTCGGAACTAAGGTGACTTTCATTGGTAAAAATCAGGACAAGGAAAACACACTGATTGACTTTTCCCACTATTGCGAAATCGATCCATGGGAAATCACCATTCGTTTCCAAGACCGCTTAGCACGGTACCTGGTTGATTAAGCCCATCTAATAATATTTTGATTGAAAAGAGAGAAGAAGGAAAGATTCTTATGTCAAACCACTTGCAAGTAAACGACCAAGACCAACTCATGATTGGCGGCGTGTTAGCCACTGATTTGGCTAAGGAATACCAAACGCCACTGTACGTTTATGATGTTTTGACCATGCGCGAGCAGATGCGCGCCTTCAAGCAGGCCTTTGAACAATCCGGTCAAAAAGGGGCCGTTGCCTATGCTTCCAAAGCATTTGCTTGCCAGGCCATGTACCAGGTAGTTGCTGAAGAAGGTTTGCACTTGGACCTTGTTTCCGCCGGTGAAATCTACACGGCGGTGGCCGCCGGCTTCCCGATGGCCAATGTTTCTTATAACGGAAACAACAAGTCACTGGCTGATTTGACCTTTGCCGTTGAATCCGGGGTTGGTACGATTATCGTTGATAATTTCTTGGAACTTGACCTCTTGCACCGGGTTATGGCCGGCCGAGAGGGACAACAAAATGTGATTTTGCGAGTGGTTCCTGGCGTGTCAGCCCACACTCATGATTACATTCAAACCGGTCAAGTCGACTCCAAGTTCGGTTTTGATTTGGAATCTGGTCAAGCTAAGCGAGCTTATGAAATCGCTGAAGGCGATGAAAGCTTGCACCTGCTTGGTTTGTCAGCCCACATCGGTTCTCAAATTTTTGAGGAAGATGGCTTTGAATTAGCCGGCCAGAAATTAGTTGACCTGTGTGCTTCATGGGATTACCAACCAGAAGTATTGGACCTTGGCGGTGGCTTTGGAATTGCCTACACGGATGCTGATAAGCCACGCCTACCAGAAGACCTCGTTTTGGCCTTACTGAAGAGCGTCCAGGAACAAACGGCTAAGAAGGGCATGACCCAACCGGATATTTGGATTGAGCCAGGGCGTTCAATCGCAGGGCCAGCCGGTTACAGCTTGTACACCGTTGGTTCTCGCAAGGATATCCCGGGTGTGCGGACTTACTTGGCCGTTGATGGGGGAATGGGTGATAACATTCGTCCAGCCCTTTACCAGGCTGATTATCAGGCGGTCTTGGCCAACAACGTTCATGGAGCGCCGGCAGAACATGTCCGCTTAGTGGGTAAGTATTGTGAGTCGGGGGATGTCTTGATTCAAGATCAAGAATTGCCAGCAACAGAGCCAGGCGACTTGGTCGCCGTTTTGAATACCGGTGCTTACGGGTACTCAATGGCTTCCCGCTACAACCGCAATCCTGTGCCAGCCGTGGTTTTTGTTGAAAACGGCCTCTCACAACTGGTGGTAGAAGGCGAAAGCCTAGCTGATTTGACCAGCCATGACCGGGCTTACCAGTTACCTGGCAAGTGGTAAAATCAGCAGTGGCAAGGTTTGGTTGATTTCATTAACCTACCTTGCCCGACTGAAAGAAACAATTAGACTTAAATAAGAAGAAAACAACTCGAAAAGGAAAACAAAAACATGACTGAAATGGATACAGCGGCGATTATTAATTACTTGGCAACTTCTA
Source organism: Fructobacillus sp. EFB-N1 (assembly GCF_001038455.1). GTDB lineage: Bacteria > Bacillota > Bacilli > Lactobacillales > Lactobacillaceae > Fructobacillus > Fructobacillus cardui. Next base: position 10,652 of record NZ_LDUY01000013.1, on the reverse strand, counting down.
AGAAGAAGACACCGGCAAAGGTGACCTTAGCAGGTGATTTGGCTCAAATTACTTGGCCAAATGATGTGCAAGCCTTTATTGAAGAAAAAACTGGGACTGTATTTGGTGATATGCAGGTTATCCAACCAATTTTGGATGACAACCAGGCAGCCATTACTGACTACCACGTTGAACTAATTGCCCGTAATTCCGGGGTGCCATTGTTGAACACCCAGCACTTGAATGCCCGCATTGAACCAGGGGCCTTGATTCGTGACCGAGTTCAAATCGATGACCAGGTCGTGGTTATGATGGGGGCGGTGATTAACATTGGTGCCAAAATTGGTGCTGGATCGATGATTGACATGGGCGCTGTTCTGGGTGGCCGAGCTGAAGTTGGAAAGAACTGCCATATTGGTGCCGGTGCTGTTTTGGCAGGTGTGATTGAACCTGCTTCAGCAGAACCTGTCCGTGTTGGCGATGGTGCTTTGGTTGGCGCCAACGCCGTTGTCATCGAAGGGGTTCAAGTTGGTGCCGGAGCGGTTGTTGCCGCAGGTGCCATCGTGACAGAAGACGTTCCTGAAAGAACAGTTGTGGCTGGTGTACCGGCTAAGGTCATTAAGCAAATCGATGCTCAAACAGAGCAAAAGACGGCCTTGGTTGCTGCCTTACGCGATTTGTAAACACAAAGTTTGCTAGCAAACGACTGGAAGATGGCCGCGCAACCTAGCTGATTAGAGAGAAGTTTTCATGGTCCATGAAAGGGAGGCTTTGATGTCCGATTCAACAATTAATTTAGCGCAGGTTCGGCGCGACTTACACGCCATTCCAGAGTTGGCTTTGCATGAAGTACAAACGCAACAATATTTGAAAAAAACAATTGCCGCCTTTGCGAGTGATTTCTTAACAATCAAAGAGGTACCAGAAGTTGAAACGGCCCTGTTGGTCCGCTTGGCGGGATCAAATTCGGAGAAAACAATTGGCTACCGGGCTGATATTGACGCCTTACCAATTGAGGAAGAAACAGGCCTGCCTTTTGCTTCGAAACACCCCGGTGTGATGCATGCCTGTGGTCACGATATTCATATGACGGTTGCCTTGGGAATTTTGGCTTACTTTGCAAAAAATCAGCCTAAAGATAATCTGATTTTTATTTTTCAACCGGCAGAAGAATCCGAGGCCGGGGGTAAACGTTTGTATGAAGCCGGCGCGCTCACGGGTGATTTTAAACCAGATGAACTTTATGCCTTGCATGACCAGCCAGCCATGCCGGCCGGTCAGATTGCAACCAAAAAGGGTACACTTTTTGCCGGGACAACGGAGATTCATCTTCAGATTGTTGGCCAGGGTGGTCACGCAGCCTATCCCCAGCAGGCTAAGGACGCTTTGGTTGCCGCTGCTGCCTTTGTCAGCCAGGTGCAAACCGTGGTTTCCCGCAATGTTGACCCCATTCATGGTGGGGTCGTGACAATTGGATTCTTTCATGCCGGCACGATTGGCAACGTCATTGCTGGTGAAGCTAAATTAGCCGGGACGATTCGGGCCTTTACCCAAGCGGACTTGGAGATGATGCAAAAACGGGTCCGCGCAATTGCGGATGGGATTGCCGTTGCCTTTGGTGTTCAAATGAACTTGGAGCTCATTCAGGGTGGTTATTACCCGGTTGAAAATGATCCAAAAACAACGGCAGCCTTTATGGCTTTTATGGAAGAAGATCCGGAAGTTGACTTTGCAGAAGCACAGCCGGCAATGACTGGCGAAGACTTCGGCTTCCTACTAAATAAGTTCCCAGGCACGATGTTTTGGCTTGGGGTTGGTGACCCCAAACACAGCCTCCATGATGCCCGGCTAAACCCCGATGAGCAGGCCTTAAACGCCGGTGTTCAGGCAATGGTTGCCTATTTTAAACAACGAATGGCCCAATAAGTAGCACCCAGGTAAACTGATTTTTCAGCTTGCCGGTTAAAAATGATGAAAGAAATACAAGAAATCGCTATAGCTAAAGATGAAAGAGGATGGCTTTTGATGATGACAGCAAATTTGATTACCGCATTAATTACCCCATTTACCAGTCAGGACGAAATTGATTATGAGGCTTTGGACCGTTTAACGGATAAGTTATTGAGTGAAGGAACGCAGGGCTTTGTCATCGGTGGTACAACCGGTGAATCACCTACGTTGACGGAGGAGGAACGCCTGTCCTTGTACCGTCACTTTGCCCAGTATGTGAACGGCCGGGGACCTGTTATTGCTAACGTTGGGACAAACAACACGGCAGAGTCCGTGGCCTTGGCTGAGACAGCCAGCCAAATCGAGGGTGTGACTGGCATTTTGGCTGTTACGCCTTACTACAACAAGCCCGATCAGGACGGCATGATTGCCCACTTTACGGCCATCGCCAATGCCAGCCAAGTACCATTGATGTTGTATAACATTCCTGGTCGATCAAGCGTTTCGTTGACGAATGATTCTGTCTTATTCTTGGCTCACCATCCAAATATTAATGCGGTTAAGCAAGTGACTTCAATTGATGACTTGGCCATTTTGGTTGATCAAGCGCCAGAAGGCTTTGCTGTTTACACCGGTGAAGATAGCCAAACATTGGCGGCAAAGGCCATTGGCTGCGCGGGCACGATTTCGGTGGCATCACACCTCTATTGTCGTGAGATGCAGGCACTCTTTGCCGCTCTTGAAGCAGGTGATGTAGCCTTGGCGGGTCAGTACCAACGCTTCTTAACACCACGGATGAATGTTTTGTTCTCTCATCCATCGCCAAGTCCCATAAAGGCCATCTTAGCTAAGCAAGGCTTGATTGAAAATCAGTTACGTTTACCATTGCTGCCATTGACTGAGCAGCAAACAGCAGAAGTAGAGGCCGTATTAGGCCGGCAAGGAGTTGTTGCATGAAAACCGTCTTTCTCGCAGGCGCCCAAGGGAAAATGGGCCAGTCGATTGAAAAGTTGATCGAGGACCAAGCTGATTTTTCATTAGCTGGCCGCTTAACGACTAAAAGGGCGCTCGACCAACAGCCGGATGATCAAGAAGGCACTGTTCCAACCTTTATCGACTTAGCAGACATTAACGTCAATGCTGATGTTTGGGTTGATGTGACTAATCCTGCTGTTGCCTTTGAAAATGGCCAATACGCCTTGACTCATGGTTTTGACTTGGTAATGGGGACGTCTGGCTTACAAGCAGATGATTTTGAAAAATTGCGGGCCTTGGCCTTGGAAAATGACCAATCTTCCTTGGTTGTTCCTAACTTTTCAATTACAGCGGTTTTGTTGATGCAGTTTGCCGGTCAAGCAGCTAAGTACTTGCCTGCAGCCGAAATCATCGAGGCCCACCATGAGGACAAGGTCGATGCACCATCTGGGACGGCAAAGGCCACCGCTGATTTGATTGTTGCTGCTCGTCAAGAAGAACCTGCTATTCCACATTCGGACGCTTTGGCCCGTGGTGATCAAAGTCAGGGAGTACCGGTGCATGCCATGCGTTTGCCAGGCATCTTAGCCGAGGAGACAGTTGTCTTTGGTTCTGATGGAGAAACGTTAACAATTAAACAATCCACAAATAATCGTTCGTCTTTCATGACTGGAGTCGCTCGTTCAATTCGAAAAGTCGATGAAATTGATGGATTAGAGATTGGATTAGATAAAATCCTCTAATTTATTTTTAATAATATGGTAGAATGGTGCAAAGCAATGTAAAAGGATTTGTTTAGAATAGAATAGGAGTGGTTTTCATGGTTCAAGTCAAAGAAAGTTTGTCGAAGCAGTATAACCAATTGTTCGAGATCGTGCCGCCAGCGGCCATCCGAGCAGTTGACATCAAGTTGTCCGCAGTTCCGGATATCATCAAGCTCACCCTTGGTGAACCTGATTTTGCGGTTCCAGATGTAGTCAAGGAGGCCGTTAAAAAAGCGGTTGATGATAATGACTCACATTATGCGCCTTCACAGGGAACTTTGGCTTTGCGTCAGGCTATTTCCGACTATGTTCATGAACGTTTGTCTGGTCCAGTCTATGATTCAGAAAGTGAAATTTCGGTGACAATCGGAGCTTCAGAAGCCATCTATGATTCATTGTCTGCACTCTTTAGCCGCGGTGAAACAATCTTGGTGCCAACACCAACATTTTGTTTCTATCAAGCTGAGGCCTTGCGCCTTGGCTTGAAGGTGGTTGAAATTAACACGGCGCCATCTTATCTGTTTACGGCAGAAATGTTTGAAAAGGCAATTCAAGAGCACCCAGAAGCAAGGGGCTTGGTTTTAAACTTCCCTGGTAACCCAACTGGTGTTACCTATGATGAACAAGAGCTTAAAGATTTGGCTGTAGCCATTAAAAAGACGGATATCTTAGTTTTGTCGGATGAAATTTATGCGGAATTGACTTATGGTCAAACACATAAGTCGATTACGAACTATATTCCAGAACAAACCATCTTGATTAGTGGTTTGTCAAAGTCACATGCAATGACCGGTTACCGAGTTGGCTTTATTGCCGGTCCAAAAGCTTTGATGAAGATGGTTGGCTTGGCCCATTCCGGTGTTGTCACGACAGCGCCCGGACCAATGATGGCCGGTGCTCTAGCTGCCTTAACAGAAGCCAGGGAAGCGCCAAAGGCAATGCGTGATATCTACCAAAAGCGCCGCGATATTGTCCTAGCTGGCTTGAAGGAAGCGGGCTTTACGGCTCCAACACCAAAGGGTGCCTTTTACATCTTTGCTAAGATTCCTGATTTCTTGCCACAAGACGATGAAGCCTTTGTCTATGAATTAGGTGAAAAGGCCAAGGTAGGAACAATTCCTGGTTCTGTCTTTGGGGCCGGTGGTGAAGGCCACGTTCGCATTTCTTACGCCACTTCGACTGAAAAATTAGAAGAGGCCATGAAGCGAGTGATTGCCTACGCCGAGGCTGCTAAGGAAGCAACTGAACTTTCAACAGCAGAATAACGATTAAATAGCCATGAGCTTGGATATTATCCAATTTCTTGGCTATTTTTTTGCTATAATGAACAATAGTTATGACAAATCGGAGAAAGAATTTTTATGGAAGTTCACGACAACTTACGAGTCAGAATGGCCCGGCCCAAACGTTTTTCTTGGGTTAAATTTTTTATCGTCTTGGTGGCAATTTTCTTGATTGTGGCTGGTGCCATTTATGCCTACGCCTACATGGCATTACAGCCGATGGCCAGAGCTGAATCTAACGTGCAAAAAACGGTTAGTCAAAAAACATCTTTGACGAACCTGCATGGTGTCACAGAAGATGATCGCAACGGCACCATTTATGCCGTGCTTGGTAAGGATAGTGATGGCCAGCAAAAAGTAGCCTTGGTCAAGGGACAGCACGGAACTGTCACGACCTTTGACTTTGGCAATGGCCTGTCACGGGCTGATTTATTAAAGCAAATCAAAGCCAAATACAATCCAAAGAAGGTTTACTCGGCCAATTTGTCGCTCTACCAAAAAACTTTGGTCTGGGAAATCAGCTATGAAAGCCAAAATGGCGACATGAACTATTTGACAATGGATTACAAGACCGGTGCCGTTTACCGGGCAATTAATGGAATTTAGGGAGAAGATGATGTTGCAAGCAAGTGATTTTTCAAAGCGGACCCAGGCTGTTCAACCCTCAGCCACACTCGCAGTTTCTAAAAAAGCCAAGCAGATGGCGGCCGAAGGAATCGACGTGATTAACCTTGGCGTTGGGGAACCTGATTTTACGACGCCCAAGGCCATTAGTGAAGCGGCTATTGAAGCCATCGAAGGCGGTCAAACCTCTTTTTACACGCCCGTCGGTGGGATTTTACCATTAAGAGAAGCAATTGCTGAACAAATGACCGAGAAAACGGGGCAGGTTTTGTCGCCTAACCAGGTGACGGTGACTTCCGGTGCCAAGTTGTCTTTGTACACGATTATGCAGGTACTCTTAAACCCCGGTGACCAAGTTGTAATGCCCGAACCCTATTGGGTTTCGTACGTTGAACAGGTTCGCTTGGCGGGTGGGGTTGCCACCACTGTTAGGCCCAAGACGGCAGCGATGAAGTTGACGCCAGCTGACCTCGATGAGGTTGCCGGACCCGTGAAGTTGATTATTCTTAATAATCCTTCCAATCCAACTGGCCAGGTCTATAGTCGAGATGAAGTTCAGGCACTTTTGGACTGGGCCGACGCCCACGATAGTTTCCTTTTGTCTGATGAAATTTATGGTCAATTGGTTTATAACGGGCAAACGTTTACGTCAGCTTTGTCTTTGAAGGAAATCAAGGACTCCCGCTTGATTATTGTCGATGGGGTTTCAAAATCCTATTCGATGACCGGTTGGCGTCTTGGCTGGACGATTGCCGATGAAAAAATCATTGCTGAAATGAATAAGCTTTTGGGCCACATGACTTCGAATCCGGCCGCCGTTAGCCAGTATGCTGCCTTGGCCGCCTTAACGGTCGACCAACAAATGGTTGAAGATATGCGGACTACCTTTGAGAGTCGGTTGAATGCAACCTACGATAAGTTAACGGCTATTCCGGGCTTGTCTGTTGCACAAAAGCCAGAAGGGGCCTTTTACCTCTTCTTTAAGGTTGATCAAGATCTTTTGGACAAGCTGGGCCTAAAGTCAACGATTGACTTTGCCACTGCGCTCTTGGAGCAGGCTCACGTTGCCATTCCGGCCGGTGAAGGTTTTGGAATGCCGGGCTATTTGCGCCTATCATATGCTAAGGATCAAGAGACGATTAATGAGGCTCTGAACCGTATTTTGGCTTTTGTTCAGTAAGTTTTTGTCCTAGTTGACGACTGCCAAAATTTTTATCATAATAAAGTTAATAAGTAAAATGTGAGGAGTAGGGCATTAGCCCGAATAATTTATGAGTGAAACAACGATTCCAACAATCCAAATTGTCGATGCACCAAAGTACGTCGGCCAAACGGTAAAAATTGGTGCCTGGTTACGGCAAAAGCGTGGGTCCGGAAAGATGGCCTTCTTGCAATTGCGTGACGGAACTGCTTTTTTCCAGGGCGTGGTCGCTAAGGCTGACGTTTCAGAGGAATTGTTTAATTTGGCCAAGGATTTGAAGCAGGAAACATCATTGTATGTGACCGGCGAAATTCATGCAGATGATCGGTCATCATTTGGCTACGAAATCAGCATTACCGGCTTAGAAGTCATTGGTGAAAGTCATGATTACCCAATCACGCCCAAGGAACACGGTACGGAATTTTTGTTTGATGAGCGCCACCTCTACTTGCGTCACATCAAGCCATTTGCCACATTGAAGATTCGCAACACCTTGATTGCAGCCACTTACGAATTCTTCAACCAGGAAGGTTTTATCAAGTTGGATGCTCCTTTGTTGACTGGTTCGGCTCCTGAAGGAACGACCGACTTGTTTGAGACCGATTACTTTGGTCAATCAGCTTACTTGTCACAAACCGGACAATTGTACGCCGAAGCGGGTGCTATGGCCTTTTCAAAGGTCTTTACTTTTGGACCGGCCTTCCGTGCCGAAAAGTCAAAGACACGGCGTCACCTAACAGAATTCTGGATGATTGAGCCTGAAATGGCTTTTATGCACCAGGAGGAATCCTTGGAATTGCAGGAACGCTATGTTGCCTTCTTGATTGAAAAGGTTTTGGAAAGAAATGACCAGGAATTGGACTTGTTAAACCGTGACAAGGATTTTTTGCGCTCTTACACGCAGTTACCATTCCCACGCGTTTCTTATGATGATGCCATCAAGTTGTTGCAAGAAAACGATTTTGACGTGGAATGGGGTGTTGATTTTGGTTCACCTGAAGAAACTTTCTTGGCTAACCATTTCCACAAGCCTGTCTTTATTGTCAACTTTCCGAAGGCAATCAAGGCCTTCTACATGAAGCGCCATCCAGACCGTGATGATGTCGTTATTTCCGCTGATTTGTTGGCACCAGAAGGCTACGGTGAAATTATTGGTGGATCCGAACGTGATACGGATTACGACTATTTGAAAGCTCAGATTGAAAAAGAAGGTTTGGACATGGATGAGTACGGTTGGTACTTGGACTTGCGTAAGTATGGTTCTGTGCCACACTCAGGCTTTGGCCTTGGATTAGAACGAATGGTGACTTTCGTGACTGGCGAAGAACATATTCGCGAAGCTATTCCATTCCCACGGATGACGCACCGCTTGCGTCCATAAAGCAGACAAAAAGCGCCCAAGGTACCCTTGGGCGCTTTTGTAACGATTGATAAGGAGGGTTTGATGGACGATAAATTACAGGCCTTCTTGCAGGCCGGGAGTACTAGCCTGGAAAACGCTTTACTCGTGCATTACCAGGATTTGGGTTTTGACAATGATGATTTGGTCCTTTTCTTGCAGGTTAAACGCCTCCAAGACCAGGGCGACCAAGCCGACCCGAAGGTTGTTGCTCGGATAATGAAAGTCACAGAAAAAACGGTTGTTAGTCGACTGATGTCGATGGTTGATCGTGGGTTAATGAAGGTTGCCGGTCAAGGACGCCAGGGTGAAATCTATGATTTTTTGCCACTTTACGACCGCTTGCTACACGGCCAGGGTCTTAGGCCGGCCAATAATGTTGTTTCGGCTGGTGAAAAAAGCCGTCAAGAAGTTGTCCGGATTTTGCAGGGAGAATTTGGTCGCAACCTTTCTCCTCTGGAAATGCAAACGGTGGCTCAGTGGTTTGACCAAGACCACTTTGATCCAAACATGATGGTCTTGGCGATTCAAGAAGCAGTCGCTAATAATGCTCGAAGTCTGCGCTATATTGAGGCCATCCTGGTGAACTGGCAACGTGATAATTTGACCTCGCCTCAGGCGGTCCAAATCGCCAAAGAAAAGCGCCGTGGTGTGGTTTATCAAGCAAGGCCGGCCAATGATCAGGGGCAAAATCAGCCTGAAAAAAAGCAGCCAATTGTGCCAACTTTTAAGTTAGATGACCTCTAAAAACATTGAAAACGTAGTCAAAAGCTGAGAAGCGGTTGATTTTATTGTAAAATTAAGCGACCGAGGTTATCCTGGTGAAAACCTAGTAGAGGTTTGGGGCCAGTCTGGTCGACCAGGCAAGCCAGTTTTATTTTTGGACTGACCTGGCTGAGCCGCGTTTGCAGTTGGCCAAGTGTTAATGGCTTTTTGCCAGCGACAAAGGCGACTTCGCTTTGTTGGTTGAAAAAGCGTAATTGCGCCAGGGGCCTGATTTGGTCACGGTCGTCTTTGACTTGGCCAAACACTTCGGTTTGATTTGGTAGGTAAGTTGTTAGGGCAAAGAATTCACTGAGTATCATAGTATTTATATTATAAAAGGAAAATGATGGAAAAGAAATATCGTTTAATGGCAACAGTTGCGGCGGGCTTGGAGTCCGTCTTAGGCCAAGAATTAAAGGACCTGGGCTTTGATGTTCAGGTTGAAAACTACCGAGTCTTCTTTGAAGGGACTCAGGCCGATATTTTACGGGCTAATTTGTGGCTCCGGACTGCTGATCGAGTGAAAATCGTGATTGGTTCCTTTCATGCCACAACCTTTGATGAGCTTTTTGAGGGCATCAAGGCTTTGCCGATGGAAGATTACCTCAATTATGACTCAGAATTTCCGGTGGCGGGAAGGTCTCAAAAATCAGCTTTGCACTCGGTGCCAGATGTCCAGTCAATTACGAAAAAAGCGATTGTTTCCCGCTTGCAGGAAGCCTTTCACGTTCGGACTCGTTTACCAGAAACTGGCTTTTTTGCACAATTAGAAGTGATGGTGGCCAAGGACGAAGTCATGTTGACTTTGGACACAACCGGGCCATCACTCTTTAAGCGCGGTTACCGAGTTGAAAAGGGGCCAGCGCCATTGAAAGAAAACTTTGCGGCAGCCTTAGTGCTGTTAACTAATTGGAAAAAGGACTTACCCTTTGTCGATCCAACCTGCGGTTCTGGAACGATTCCGATTGAAGCTGCTTTGATTGGTCGCAACTTAGCACCAGGTTTGACCCGTGACTTTGATATTGAAAAGATGGACTGGTTTGACCACAGCCTTTCGGATACGATTCGTGATGAGGCCGAAGATCAAGCCGATTACGACACGCCATTGAATATTCGCGGTTATGATATTGATCCGAAAATGGTCAAAATTGCCCAAGAAAACGCTAAGCATGCGGGTTTGTCTCAAGACATTACCTTTGAGGCTCTGGCTGCTGGTGATTGGCAAACAGAAGAAGAGCGTGGCGTCTTAGTGGCGAACCCACCATATGGTCAACGGCTCGGTGAACTTGAAGAAGCCGAAGGGCTTTATAAGCAGATGGGAGCGGTTTATAGTCGTCTGCCTTACTGGTCGAAATATATCCTAACTTCTGACCTATCATTTGAAAAAGTTTTTGGTCAAAAAGCGACGAAAAAGCGCAAACTGTTTAACGGGCAGTTACGGGTCGATTATTTCCAGTTTTGGGCTAAAAAAGCCGAAAAAAAGTAAAATATTCCAAATCATAATAAAAAGCAGCAAAAAAGATTGTCATTTGACAATCTTTTTTTGTGTTTATTTTCAATTTATTTTCTTAAAATGGCAGATTCTATAATTAATTCGAACGAGAAAATTTAAAATAAAAACCCAAAGAATTTCTTTACAATGGTAGTTGATTAGACCAACCAAAAGGAGAAATTCTTTGAGCCATTTAATTTTATCATCTTATGACCGTGGT
>NZ_LDUY01000012.1 GCF_001038455.1 Fructobacillus sp. EFB-N1 | reverse complement strand
CAACAATCGACCCATGAAGTTACATAACTACCAGACGCCACTAGAAGTTTTTCGGGGTTGTTCGAATTAAACTTGTAATCTGCCAATTAAAATAACCAATAACTTTTAGATGATCATTCCCCTTAAAATCAGCCTTTTTAAGTAAAAAAGTCCGAATAAAACGAAAAAAATGTGCAAAACCACTTGCAAGATTAGGTGTCAGTGCTATAATTATTAAAAACTAATAATAAAACGTTAATTAGGAAGTAGTAATCTCTGTTTTGTAGCTCAGTGAAGTGTTGGTTGGTGTGAAACACGTACAAACGAAGATGAACGTCACCTAATAGTTGTATGCGATGAAAACCATACTGGGTGCTCCCATTACAGAGCTGACGATTTGAATTTTAGATCGAATAATGAGAGATACCCTATTTGGGTATAAGTAAGGTGGTACCGCGTGCAGAACGTCCTTTAGTCGAAAGACTAAAGGGCGTTTTTTTATTGGTTAGGAAAAAAGGGAAGAGGACGAGAAGATGAAGAAGATAACAAAGTGGTTGCAACAAGCATTCATCACGATCACTGTTTTGGTTGTCGCCGGATTAGGCATGACCCAAGTGGCCCATGCTGATGACGGCTTGCAAAAAATTAAAAAAGCAGGTGTGATGAAGGTGGCGATTTCGCCGGATTACCCACCATACGAATTCCAGATGAATAAAAACGGCACTTCAACGGATGTTGGAATGGACGTTGACATCGTTAAGCAGATTGCTAAGGACTTGGGCGTGAAATTAGAAATCAAGAACATGGACTTTAGTTCCGTCTTGGTGGCCGTTCAAACTGGCAAGGTTGACATGGCTATCGGGGGAATCAACCCAACCGACGAACGTCGTCAAAGCGTTGATTTTTCAAAGGTTTACTACAACGGTGGTCAAAGCTTCTTGATCAGTAAGACCAACGCTTCAAAGTATAAGAATGCTAGTGACTTGCAGGGAACCAAGATTGGTGCCCAAACCGGAACCTTGCAATATAACTTGGCTCAACAAAAGATTTCAGGAGCTACAGTTGTTGGAATGGACAAGACGCCAAACCTGATTTTCGCCTTGAAGACGAACAAGGTGGCAGCCGTTGGAGTTGAAAAGCCAGTTGCCCAGGCTTATGTTGCCAACGACAAAAATTTGAAGATGATTGATTCCGGCTACCAGTTGGATATCAACCAAACCGGTGCAGCGATTGCCTTTGCTAAAGGAAATCCTGAATTGGTAGCAGCAGTCAACAAGTCAATCGATAAGATTGAGAACCATGGCTGGATTAAGACTTACTTGAAGAACGCCGGTAAGAACATGTCCGAAAACACGGTGGACACGTCAATGCTTCGCTACTGGCACTACTTCTACAGTGGTTTCTTAAACACCACCTTAATTGCTTTCGTTTCAGTTGTCTTTGGAATTATCCTAGGAATTATCTTGGCCTTGATGAAGATGTCAAAGTTTAAAATCTTGAGTTGGCCAGCAATTTCTTACATCGAAATTGTCCGGGGAACACCAATGATGGTTCAAATCCTCTTGGTTTACTTTGGTCTTGGTGCTTTGATTAACATCCCAGCCTTGACGGCCGGTATCATTGCCGTTTCCTTGAACTCAGGTGCCTATGTTGCTGAAATTATCCGTGGTGGAATTACGTCATTGGATAAGGGACAAAAGGAAGCTGCCAAGAGTCTTGGCTTGAACCAAAAAGACACGATGCGTTTTGTGATTTTGCCACAGGCCTTTAAGAACATTTGGCCAGCATTGGGCAACGAATTTATCTCAGTTATCAAGGAAAGTTCCATTGTTTCGATTATCGGTGTGACTGATTTGGTCTACGAATTGAACATCGTCCGTGCTGACACTTATCGTGGTATCGCACCAATCGTGGTTGTCATGGTGATTTACTTCTTGATGACCTTTATCTTGACACGGGGATTGAACTACTTAGAAGGGAAGATGAACCATGACTAATCCATTAATTTCTGTAAAACATCTCAAAAAAGACTTCGGTGGCAATGAAGTTTTAAAAGACATTAACGGCGACATTGATGCCGGCCAGGTGGTCTGCATCATCGGCCCTTCTGGATCAGGTAAGAGTACCTTGCTCCGCTGCATTAACCAGCTGGAACGTCCAACCAGCGGTGTTGTTGATTTCAACGGTGTTGATTTAGCTCAACAGTCTGACCAGGAATTGGCCAAGTTGGGTGAACAAATCGGCATGGTTTTCCAAAGCTTTAACCTCTTCCCTAATATGTCGGTTTTGGCCAATTTGAAATTAGCACCAATGCGAGTAAAGGGCATGTCCGACGAAGAGGCGACTGCTGTGGCCATGAAATATCTGACAAGCGTTGGTTTGGCCGATAAGGCCGATGCCTTCCCAAACAGCTTGTCTGGTGGGCAGAAGCAACGTGTGGCCATCGCCCGTGCTTTGGCAATGCAGCCTAAGGTTTTGTTCTTTGATGAACCAACCTCAGCTTTGGATCCAGAAAATGTCGGTGAAGTTCTCAAGGTCATGAAGTCATTGGCCGACGGTAATATGACCATGGTGGTCGTAACCCACGAAATGCACTTCGCTAAGCAGGTCGCCGATGAAATTTGGTTTATGGCCGATGGCATTATCCAGGAAAAGAATACACCGGATGAACTGTTTGACCACCCACAAAATCCAAAGACTCAGGACTTTATTAGTAAGGTTTTGGTGGATTAAATCAGTTGGCTGAGCCGTTGAGAAAGTGGGGTTAGTAGTTTAGCGGCTCATACGCAGCCCAAGCTGTTATCCCAATAAACAAGTGAAATTGATTGAACAATAGAGGAGAAATAACATGACAAAGAAAATCGTATTGGCATATTCAGGTGGATTAGATACATCTGTGGCCATTCCATGGCTGATTGATAAGGGTTATGAAGTGATCGCCGTTGTCTTGGACGTTGGTCAAGGTGGTAAGGATTTGGATGAAATCCAAAAGAAGGGCCTCCAAGTTGGTGCAGCCCAGTCAATCGTTGTTGATGGTAAGGAAGAATTCGCCAGCGAATACGTGGCACCAGTGATCAAGGCCAACGCCTTGTATGAAGGCGCTTATCCTTTGGTTTCAGCTCTTTCACGGCCATTGATTATTAAGAAATTAGTTGAGATTGCTCATGAAAACGGGGCAGATGCTATTGCCCACGGTTCCACTGGTAAGGGAAACGATCAGGTTCGTTTCGAAGCTGCCATCCACGCCTTGGATCCTGATTTGGCTATCGAGGCCCCAATTCGTGACTTCCACTGGTCGCGTGAAGAAGAAATCGATTACGCTAAGGACCACAACGTTCCAGTGCCAATTGGTAAGCAATCACCATACTCAATTGATGCCAACTTGTGGGGCCGTGCTAATGAAGCCGGCATTCTCGAAGATCCTTGGAACATGGCACCCGATGATGCTTGGGGCATGACGGTTGCACCAGAAGATGCACCGGAGGAAGCAATATTCTTGGACTTGACCTTTGAAGAAGGCTTGCCAGTTGCACTTGATGGTGAAAAGATGACCTTGGCTCAGTTGATTGTCAAGCTAAATCAGATTGCCGGTGCCAATGGCATTGGCCGAATTGATAAGATTGAAAATCGTTTGGTTGGCATTAAGTCTCGTGAAGTTTATGAAGCACCAGCCGCAGCTGTGATTATGGCTGCTCACAAGGACTTGGAAGACTTGACGTTGGAGCGTGACGTTGCGCACTACAAGCCTTTGTTGGAACAGAAGGTGACGGACCTGATTTACAATGCTTTGTGGATTACGCCACTCTTTGATGCCTTACAGGCCTTCATGGACCAGACACAACAGGTTGTGAACGGGACAGTCAAGATGAAGTTGTACAAGGGACAAGCCGTTGCCGTTGCACGGAAGTCTGAGGAAAACTCACTGTACAACAAAAACTTAGCCACATATACAGCGGCTGATAGCTTTGATCAAGTCGCTGCTGGTGGATTCATTAAGTTGTGGTCATTGCCAAGCATGGTCTTTGAGCAAGTCAACCACGTCCATTCAGAACAAAAGAAATAGGAGAGAATCAAATGTCCGATAAATTATGGGGTGGCCGGTTTACCGGCAAAGCAGCAGAATGGGTCGATGAATTTGGCGCCTCAATCGGCTTTGATTACCGGTTGGCAGAAGAAGACCCGGAGGGCTCATTGGCCCACGTGAAAATGTTAGGCCAGCAAGGCATTATTTCAGTTGAAGAAGCTGAGCAAATCAGTGCCGGCCTGCACGACATTCAGGCTGATTTGGGCACTGGCAAGGTGGAATTTTCGGTTGCAAATGAGGATATCCACTTGAATATTGAGTCCTTGTTGACGAAAAAAATTGGTCCAGTGGCGGGCAAACTGCATACGGGTCGATCACGGAATGACCAGGTGGCGACGGACTTTCATTTGTGGGTGAAGCACCGCTTACCAGCAGTCAAGGAAGCTATCACGGAATTACAGCAGACTCTCCTTGACTTAGCCAAGAAGCACGCTGATGTGATTATGCCGGGCTATACGCACATGCAACACGCCCAGCCCATTAGCTATGGTCACTACCTTTTGGCCTACTTCGAAATGTTCCAGCGTGACTTTGAACGGTTCGAATTTAACGAAAAGCATACGAATATGCTGCCATTGGGCGCTGCTGCCTTGGCGGGCACGACCTTCCCAATTGACCGTCAACTGGTCGCTGACGAATTGGACTTCGATGCCATCTATCACAATAGTTTGGATGCCGTTTCGGATCGGGATTTTGCCCTCGAGTTTCTCTCGAATGCCTCGATTTTGATGGTGCATTTGTCCCGGATGGCGGAGGAACTGATTTTATGGGGGACCTACGAGTTCAATTACATTGAACTTTCAGACAACTTCTCAACCGGATCATCGATTATGCCCCAAAAGAAGAATGCGGACTTTGCCGAACTCGTGCGAGGCAAGACCGGCCACGTCTTTGGGAGCTTGATGGGATTGTTGACGGTTATGAAGGGCTTGCCATTGGCTTACAACAAGGATATGCAGGAAGATAAGGCAGCCACATTCGAGGTAATGGACACCATTTTGGCCTCCGTGAAGGTCTTTACGGGGATGTTATCAACGATGACGGTCCACGCTGACCGGATGGAAGCTGCCACGAAGGATGACTTCTCGAACGCCACCGAATTGGCTGACTACTTGGCCACGAAGGGTGTGCCTTTCCGTCAAGCGCATGCGGTTGTCGGTGAGTTAGTTTTGAAGGGCATCCAAACGGGGCAAACACTCAATGAAATGTCGTTGGTAGATCTCCAGGCCGCCGACAGCCATATCGAAGAAGATGTCTATGAAGAGTTGACTTCCAAGGCCGCCGTTAATCGTCGGACGTCGCTTGGTGGCACGGCCGTTGCCAACGTCCTCAAGGAAATCAGCCGGGGACAAGAGCTACTGGTAACACGGTAAGTGTTGCCAATGATTTCAGAATAACCGCTAGCTACAGGGTCTGCGCTCATTTAGGCAAATAAAAAAACACCGAACAGCTTTGTTCGGTGTTCATCAGAGTGAAGGATTTCGTCCTTCGCTCTTTTTATTTGCTGATTTTTACTTAGCAACAATTTCTTGGACTTGCTTCAATTCACTGAGCTTCCAGTCAACGTAAGAAGTCTTTTCTGGTGAAGTTTCCGTCACCTTAACGATTGGGATGTTGTTGTCCTTGGCCAACTTGACGATCTTATCAACAGTGCCGCCTGTGGTTTGCGTGTTGTAAACCAAGAAGGCGAGTTCGTGGCTCTTGATCTTGTTTTGGATGTCCGTCAAGACGGCTGGTGAAGGGTCATTTCCTTCTTCAATCGCTTCGGCAAAATCAGTGCCGACCACGTTGGCACCCAAGGCGTCCAACATGTATTCGTAAACTGGCTCGGTTTCCATGACTTCCTTACCGGCGACTGCTGATTTCAATTCGGCAATCTTGTCGGTCACTGGCTTAAGCTTTGTGGCGTAGTCCTGTGCATTGGCTTGATAATCAGCCTTGTGCTTTGGATCTTTCTTGCTGAGTGTATCAGCCAAACCTTGAGCGGCCTTAATCATGTTTTCTGGATCATTCCACAAGTGGGGATTTGAACCAGACTTTTTGTTCAAAATATCGTTACCAACATAGAGCACTTGCGTTGACTTCGATGTTTTAGCTAATTTCTGTAACCAAGCATCGTAGCCTAAACCATTTCCAAAGGCGATGTCCGCCTTGGCAACCTTTTTAGCAACTGCGTTGGTTGGCTCATAATCTTCCGGTGAAACGGACTGCTTGGTAATAATCGCTGAAACATCAGCATGGTCGCCTGCAACCGTCTTGGCCAATTCGGCATAGACGTTTGTTGAAGCGACAATGGTTAACTTGTCAGATTTTTTGTCATCTTTTTGACTGTTGCTTTGCCAAGCAACTAATCCACCAACGACAGCCAAAATCAGTACTAAGATTGTGACCACGATGGTTGTTTTCTTCTTTTGCATCATCATTCCTCCAGTGGGGGTGTTCTGTGATCCGGCCGTCCAATTTTGGTGGCGGCCAAGAGCTCATCAAAAATCTGCTGTTGCGCATCCGTTAAGACAATGTCTTTTCGGTAAGCAAAGCCGACCTTAAACATGGGCTGGTCGTCATCTGTGATTGGCAATGCGGTCACACCCGGGAAAGTTAACGCTGGGTGGTGGACCATAAAGCCAATCCCACGATTTTGTCGAATCAGGCTTAGAATTCCGTAGGGTTCCGAGGAATTAAACAAAACGTTGGCATGAAAATGGGCGGCTCGGGCCAACTGGTCGAAAGCCTGGGTATGAACGAAGTTACCTTTCAATAGGATGAATCTTTCGTCTTTGATGTCTTCAAATGACACGGACCCTTTTTGAACCAAGGGGTAGTCGTCGGCAGCCAAAATAGCAAAGGGCTGCTCGTCAAAGGCGATTAAATTGAATTCGCTTTGATCGATGTCATCGAGATAGCCGACAAAGGAAGCGTCGAGCTCACCATTTTTTAACTGGTCGATGGCCTCTTGGGCCCCGACTTCAACTGTTTTCAAATGGGCGAGTGAATCGTCAGATAAGACCGTTGCAATGGCTGGAAAGTAAGCAACTTGAATAATGGGTGGCAAACCAATCAAAAGTGATTCTTCACTGTCGCGTTTGATCTCCGTTTGGGCAACCTGGTACTGTTCCACAATCAAGGTAGCATGTTGTCGCAAAACTTCGCCGGCGTGGGTCAGTGTCACGTTTTTATGCGCTGCCTGTCGCAAAATGAGCTTGGCGCCAAGCTCTTTTTCCAACCGCTGCATCGCAAGCGACACCGTTGGCTGGGAAATCTCGAATTTTTCAGAAACCTGAGAAAAGTTTCGGTAGGTTGCGAGGGCTAAATAGTATTGTAAATCAGTTATGCGCAAGGTTTTCTCCAAATTCAGTTCTTAACATTCAAGCCTACCTCCTATTATAGCAAAATCTGTCAACCCCCCTTCATGAACTATAGGGAAAAGTGTGGGTATGCCACCTGTTTGACTATAATTTTCCTGGGGTTATAGAATAACAGCGTTAAGTAATTCGAACTTTGATTCGGGTTAGAAAACAAAGAAAAAAGGAGCCTATCTCATGACACCAATTGAGATTTTAAATAATCCCTTCTTGAACAAGGGAACAGGGTTCACGATGGAAGAACGTAAGGAACTCGGCGTTGCCGGTCTTTTGCCTCCCCGCGTGCAAACTTTGGAAGAACAATCAGCACAAGCATACGCACAATACCAATCAAAGCCTTCTGATTTGGAAAAGCGCTTGTTCTTGATGGAAATCTTCAACACAAACCACACATTGTTTTACTACTTGTTCGGACAACACGTGGTTGAGTTTATGCCGATCGTTTATGATCCAGTGATTGCTGACACGATTGAAAACTACTCAGAATTGTTTGTTGATCCACAAAACGCTGTTTACTTGTCAATCGACGAACCAGACGTTATGGAATCAGCCTTGAAGGCTGGTGCCAATGGTCGTGACATCAAGTTGATTGTTGTCACAGATGCCGAAGGAATCTTGGGTATCGGTGATTGGGGAACGAACGGTGTTGATATCGCCGTTGGTAAGTTGATGGTTTATACGGCGGCTGCCGGTGTTAACCCTGAAAACGTTTTGCCTGTTGTCTTGGATAACGGAACAAACAACCAATCATTGTTGGACAACGACATGTACTTGGGTAACCGTCACGAACGTGTTCGCGGCGAAAAGTATACGGAATTTGTTGACAGCTTTGTTGAAGCTGCTGAAAACTTGTTCCCTAACTTGTACTTGCACTGGGAAGACTTTGGCCGTTCAAACGCCGCTGTTATCTTGGACAAGTATAAGGACAAGATTACAACATTTAACGATGACATCCAAGGAACTGGAATCATCACTTTGGCAGCTGCTTTGGGTGCCATGACTATCACTGGTGAAAAGTTGTCTGACCAGACTTACTTGACATTCGGTGCAGGTTCAGCCGGTGCAGGTATCGCCAACCGGATGTTCGAAGAAATGTTGCAAGAAGGTTTGTCTGAAGAAGAAGCTCGCAAGCACATCTACATGGTGGACAAGCAAGGTTTGCTCTTCGACGACATGGATGATTTGACTCCTGAACAAAAGCCATTCGCCCGCTCACGTTCAGAATTCGCAAACGCTGCTGATTTGACAAACTTGGCAGCTGTTGTGAAGGAAATTCACCCAACAATCATGGTTGGAACTTCAACTCAACCAGGTGCCTTTACCAAGGAAATTGTACAAGAAATGGCTGCTCACACTGAGCGTCCAGTTATCTTCCCATTGTCAAACCCAACGAAATTGGCTGAAGCAAAGGCTGAAGACTTGCTTGAATGGACTGATGGTAAGGCCTTGATTGCGACTGGAATTCCAGTTGACCCAATCGAATACAAGGGTGTTACTTACGAAATCGGTCAAGCTAACAACGCCTTGGTTTACCCAGGACTTGGTCTTGGAACAATCGCCTCAACTGCAAAGGTTTTGAATGATGAAATGATTTCAGCCGCTGCTCACTCATTGGGTGGTATTGTTGATGCATCAAAGCCAGGGGCAGCCGTTTTGCCACCAGTTTCAAAGTTGACTGTCTTCTCAGAGACAGTTGCTATCGCCACTGCTCAGTCAGCTGTTGACCAGAAGATCACGAAGGAAGAGATCGCCGACGTGAAGAAGGCCATCGAAGACTTGAAGTGGGAACCTAAGTACTAAGATTTAACTTACAAAAAAACAAAGCAAAGCAACAACACATGGAAAAGGGCGTAAAGTCCTTTTTTATGTACAATTTTTTAAAAATAGTGAAGTTCATGGAAAATCAGTGACCACATCAGCGCTGAGAAGTGGATGGGGCTGTGATAATCAGGCGCCACCCGTAGAAGGGAGTTTTTATGGCATTTTTGAATTCGATTGAAAGTGTTGTGACAATCATCTTGATGATTGCCCTTGGTTTTATTTTGCGCCAGTGGGGTTGGTTTGCTGACGGTTTTTCCGGGAATATTTCCCGTTTGATTACCAATATCGCCTTACCGGCATCGATTTTTGTGTCGGTCTTAAAGTTTTTGACACGTGATAAATTAGTGTCCTTGTCTGGAGGGTTGGTTTACGCCTTCCTCTCATTTGCCATTAGCTACTTAGTTGCCTACATTTTGGCTTATGTCTTCAAGGTCCGTCCTGGCCGCAAAGGGACCTTTATTAACGTTGTCGTTAATGCCAATACCATCTTTATTGGCTTGCCCTTAAATGTGGCCCTCTTTGGTAACCAGGCCTTATCTTACTTCCTGGTTTATTATGTAATGAATACGGTTTCGACCTGGGCCATTGGTGCTTTGATTATTGCCAATGATAACCCAGATAAAGGACAAAGGGCTTTCAATTGGAAGAAACTTTTGCCCGCTCCATTGATTGGGTTCCTGGTGGCCTTGGCCTTCTTACTCCTGGCCATTCCAGTTCCTGATTTTGCAACGTCAACACTGACTTACGTTGGTAACTTGGTCACGCCATTGTCCCTGATTTACATTGGGATTGTCCTAGCGGATGCTGGCTTAAAAAGCATTCACTTTGACAAGGACACGGTTGTTGCCTTAGTTGGGCGCTTTATCTTTGCACCGACAGTTATGTTGACACTGTTGGTCTTTGCCGGCGGCTTCTTGGGCCATTTACCACACCTTGAAGCTCAGACTTTGGCAGTGCAAGCTGCTACGCCGGCTTTGGCTGTTCTGCCAATTTTGGCCAATGAGGCTAATGGCGACGTGAAGTACGCCACGAACGTCGTCACCACATCAACCATTCTCTTTGTGGTGGTTGTGCCTGTCGTGAATACCGTTGCGACAATGCTCTTTAAATAAGATATCTTTCGGTAAGAAAACCCGCCCTTCTCAGCGTTGAGAAGGGCGGGTTTTTTCTTGAAAATAAGTAGTTCCAGGAAAGGGTAAGAAGTACTTGCTTTTATTATTTGCTTTTTTAACTCATAATAATCATAGGTTATTAGCAGTAATTGAAAGGGGGAGGGTGATGGAGTTTGGGGAACATTTAAAGCAAGTACGAAAACAAAAAGGAATGTCACAGCAGACGTTATCTAACCTTCTGTTTGTGACTAGGCAAACAATTTCTCACTGGGAAAATGGAAAAAATTATCCTGATTTTAATTTGTTAATTTGTCTATCCGATATTTTAGATTTATCGCTTGATGAGCTATTAAGGGAAGATGGAAAAATGAAAGATAGTTTTACGAAGAAAGATGTTCAAGGATTTTTTAAACCAATTTATCGTAGATTATTGTTAGCAGATTTATGTTTTGTAATTATTTTATTTCTTGAAGCAACAGATGTTATTCGACTGACGATTTGGGGATTCATTCCAGTTGTCGTTGGTAGTCTTATCGTAAGTTACGTAGTTACTCGATTAAAACGATTAGATCGGCAATATCAATTTGACATGCGTTATACATGGCAAAAGCGTACCGAGAAACTATTTAATTTCATTCATAAACATTCTCAACGTTAACTGTGTGTGCATAAACAAAAGACCAACTCTGAGTTGGTCTTTTTGAATTCGGTTGAAGTTAGTGGCTTTTGCTATTGAATGTCATCAAGTCGGTCTTCTCCCCGCCACTTTGGTAACAGTTCAGATAAGGCAACAGTTTCTCTAGTTTTAAAGGCCATCATAAAGCGCGTTGCTTTATTTTTACTATTCAATTGTAGTAAGAAATCTAAGCAGTCGCCACAAGGCATGCTATTACCATTTGCTGGTGCACTGTCCCTGAAGGTGATGATTTTTTTTGTTTTTGTTTGTCCACTGTGTTGGAACATACGAAATGCAGCAGCACGTTCTGCACAAAGATGAAAAACGCCGGCCGTGGCCTCAAAACAAAATCCTGTGTAGATGTTTCCGTCATCTGCTTCTATTGCTGTCACAACA
This sequence comes from Fructobacillus sp. EFB-N1, assembly GCF_001038455.1. Lineage (GTDB taxonomy): Bacteria > Bacillota > Bacilli > Lactobacillales > Lactobacillaceae > Fructobacillus > Fructobacillus cardui. Next base: position 49,099 of record NZ_LDUY01000012.1, on the reverse strand, counting down.
TGCTGGGCATAAATAAATGGTGACACATTATGATGGTTATACAATACTTCCGCCTTAGTAAATAGTCTTTCCTAAATATCCATTTTAGTTCTTCTGTATAAGCAAAGTGTTGCCGTTTTTAATAGTCACTATATCAACATTAGCTGATTTTTCAATTAAAAATATAACAAACGAGGTGGAAGTAGAGAAACTGAAGTAAAATCAGTGATGTAATTTTTTAAGAATACCTTTGATTTGTTTAGTAATGAAATCGTGGTTCACATACCTGCCGTGAATCGCATGATTAACTAAAAAACAGTACATAATAGATATGCCAATATACCTGAGTATCCACAAGAAAGGAAATGATGATGTTAATAAAAAATCAGCAGTTTAGTTTTCTTACAAATGATGAATTGCTCGCTAAGGCCCAAAAGATTGCGGCTTTCGAACACCTTGATATGGCGACAATTTTAAATTCGGTTTTGGAAAAGATGGTTGCTCACGGTGAGGTACCTACTGATTTGGTCGACGAAAAATATAAGCGTCGGGATAAAATTATCCAATCTTTGTATGATGAAATCGAGCAAGGGTATCAGGACTACAAGAATGGCCGTGTACTAGGAATTGGTCAAACATTTTCAAAGTATGGTTGATAAAGATTGAATTTGTGATGCCACATTAAACATTTAAAACAAAGTAAAAGGACTAGCCCTGATATTTTATCAGCGTCAGTCCTTTGTGCTCTTCAATGGCTATAGTAAAAGTGTTAATCCACCATTCGCCATCTTTTATCCAGGATAAACCGGGCTACGAAAAGGCCGAAGGGCAGAAAGAGCATGATTAAGAGGGCTTTGGTTAGCCATTCAGCACCTGTCCCCACGTTGTTGAGTCCGAGGTTATAAACGCCGCGATAGATGTAGAGTCCTGGGACCATAATCACGATGGATGGCACGGTTAGGGTGATCCGAGGGTACCGCAATTTCCGGTTTACCACGGAGGCCAATAGGCCGGCTAGCAAGGCACCGATAAAGGCAGCCGCTGCTGGTGGACAGTGGACAAGGTCCACCAACTCTAACCGGGTGGTGTTGGCAACGGCGCCAATCAGGCCGGCGGTGATGGCCATCTTCTGCTTAGAATTAAACATCATCGAGAAGCCGTAAACACCGGCAAAGGAGGCCATTAAGCGCAATGCAATTAGTGGGTAGAGTGATAGTCCTTGTGGCAAGAAATTTTGTGGTTTGAAGCCAAAGCTGAGGGCTAGGAGCCAACCAATAAAGGTTGCCGTGATAATCGTCGTCAGGGCAAAGGTTAAACGCTCCAATCCAGACCGCATATCGTTCTTCGTGATATCGAGGATACTCGTGATATAGGGGAAGCCGGGGATGACAAAGAGCATGGCGCCAATATAGCCGGCTTCATGGGCTGAGGTATTGGTTAAAAAGAGCCCCCAAAATCGTAAGGATAGAAAGTAAGCTAGGCAGGCGATGGCCACGCCCAGCGCCGTGGTAGCGACGGAGGTCCAGTGACGTTTTCCCAGGAGCTTACGGGTAAATTGTCCTAATCCAGCGCCAACAAAGCAGCAGATCATTTCAATCAAACCGCCACCAAGCAAAAAGATAAAGCCAGCACAGGCCAGGCCAGCGGCTAAACCAGATTGATAAGGTTGGTAGTTGCCGGGTTCTTTTTTAATTGCATCAAGTCGCTGGTGGATAAGGGCCGGCTTTTGGTCGGCATAGTCACTGGCAAAGCGTTGGACAAAGTCTTGGAGCTGAGTCAACTTGTCGGTATTAACCCCCGAGCTGGCAAGCGAGAGGCTTTCGGTAAACGATTCCACCCCGTCAAAGCAGGTGACTGTGAGGGAGGTAAAACCAATGTCGGCCGAGCAAGTCATTTGGAGCGCTCTGGCCACGATGTTCATGGCATCGCGGACCCGCCAGGCACCTGTTCCAGAGGAAAGAAGTAAAAGACCAACTCGACCTACAATTGAAGCCCGTACCCGCAAAGACGCTTGACGAGCTGGCACTTGATCATTTTCAATTACCTTTTCCCAGCGAATCGCCATGTGGTGGTGGAGGCGTTCGGGGTGAATGGTGTCTTCGATGGCAGCTTGTGTTGTGGGGGTTGTCATGGCCTTTATCCTTCTCATGAACTTTTTAAAACAGAGTCAATATAAATTATATGATAGGCCTTTTAAATCAGCAATTCAAGGCAATTTGATGCGGTCTTCAAAGCTGATTTTACCTTCAAAAAGAGACAAAAAAGTCCGGCAAATTTGCCGGACTTTCTGTTTGAAATTATGAGTGGGTTAATTGATCTTTGTAGATTGCTTGGCCGGTGTTACCAACCAACAAGACATCACAAATATCGATAAAAAGACCGTGTTCCACGACACCGGTCAAGGCCTTAAGGTCCTGGGCCAACTGGGGCAAATCCTCTTGACCAGTGATATCAACGTCAATGATGTAATTACCAGAATCAGTCGTCAGGTAATTGCCATCCTCTTGCTGCCGATAAACGGGCTTTAAATCACGAGTTTTAAGGTAGTTAAACACATGGTGGACACCAAACTTCACCACTTCCACAGGAAGACGGTAAGACCCCAAGCGTAGGTGCTGCTTGGAAGAGTCCACAACCCAGATATTTTTGGTTGAGTTCGTGGCCACAATCTTCTCGAAAAGAAGAGCGGCACCACCACCCTTAATCCCGTTCAAGTTGCCATCGACTTCGTCAGCCCCATCAACGGTCACATCGATGCGGTCGACGGCATCGATATCAACAACTTTTAAACCGAAACCAAGGGCGAGTTGAGAAGTTTGGACGGATGTGGCTACGCAGGTAATGTCCATTTGTTCTTCATGGGCTTTTTTGGCCAATAAATCAATAAAGATTGAGGCCGTTGATCCCGAACCCAGGCCAACAATCGCCTGGTTGGGAATCAACTCGACGGCCATTTGGGCCGCTTTTACTTTGTCATCATTCACGTTTGATCCTCCAACAACCGGCAAGGAATAGTCATTACTTTTATTATAGCAGAAATGGCCCTTAAACCAATTGTTACTTTCACGCATTTTGCCCTTTTCGCCTGAAAAATCAGCTGGGCGGTCGACCTTGTTTGCTCCCGTGAGCAGCCATGGCCTTGCTAAGCCGACCATGTTAGTATGGTAGAAGAATCTAGATAAAGGTTAGCCAAACTGATTTTGGCTAATTTGAGGAGAATTCAGTGAGTAAAAAAGCAAAAATGATTTACCTAATCTTAGCCATCCTAGCGGTGGTTGAGATTATCGCTTTGGCGGTCTTGCCCCATGTCTTTGGGAACAGCCAGGAGAAGCAGCCGAGCGTCAAACTCAGTCAAAGCCAGGCAAAAACGGCGGGAACGAAGGCGGACGACTTGATGAAAAATCTTTACCAGTGGTCCAACGATGAGGAATACGCCAATAACAAGCAAAATATTATTAAAAATGATGTGACCAATGCCAAAGTGATTAATAAGGTAATGCCGGATGATGACAGTCAGAGCCAGATTAATTCAACCAAGCTTCAGTCAACTTATGAGGGATCGCAGGCCTTTCAGAAGGGGAACAAGGCTGGCGATATGACAATTGAGGTTAAAAGTACCGTGATGAAGTCTGGTGAAAGCACGAAGAGTACGATTGTCGATGCTTATCAGGCGCACTATGATCCAAAATCAGAACGGTTTACGAAGCTGATTTATCAAGGACAACAAAAGACGACTTAATGGGTGTACCCTTTTATTGGGAAAAGTCTGCAATGCAGGCAGAAAAACGGGCTCTTTTCTTGTAAAATAGTAGAAGGAAAGTGAAGTAACTGACGGCTGCGAAAGGATTTCGTCATGGTCAAGAAGACAACAATTATCGGTTCAACTAATTTGGATAAGGTCACCCGGGTGCCCCGGCTAGCCAATAGCGGGGAAACGCTCTCAACGCCCCAGCACCAAGAAGAAGTCATGGGAGGCAAGGGCCTCAACCAAGCGGTGGCGGTGGCCCGCGCTGGTGGTCAAGCCAACTTTATTACCAAGGTTGGTGCTGGCTTTGATTTAGCTGGACGAGTCCAAGAGGATGGGTTGAACCTTGACTATGTTTTAGAATCCCAGGATGCCGAAACAGGCCAGGCCTATATTACGGTGTCTAAGGCCACTGGTGATAATATTATTTATGTTTATGAGGGGGCCAACGGTCAGCTCTTAGCCAAGGATGTTTGGGACCAACGGGCCGCCTTTGAGGATGCAGCCTTTTGCTTGGCCCAGTTGGAAATTCCATTGGAAACAGTGCTGTCAGCCTTTAAGGATGCGCACGCAGCCGGGGCTGTGACAGTTTTGAACCCGGCACCAGTGCCCGACCAAGAAAATTTCCCCAAGGAATTGTTGGCGGAAAGTGATTTGGTGATTCCAAACGAACATGAGGCGGAGTTGTTAACCAACATTCCGGTTACGGACCGCGAGTCTTTGATTCAAAATGCAGACTTCTTCTTCAAGGCGGGTGTTAAGCACGTGTTGATTACTCTTGGCGATAAGGGGGCCTTTTACAAATCAGCCGACGGCAAGGAAGTGATGGTCAACGCGATTAAGACGACCGCTATCGATACCACGGCAGCCGGTGACACCTTTATTGGATCCCTCTTGTCACGCCTGGTGCCATCCTTTGCCAATATCGAAGGGGCTATCAAGTACGGCGTGGCGGCGGCGTCTTTGACGGTGGCCCAACCTGGTGCATTGCCATCCATTCCATTTGAGGATGCGATTTTGGCCCAACTACCAAAGACTAAGTAACAAAACGACGGAAGTAAGGAAGGAGGATCTTAGCGTTGAAAATTGCTGAAATGAACCTAACCAGGAAGGATTACTGGGTCTCGGTCCAAGAAGAGGTTGATTCTGGGGTTGAAGCCACTCAACCACCCGTGTTGGACTACCGGGTCCTGGCCTTTTCCTTTGAGAACAACCTGATTATTGACTGGCAGAAGGCCTTTCCTGGCCCTAATCCGACGGATATCGTTCCTGATTTGTACATGGATTCGGACTTAAAAGACCTGCATTTGGCGCACGGTATCTATCATTTCGATACAAAAGGGCGAACAAGTGATAAAATCTATCATATAACGATTAATACGGTGCGCTCCTGATTTTTAGTTCAGGACTACATAATAGTAAAATCAATTAAGGAAATGAATATGAAAAAATTTTTGAGCTTTCTTTGGAATTGGATTGCTCCAATTGCTTTTGGTATTGCAGTTTACTTGGTCATAACCACTTTTTTGGTGAACGTCGTCACCATCAATGGTGATTCGATGGCGCCAAACTTGTTAGATGAGCAAAAGGTTTTGGTGACTAAGACCCATGAGGCCAAGCGCGGGGATGTTATTGTGTTTGATGCTCGGAAGGAAGATCCGCGAATCCAGGCTGGCAACAAGGACTATGTTAAGCGTGTGATTGGTATCCCAGGTGATACGGTCGAATACCGCAATGGCGACCTGTACGTTAACAATAAAAAGGTTAACGAGTCCTTTATTTCGTCAGATGAACAACAGACTGGAACGGAAGCTAGTTTCGGTTCGACTTGGTCGCTTGGCACGCTTTCTTCAACAGGAATGTGGAAGAAATCAGACCAAGGCAAGACGGTTGTGCCTAAGGACGCCTACTTCGTTTTGGGTGATCACCGTGCTGTTTCAAACGATAGTCGTTACTTTGGTTTTGTTTCCAAGGAGCACGTTGTCGGTCGGGTGATTGTGCCATTCTGGTATAGTAACACCGTTAAGAAGAACGTTGAAAAAGAACGTAATCACTTCTTTGCTACTAATTAAAAAATAATCAGCCGTTTGGCAGGATGAGACGAACAACGCCGAAATTGGAACCAATAAATTTCGGGGCTGCGAATCAGGAAAACCTGCTGGACGGCTTTTTTGTGCCCGCATTGCTGCTTAAGTGCTGGCGACTGGCTCCAATTTGGGATGCCCGTATCTCTAACACTCAAAAAGCACCCCCTTTGCCGAGGCAAAGGGGGGCTGATTTTATATAAGCTGTAAGCAGAAAAGGAAATGGTGAGGAGAATAAATATTAATGGTTTTGGGCTTCGAAGCGGATACCAGTTTCAATCAACTGAGCAGGTGCATCCTTCATACCCATGTTGGCTTGAACGATGACCATCTTGTCAGTTTCTTGGTCGGCCTTCTTCATGGCAGCGATCAATTCTGCTTCAGTTGAAACTTCGATGAAGTCGTATTGGTCGTCGCTGGCACCAAAAGCAGGAGCAATCAAGTCATAACGGTACTTTGGTACATCGTTATAAGGTTCGTCCATACCGTGGATAACACGCTCAACCGTGTAGCCGGTGTTTTCAATGATGAACAAAACAGGGTTCAAGCGTTCCTTCAAAGCCAAACCAAAGTCTTGGATAGTCAATTGTAGTGAACCTTCACCGGTAGTCAAAACGGCACGGCGGTCAGGGTTGGCCAATTGAGCACCAATTGCGGCTGGGAAGGCGTAGCCAATTGAGCCCCACAATGGTTGACCGAAGAACTTAGCACCGCTGGCCAAGTTTTGGCTTGCCAAACCGAAAAAAGAGGTTCCTTGTTCAGCAATCAAAGTCTTGTTGCCAGTGATGAAGTCTTGCAAGGCCCGGTCATAGAAGGCTTGAGTCAAAGGTTGGTCGCTAGCTTGCAAGGCAGCGGGTTCTGCTGGCTTTTGTACGGCAGGCAAGGACAAGTTCAAATCAGTTGTGGCCAAGCCTTGGATAGTGGCAACAAAGTCAAAGTCTGCTGGCAAAGATTGACCAAAGATTGTGCCACGGCGTGTGGAGAGCGTGATCGTTTGGCTCTCATCGAATTCCTGCGTGAAGCCACCAGTAACAGAGTCGGTCAACTTAGCACCCAAGACAAAGACAACATCTGCATCGGCAACGAAATGGTTAATCGATTCGTTAGAAATTGTTCCGTTATAAGTACCAACGAAGTTGGTAAAGCTTTCATCAACGGCTGCCTTACCAAGGCCAAGATCAACAATGGGGATGTTGTTATTTAATGAGAAGTCTTGAACAGCTTGGCCCAAGTTAAAGCGATCGATTTCGTGTCCAACAACAATCACAGGGTGACTAGCCTTGGCTGTGGCCTGCTTGATTGCTGCGATTGAAGCAGGAGCTTCTTGCTTTGTGGTGGTGAACAAAGCGCTAATACCTTCCTTTACGGCAGGGTTAACGGGAGCGTTGACCAAGTCACTTGGCAAAACAAGGTAAGCAGGTTTCTTTTCATTAGCAATGTAAGTCAACGTTTCGTTGATTTGGTCAATGGCATTGTCTTCATCCAAGACGGTTGTCTTGATACCCAATGTTTCGTGAGCCTTGATGAAGCGGTCGAAGTTGCTGTCACCAAAGGTGTGATGAACTAATTTACCAGCGCGTTGTACACCGTTTGTTGGAGCACCAACAATTTCCAAAACAGGAACGTGTTCAGCAATGCTTCCGGACAAACCGTTGATGGCGCTTAATTCACCAACACCGAAGGTTGTCACAAAGGTCGCAAATCCCTTTTCACGAGCATAGCCGTCAGCCATGTAAGAGGCATTCAATTCGTTGGCATTGCCGACCCATTTCATATCGTTACGATGGGTGATATGGTCCAGGAATTGGAGGTTGTAATCACCGGGGACACCGAGAATCTCGTCGCCACCCATGGTTTTGATTACATCCAAGAGATAATCTGATATAGTATATTCAGTCATAAAAGTTCTTCCTTTCTTTTAGGTCAATTAAGTTTACCTATAACAAGAACTATAGACCCTATTTTTAATTATGTCAACCTAATTGACCTAAAAAGGAGGGTTTCCTTTGGAAATCGATCAAAAATTACCAACAATCTTCTTTGCTTATCAGGAATTTGCTTCACTGGTTGACCTTGCGCAATACGATTTAACCAAGAACCAACACCGGATGCTCTTTATTATTTCTTCATTAGAGGACGTCAGTATCAAGAAAATTTTGGTCCTCATTGGCATCTCCAAGCAAGCTGCCAATGTTGCCATCCGCGATTTAATGGATAAAGGCCTGGTGACGGAACACCGGTCGACGGTGGATAAGCGCGTCAAATATTTGCAGTTAACCCCAGCAGGGCTTGCCCTTAATGATCAAATTAACCTAGAGCAAAAGCGCCTTTTGGACCGCTATTTTGATGAGGCAAACGGCGATTGGGAAAAAGCAATGACGAAGCTGGCGAAAAAGTACCTGGACAGGGTGGAATAAAATAAAGTAAAGTGGAGTACGTATTGAAAACTAAATTGAAACAATATGTATCGATTTTTTTGATCATTGTCTTTTATAAGTTTTTAATAGTCGGTTTGATTGATTTTATTCATTCACATCAGTATAATTGGACCAATTATTTGTTCGATACGTCCGGCTTGTTATTGTTCTTTATTTTAATCGATATTGTTTATAGAGCGATTATTAGTATCTTTTAGAAAGCCTTAGAAAATAAAAGATTTTTAGTCAGTGGAAAAGTTATCCATTTTAATACAAGAAGTACAAATCAAGCAAAAAAGGCCAGTCACCGATAGCATATCGGCGACTGGCCTTTTAGGTCTAGATTTTTACTTGCTCTGGTTGTTCTTGTCTTTTTTGCTACGAGACCACCAGTGCTTTTTTTGCTCGTCTTCCATTTCAATTCGTTGGACACGAGAGGTAACCTTGTCTAACTGTGACAGGGTTGCCATTTGAATATGTTGTTGTTGGTCAACGGTTGTTTGCGTTTTTTCCAGGTTCTGTTCAGCCTTTTCCAAGGTCGACTTTAAGGTATCGATGTGCTGTTTGCGATCATCGAGTTGTCGGTCCTTATAGCCAAGCTGAGACTCCAACATTTCCAGACGCATTTTTAAGATTTCGATTTCAGCTTCGCTATCGATGCTTAAATCAGCAAGAGCAGACTTTTTGGCGGGCTTTAACGCCGTTAATTCTTCTTCGGTATACGTGCCGTTTAAATCAATCCCGCGCATCTTAGCTCGTTGAAAGAGCGTTTCACGCTCGATGCCCAAGAACAGTGTTAGTTCGGCAGTCGAGGAGAAAGTATAGTAATCTTTCATATTTTCGCGTTTAATTTTCAACAGACAATCCTCCGTTTGTATCTTAAATACCAGGATATAGAACTTGTTTCCGGGTTGTCAAAAAACGCAGTAGTTGATTGACAGCTTTATGAGAAAAAGTTTTACCGAGTACTCCTGAAAAAATCAGGATTTGCAAGTGTCATCCAAGGGTTAAGTATACCAAAGAAAAAAATGACCAGGACAAGCTTAAGCATTTCTTAGACAAAAAATGTGAAACTTAAACTTTTAAAAAGTGTTTTTACGGTGATGCTCGTTAAGCTGTGGCCAAGATATCAACAAGCGTCGTTTTCGGTCAGTCGTTGGCTTATTGGTGAAAACTACTAGGCTTTGGCCAAGATATCAACGCTTGTATCAGCCAAAATGATGGCTGGATTGTCTTGCTTTAAGTGATGAAGTTCGTTTAAGAAAAATCCGGCTTTCACGGGTAATTTCTCTTTGCAAGCAATCACCATCAGGGTGTAACGGTGGTCATGGTCTGGTGGTACGGGACCGATATAAGTCTGTTTGAGTTTGGAATCTTTTTCTTGAATATAGCGAGAATAAGAGGAATTTTCCCCCTGGACGAAGCCGTCATTGATAACGTCTGTTTCATGATTAGCAGCGAGTTGGGCTAAGTTCGCTGGTATTGAGACCGTGTCTTGAGTCACCGGGTAGTTGGCAGCTAGCCAATGAATCCAGGGAAAACCCATCACGGGAATTGAATCAAAATCAATGAAAGCCCAGGACAGGTACTTGGTGCCAGCGGGGAGGTCTGTCACCTCAAAGGGAAATGATTGAATGGGGTAGCGACCTGATTTTTCGCTATCGTTGGCAAACTTGCTATAAGCGTCTGGCAAGTAGCCATCTTCTGTTGTCACTTGAATCTGCATAAATGTGACTCCTATCGTCTTTTTCTGCATTATAACACTGCTTTTTCTAAGGGCAAAGTGTTATGATTAAAAAGAATTATTTGAGGAGAAACAGTTCTATGTTCAACACCATTTTTAATGCAGCTTGGGTTGGTGCCCTGGCCGGTTTGTTTGGCGGCATGGTCCGATTCGGTTGGACGAAAACCCTGCCTCCTCGCAGCCAAATGGCCACCCAAAATGGGCCGATTGAGATTTTCTTACAGCAACTCGGTTTGACTAAAAAAGAGGCACAAAAAAGCTTGATCGTTGCTGGTAATCAGAGGATCCCGGTCATTTCCTTAAGTGTTTATTATGTTTATTCGATGTTGGTGGCCATCTTCTTTGTTTTGGCTGCTAACTTTGATGGTCGGTTGACCTATGGGCTGGGCACGATGTTTGGCTTCGTTCTTTGGATCGTGGTTGATATTCTTTTTTTACCAGCTTTTAAGACGATTCCGTTTTTCTGGCATCGTTCTGTTTACGAATTAGCGGTCGAAATGGTTGGTTATTTAATCTTTGGTTGGGCCGTTTACTTGGTGGCTCTTGGATTACCCATTTCTGGTATTTACCTATAAAAATTAATCTTATTAAAAAGTGCTCCGAATTGCTGAAAAATCAGTATTCGGGGCCTTTTAATTAGCAAAGAACCGGCGTTTTCTTGGCGCGATAATCTATGGTGCAAATTCGGTCGTTTTTCGTTACAATAGAGGCAAGAATTTAGTATAGGAATTTTTTGATTACGCTCTTCATTCATTGGAGGACGTAATATGGTCACAAATTTCAACTGGGGACCGTCTGGTGATCTGAAAAAGGTTTTAAGAGACCTTTCTTTTCGCTATTGGCTCCAAAAGAAGGTTGCGCACGAACTCAAAGTTGGACGCAAGGAAGCCCATTTGACACAGGTTCAGGTGGCGGATGCGTTGAACATTTGTCAAAGTGCGGTTTCTAAGTATGAGGCGGGGAAGGTCAGTCCTGATTTGACCCTCTTATTGTCTTTTTGCTACCTCTACGGTTGGACATTTGAAGAGTTTTTGCTCCGATTAAATATTCGAACGAAGGGGCGTTTTTGAATAGAAGGGATATCTAGTGGCGATTGATTTAACGGGGATTCGAAACTTTGCAAGAGAAACATTGAAGGGCGACACTTCTGGGCATGATTTTTTGCACGCCAAGCAAGTGGCCCGGTTGGCAGTCTCGCTTTATGAGGAAGATCATGGTCAGATCAGTAAACAGGACCAGGTAATCCTGGAGGCAGCGGCCTTGCTTCACGACACCATCGACGATAAGGTGGTGGCTGACGTTGCCGCTCAGCAAATTTTAGTTGACGATTTGCTTCGTCAGTCGGGGATTGCACCGATTGGCCAGGCGCTGGTGGCCGAAACAATTACCCATCTTTCCTATTCCGCTAACTTGAAAAAACATTATGATCTTCCCTTATTAGGGCAGTATGTCCAAGATGCTGACCGCTTGGAAGCGTTGGGCGCAATTGGGATTGCTCGGACATTTGCTTATGGTGGACAAAAGGGCCATCCACTGTACGACCCAGCGATTAAACCAGTGCAACTGCAAACGAAGGACCAATACCGTCACCACCAAACTACTTCTGTTAACCATTTTTATGAAAAGTTATTGAAATTAGCGGATCAATTGAATACGCCGGCCGGACAAGAAGAAGGTCAGCGGCGGTCTGCCTTTATGGAAAACTTTTTGGCTGAATTCCAACGCGAAACAGAAGCATTATCGGACCCAGCCTTTCGGGTGCAGCAAGAGGGAAATGGGCCTATGGCAAAGATGAAAGAAGTGACGGCGGCTGATATTGCCGCTTTGCAGGACATTAGCCGTCGGACGTTTGCGGAGACTTTTGCTGATGATAATTCAGCGGCTGATTTAAACGAATACTTGGATACCGCTTATGCTACCGATAAACTATTGGCCGAAGTGGAGAATCCAAACAGTCAGTTCTATTTTGTCTTTCATGATGATGAACTGGCAGGCTATCTAAAGGTCAATTGGGGCTCAGCCCAATCAGAAGAGGAGGGCGACGGTTCACTTGAAGTCGAACGGATTTATCTCTTGGCTGCCTTTCAACGTCTTGGCTTGGGCCGGCAGTTGCTGAACCAGGCCTTTGACCAGGCGAATGTTCTTGGCAAGAGTCGGGTGTGGTTGGGCGTTTGGGAACACAATCAAAACGCACTCGCTTTTTACCAAAAAATTGGCTTTACGCCCTTTTCCGACCATGTGTTCCAGCTGGGAACGGATGCCCAGCGTGACATTTTAATGGAAAAAGTTTTGAGTTAGCAAAAAGCACTGGCCTTTAGGTCAGTGCTTTTTTGTGAACAAATTTTTGTGAAAGAAAAAAAGCCCACTGAAGTGGACCTTCTTAATTTGAAAAGCTTATTCGCCACGGAAAACCCAGGCATCGCCGTTCTTGGCCAAAAGGTCATCAGCGGCTTGTGGACCCATGGTGTCAGATTCATAGATTTCAAGCGGTGCCTTGTCGGCAGCGTAGACATCTGAGATGGCGTCGGTAAACTTCCAGGCAGTGGCAACACCGTGCCAGTCAGCAAAGTTTGATCCGTTGCCGTCCATGGCATCGTGGAGCATCCGTTCGTAAGGTGCTGGCGTAACAGCCTTTTGTTCGGCTGTTGGTGCCCAGTTCAACTTAATCATTTGAGTGTTGAAGTTATCAGAAACTTCCTTGGCGTTCAATGACCAAGTAATTTGTTCGTCTGGTGAAACCACGATTGAAAGCACAGTTTCTTGTGGTTCTTGAGCAGAGCCAAATGAGAAGGCGCCAGCCTTGAAGACAACGTCAATGCGAGTTGTCTTCTTAGTCATACGCTTTCCTGAACGGACGTAGAATGGCACACCTTCCCAACGAGGGGTGTTGAAGTGCAATTCACCAGCGATATAAGTGTTTGTCTTTGAATCTGCTGGAACGTCTGGTTCTTGGTTGTAGGCGATATGACCAGCAGTCTTGCCGGCACCATATTGTCCGCGAACGAAGTAGCGGTTGACCCCGGCTTCGTCATAAATTTCAAGGGCAGAGAAGGCGGCGTTCTTGGCGTCACGGATGGCAACGTCGGAGAAGTCCTTTGGTTCTTCCATGGCCAACCAACCGATAATTTGCATTGTGTGGTTTTGGATCATGTCCAAAAGGGCACCGGCAGTATCGTAGTAACCAGCGCGTTCTTCAACGCCCAATGTTTCGGCCAAAGTAACTTGAACGTTCTTGATGTAGTCCTTGTTCCAAGCATTGTTAATCAGGGGGTTACCAAAGCGCAATGGCGCAATGTTCAAGACCATTTCCTTGCCTAAGAAGTGGTCGATGCGGTAAACCTGCTCTTCATTGAAGGCTTCTGTTAATTCGTTTTGGAGTTGCTCGGCTGTCGCATAAGAAGTACCGAAAGGCTTTTCAATCATAATGCGGTTGTAGCCCTTGTCGGCCAAAAGACCTTCAGACTTCAAGAACTTTGCAATTGTTCCGAAGAAACGAGGGGCAACAGACATGTAGAAGATGCGGTTGCCGACAACACCAAACTTTTTAGAGGCGTTTTCGATTTCCTTCTTGAGACCAACGTAGCCAGCAGCGTCGGTTACGTCAGATGCACGGTAAGAAAAGTGGGCGATAAAATCAGCAACCTGCTTTTCGTCTTGACCAGCTGAGATTGATTCCTTGACCATGTCTTGGAATTCAGCGTCTGTCAAGTCCTGACGAGCGGTCCCAACCACGGCGAAGTGTTCTGCCAAGTAGCCCTTTTTATATAAGTTAAAGACTGATGGGTAAAGCAAGCGCTTGGCTAAATCACCAGTTGCGCCGAAGAAAGTTACTAAAGTATTAAGTTCTGCAACCATAAGAGTCCCCTTTATCTATTTTGCGTTCGCTATTATTATAACGGAAATGAGCAAAAAAATCACAAAAAGGTCAGAATTGAAAAAACTCTCACCCTTAGAGCCAAAAAGAAGTAAGCACTTACATATTTTTTCTAAATAAAAAAGTAAGCACTTACATTTTTGAGGGAAAAAAGGCAAATAGGCGGGTATGAAAGGACATTCATGTTATACTAATGTAATAATAAGGAGGGATTATGCAAGTCATTCAAAGCAAAAAATTATCAGAACGCTGGCTCTTAACAGCCAATTTATTCGCCAATACTGGTAATGCCATGATTTGGCCCGTCACAACCCTCCACATGACCGTTTCTTTGGGACAAGATTTGACGATGGCGGGTGTTGTCATTTTGTTTTCTTCCCTGATGAATATTTTAGGAGCCTACATTGCTGGTAAGCTATTTGACCGTTGGCGACCGTATCCAACATTGATTGGGGCCAGCTTAATTGCCTTCTTCTCCTTGGTGACCTTGTTCTTCTATAATGGCTGGCCGGTCTTTGCCTTTTTGATGATGACAGCTTCCTTTGGGATTGGTTCGGTTAACACGTTGCTTAATGCTTATGCAACGACTGTCACCGGCAAGAACACACGAATTATTTTTAATAATATGTACATCGTCCTCAATGTTGGGGTGGTAATTGGGACCTTAGCCGTTGGTTATCTTTTTGACTACGGTTTCCAGTGGTTAATGCTTTTGGCAGCGACGCTTTTTCTGATTTTGACAGGGATTGCGGTCAGCATTTTTAATGTCAATACGGACATTGCGCCAGTCATGGATGATGATCAGGCTGAAGAAATCAGTCACGAAGATCATGCAGAACCAATCTTAACGCGTAATCAGCAAGCGGTTAAGGAACCCGCCAAGTTTGAGATGTCACCGTTACTCTGGTTTTTGGCAGCCTTCCTCTTTGTTATTTATCTTTCTTATATGTTGTGGGAGACCGTTATGGCCCCGCATCTGCGCTCGATTGGGATTTCAACACGTCATTATGCAGACCTCTGGGTCTTAAATGGCTTGACAATTATCCTTTTTCAAAAGATAATTTCAACTTGGGCAAACAAGCATCCGTATCGCCTCTCAGTAATTATGGGTGGCTTTGTCTTTGCCTCATCATTTATTTTAATGCTGTTCGTGAACCAATTCTGGCAAATCGTTTTGGTCTTTGAGCTACTGACTTTGGGTGAAATGCTAGCTTCACCACAGGTGCCAGCCTGGGTTGCCCAGTTAACGCCGAAGGAAGTTTCCGGTCAGGCACAAGGCTTTGTCAGCATTATGATTTCACTTGGACGAATGGTTGGGCCTCTTTATGGAGGTATTATGTTGGACCATGGTTGGTTTAACCCGCTGTTCTTCTCCGTATTTATCGCCATGATTGTGGCAAATGTGGGTCTGTTGATTGTGGCCCGAAAAAAGAAGGAATAGTTTTTTATGCAACGTGAAGTAAACCGTAAATTGGCAGTTGGCCTTCTGGCCGGTGTCATTTTTATTTTGGCTGGGGGCATTATTGGCCTTGGTCTTGCGCCAATTGCACCCTTGTTGGTCGCCATTGCTTGGATTATCTTGGTGATGCGTCTCGCGGGTGTCACTTTTCAGGACGCGCAGGCGGCCTTGATTAAGGGAATTGAGGCCGGGATTGCGCCTTTGTTCTTGTTCTTGCTGATTGGCTCAATGATTGCCCTTTGGTTGGGGACGGGTGTGATTCCAACCATGATTTGGTTGGGCTTTAAGCTGATTAACCCAGCTTGGTTCTTGCCAACGGCGCTGTTAACCTCTGCGTTGGTTGGAACGATGATTGGTTCTGCCTTTACGACGATGTCAACGGTCGGGGTGGCCTTGATGGGTGTTGGAACAACCCTTGGCTTTAACCCAGCCTTGGTAGCGGGGATGATTATTTCCGGTGCTATCTTCGGGGATAAGAGCTCACCATTGGCAGACTCGACTAACTTGGCGGCCGCCGTTTCTGGTACTGATCTCTTTGCTCACTTGAAAAATTTGATGTGGACAACCTTGCCGGCCATGGTAGTTACGCTGATTTTAGCCTTTGTCTTTGGCTTTTCGGCCCACCATACAGGTGGGGTTAGCGTCAAGACGGCAGCGGTCACGCAGTTGATTCAGCCAACCTGGTGGGCGATCGTGCCAATTGCCTTGATTCTAATTTCGGCCTTGGCTAAGATTCCGGCCATTCCATCATTGTTGATTAATGTGGTAGTCAACACGGCTTATTACTTGTTGTCCGGACACTCTTTGAAGGCCTGGGCGAACTTGGTGGTTAACGGTTACAAGACGTCATCAACGAATGCGACGCTGGTCGCCTTGTTGGACCGTGGCGGGATGACGGCAATGATGGAAACCATCATGTTGATCATGTTGGCTTTGGCCTTGGGTGGTCTCTTATCAAACCTTGGTATTTTACGAGCAGTGATGAACCCAATTGTTTCGTACCTGAAGAGTCAGAAGTCCATCGTCTTTGCAACCTTGTTGACGGGGATTGCTACGAACTTCTTAGTGGGTGAACAGTATCTTTCAGTGATGTTGCCTGGACAAATTTTTAAGGAAGACTATAAGCGCTTTGGTTTGTCACCATTAGCGTTGTCGCGGGCTATGGAAGATTCGGGAGCGATTGCTAACTACCTGGTCCCATGGGGTGTTGCCGGGGCCTTTGCAAGCCAGACGCTTCACGTGCCAGTCTTGTCCTTCGTGCCCTTTACCTTCTTAGCCTTGTTCTCACCTGTCTTTTCATTGCTTTCGGCTTTGACCGGAATCGGATTGCGTCAGGCTTCCCAAGACGAAGTAGCCAAATAAGTTATTTACTCGATATAAAAATCAGGAGTCGGTCAGAAATGGCCGACTCCTTTCGTCTAATTAGCTAACGGTGGAAAACGATGTTGTGCTTGCAAAAAGGCACCTGATTTAGTATAGTAAATGGATGTGAGTGCAAAGAATGCACGCACTCCTTGCAGCCGTTTGGCTGCCAGAGACCAAAAGGAGGAAAAATACATGGCTACAGCATACGAATTAACATACATTATTCGCCCTGACATGGAAGCAGATGCAAAAAAGGCGCTCGTTGAACGCTTTGACAAGATCTTGGCTGACAACGGTGCGGAAATTATCAAGTCAGCTGACTGGTCTAACCGTCGTTTCGCTTACGAAATCGCTGGTTACCGTGAAGGTACTTACCATGTCGTCAACTTCAACGCTGCATCAGACGAAGCAGTAACTGAATTTGACCGTTTGGCTAAGATTTCATCTGACATCTTGCGTCAAATGATCGTCAAGCGCGACGCTGAATAAGACACAATTCCACCGGGAAAGGACCTAAAAGATGATTAATCGAGTTGTTTTAATTGGACGGTTAACCCGTGACGTGGAATTGCGCTATACCCAATCTGGTGTAGCGGTTGGCTCCTTTTCACTTGCCGTGAATCGGAACTTTACCAATGCCAATGGAGACCGTGAAGCTGATTTTATCAACGCCGTTATCTGGCGAAAATCAGCTGAAAACTTTGCCAACTTTACTGGTAAAGGGGCTTTGGTGGCAATCGAAGGTCGGTTGCAAACGCGTAATTATGAAAATAATGCCGGGCAACGTGTTTATGTAACAGAAGTTGTCGTTGATAACTTCTCACTACTTGAATCAAAGGCTGAAAGTGAACGCCGTCGGGCCCAAAATGGGTCTGGTCAAGGCCAAGACTTCTCTGGCAATAGCCAGGACTTTGGTAACGCTGATCCATTTGCATCCGCAAATCAAAATAACAACCAACAAAGTGGTAACCAGCAGGGGGCAAATCCCTTTGCGGCCAACAATAATTCAGAAATTGATATTTCTGATGATGACCTACCATTTTAACTTTACATCTCATTTGAAAGGAGACAGATTATGCCTGAACAAAACGCACGTCCACAACGTCGTCGCCCACAAGGTGGACCACGCCGTCGTCGTAAGGTTGACTTTATTGCAGCCAACCACATCGAATACGTGGATTACAAGGATACAGAATTGTTGGAACGTTTCATCTCAGAACGCGGTAAGATTTTGCCACGTCGTGTGACTGGAACTTCAGCAAAGAACCAACGCAAGGTTACGGCCGCTATCAAGCGTGCTCGTATCATGGCCTTGTTGCCATTCGTCACTGAAGACTAATGTGCAAGGAAAACCAAGACAATTGTCTTGGTTTTTTTGTTCTAAAAGTCAGCCCTTTGATGGTCGTATGCTCAAAAAGGATTATCACTTTTGCGGTATATGCCAGAGTCGGTCTGACTTTTTTCTTTTGGTTAGCTGGTTAGCTTACTTTTCAACAGTCTTTTGTTCGTATGGTAAAATGTTAGGTAAGTATGTAAGCAAAGAATAGTTGAGGCCTTCATGAAAACATTTTCGAAGCTGCGGGTGTTGTCCCGCTTTCAACAAAATAAAACCTTTATGACAGGAACGATTGGCATGTTTATTGTGGCCTTTGTTTCTTTGATTTTGGCACTTTTGACTAGTTGGATCTTAGGGTTAGTTTGGTTTGTGCTCTTGGTGGCTTTTTTTGCTACCATGCTCAAAGGATTAATCCAGGCAGGTCAATCAAATGAGTCCTACTTAGAGGAGTTGACCTACCGCGTTAAATTAGGCCAACAAGAGGCCATTTTAGAAATGCCGATGGGGATTATTCTTTTGGGTAAAGGGGACCGGATTGTCTGGGTGAATCCCTACCTCCAAAACTTATTGGCTGACCAAGATTTAATTGGCGAAAGCCTGTCGGAGGCAGATGGGGATCTAGCCTTTGCTGTGAAAAATTATGCTGATGATAAGGTTAACCGTTTCTCCTGGCTTGACCGATCCTTTGACATGGCTTATCAGGAACAGTTGGGCGTTATTTACCTCTTAGATGTGAGCCAAAATGAAGCCTTAAACCGCGACTTAGCTGATCACAGGCTGGTCACCGGATTGGTTTCGGTTGATAACTATGAAGAAGTGACAGAAGGAATGCCTGATTCTGAGACGTCGAAGTTGCGGACTTATGTGACTGGACAGTTGACGGATTGGGCTAAAAAGTACCATTTGTACGTCCGCCGTTTGTCACCAGTAACTTACCTCTTGATGGGTTACCAACGTGACTTGGCTAAGGCCGAAGACGAGAAATTCTCGGTGGTTAAGACTGTCCGTGAAGCAACGGCCCAGCAGAATTCACCCCTGACGCTTTCGATGGGAATCGCCTATGGGGAACAAGACATCAATTCTTTGGTTCAATTAGCGCAAACAAACTTGGACTTGGCATTGGGTCGTGGTGGTGATCAAGTGGTTGTGAAGGCAGAAGACATGCCAGCCCGCTTCTATGGTGGAACAACGAATCCGATGGAAAAGCGGACGCGTGTCCGGGCCCGGGTGATTTCACAAACCATTGCCGAATTGATGGATCAATCCGACCAAGTCTTTGTGGTCGGCCATCAGAGGCCAGATATGGATGCCGTTGGTTCGGCAATGGGTCTATGGCGCTTTAGCCAAACACGGGGCAAGAAGGCCTTTGTGGTTGTTAATGAGGACGAAATTTTTTCAGATATCCAATCGCTCTTGGCGACCGTCCGAGCAGATCAGATGGGCGAGGGGGAGCCTGGTGTTGACCTCGGTGCTTCGATTATTAGCGAAAAAGAGGCGCTTGATTTAGCAACGGAGAAGTCATTGCTGATTTTGGTTGACCATGCCAAGGAGGCCTTGGATGGCGCACCTGATTTGTTGAAGGACTTGAAGGATCGGGTTGTGGTTATTGATCACCACCGTTTGGCTGAAAATGGCCTGCCGGATAAGCCAATGCTGACTTATATCGAACCATATGCTTCATCAACGTCAGAGTTGGTAACGGAATTGTTGCAGTACCAGAACCAAAAGGGTGCACCAATTACCGGACTCGAAGCCACTGCCATGCTTGGCGGGATTCAAGTTGATACGAAAAACTTTGTTTTGCGGACGGGATCAAGAACCTTTGATGCGGCTTCGTATTTGCGGGCCAATGGCGCCGATAATGAGTTACTCCAGTCCTTCTTAAAGGAAAAGTTCTCGGACTTTAAGGCCCGAGCAGAATTGATTCACTTAGCTGAGATTAACAATCATTCAGCGATTGCGGTTGGCGATAACGATACCGTCTACCAAAGCGTGATTGCGGCCCAGGCAGCCGATGAACTGCTTCAGGTTGAGGGCGTCAAGGCTTCCTTTGTGCTCACAAAGCGTGATGACGGTCGGGTTGGGATTTCAGCCCGGTCAAACGGCGATTTCAACGTGCAAACAATTATGGAAGACCTTGGTGGTGGCGGCCATTTGTCCAATGCGGCCACGCAAATGTCTGACGTGACGACAGACGAGGCTGCTGACCAGCTTTTGCAAGCAATTGCCAGTCAAGAAGCGGAAGAAGCTGAATAAAACTTTTGACAATGTTGTCATAAAATCAGTAAGATAAAACAAAGTATTTGGCTCGTGATGAACAAGCCCAAAAGGAGGCAAAGATGAAAGTTGTATTTTTGGAAGATGTTAAGGGTCGTGGTAAGAAGGGCGAAGTGAAGGACGTTCCGGATGGTTACGCCAACAACTTCTTAATCAAGAATAAAAAAGCAGAACCAGCAACTGGGAAAAACCTCGGGGCAGTCAAGGGTCGGCAGAAGGCCGAAGAGAAGTTGGCGGCTGAAGAATTGGCTGAAGCCAAGCAGTTGAAGGAAAAGCTAGAAAACGAAAAGACAGTGATCGAAATCAAGGGAAAGGCCGGTACGGATGGTCGTCTCTTTGGAGCTGTTTCAACGAAGCAAATCGTGGCTGCTTTGTCTGACCAATACAAGGTCAAAATCGATAAGCGGAAGCTACTCTTAAATCAGCCAATTCACGCAATGGGCTTCACCACAGTTCCTGTTAAGTTGCACCGCGATGTGATGGCCGACCTCCGAGTGCACGTTAGCGAGGGCTAAAATGGCTGATGTTTCAGTAATGGGCAATGAATATCGACAAGCACCCAATGATGAAGCGGCAGAACGTGCCGTTTTGGGTGCTATTTTCTTTGATGTTCAATCAGAGGCAGCCGTTGTCGCGGCGGAAGCCGTCCTTGACCCAAGCGATTTTTATCGGCAAAAGCACCAAGAAATTTTTAAAGCCATGCAACTGCTGGTTGAAGAAGAACGACCTGTTGATATGTTGACCCTGCAAGACAAGTTGAATGCCATGGGCCAGTTGGAAAATGTTGGCGGGGTCAACTACTTGGTTGAAATTTCACAGGCTTCAGCATCTGCTTCAAACTTAAAATTTTATGCACAAATCGTCCATGAAAAAGCGATTTTGCGGCGATTGATTCAAACGTTAACAGAATCGATGACGTTGGCCTATGACGGGTCCGAACCATCGAGTGAATTACTCGAGGACCTCGGCCGTCAGCTCGACCGTTTGGCCCAAATTCAGGGCGATGATGATTTGCGCCGGATTAAGGACGTTTTGAATGAATTCCAAGAAAATTTGCAGGCAGCCAGCGAAAGCGATAGTAAGGTCATCGGCATCGCCTCGGGCTATGACCAATTAGATGAGTTAACACACGGTTTTCGTGAAGACCAAATGATTGTCATTGGTGCCCGTCCGGCCGTTGGAAAGACGGCTTTCGTCTTGAACATTGCCAAAAACGCAGCCAAAACTGAGAAGAAGCCTGTTGTGATTTTCTCTTTGGAAATGGGTGCTGTTGATTTGGTAACTCGATTAGTCGCTGCAGAAGGTGGAATTGATTCTAATAAATTGACCACTGGTGATATGCAAGAAGAGGATTGGGCTGCATTAACCTTAGCCGTTCAATCGTTGGCGAACATGCAGATTTATATGGATGACACGCCAGGAATTCGGATGGCGCAAATTTCGGCCAAGTTGCGTAAATTAGAGCGCGAGGTTGTGGGGCGCATGCCAGAAGAAGAACGGGATGAAAATCCCCATCCACTAGGGTTGGTGATGATTGACTACTTGGGTTTGATTGAGTCTGCCAATAGTGAAAGTCGCCAGCAGGCCGTTTCTGAAGTTTCTCGTTCGATTAAAAAGTTGGCGAAGGAATTGCATACGCCGATTATTGCCTTGGCTCAGCTTTCGCGTGGCGTTGAGCAGCGTCAAGACCAACGGCCAATTCTTTCGGATTTGCGTGAATCCGGTTCGATTGAGCAGGATGCTGATATCGTGGCCTTTTTGTACCGGGATGACTACCATCCCAACCGAGCAGGTGAGGACGATGATGAGGGTGGCAACCAAGTCGAAGAGGAAACGGTTGTCCCAATTGAAGTCCTTGTTGAAAAGAACCGTGCCGGGGCTAGAGGGAAGGCGGAGTTGATGTTTAACAAGCCAACTTTTAAATTCTCGAACATGGCCGGTACTTATCGTCAGGAGCAATCGGGCTTTGGCCCAATTCCTGATATGTCGCAAGGCTGGTAAATAATCAAATAAAAGCAAAAGGCAGCACATTCAAAATAGATGTGCTGCCTTTTGCTTGTTGTTGAAAATTGTTTTATGATTCCGTTTCGGTTAAATCGGCGAAGGGGGCGTTAATCATCGCCGCCAACTCTTTGGGATTTAACTTATCGGAGCGACCGAGTTCACCGGCCGAAACCAGGAAGTAATCAGCTGTCTCTGCTTCCTTGGCGAAGTAGATGGGAAAGCCGTGGTTCTGCCAAATACCAACGGGGTTGTTGGCACCGTGAACATAGCCGGTGGTAGCCACTAGTTCCTTGAGTGGCAACATATGGGTCTTTTTGTTCCCAGAAACCGCAGCCAATTTCTTCATATCTAGGCGTTTGGTGAGGGGAACAACCGCAATCAAAGGACCGGTTTTGTCACCTTTGACGGCCAGCGTCTTAAAGATGTCGGATTGTTGAATGCCCAATTCATTCATCTTAGTCGCAATCTCTTCTTCACTTAAGTCCAATGCGTTTAGTTCAAGTGGCTCATAGGACACGCCGTGCTTGTCGAGGACTTGTTCGGGTAATGTTTTTTTATCTTTTTTCTTCTTTGCCATGACTCTATTTTAGCACAAGAAAAAAATCAGAGAAAAAGCAGTTAGAACCAATTTTAAAAAGTGGTCGGACCAATTATGCTACAATAGATATTATGTCAGAAGCAATTTATGTAACGGTGCAAGCCGATATCAAACAAAAAATTTATCAGGGTCAGTACGAAGACCTCAAATTACCAGATGAGCGAACATTAGCGGCAGATTACCAGGTTTCACGTTCTTCCATCAAACGGGCCCTCAATGTCTTGGTCCAGCAGGGGATTATCTTTAAGAAGCGTGGGTCTGGAACTTTTGTGAACCCCTTATACCTGAAAAATCAGGCAATCTTTCAACATGAGGGATCAAACTTGGGCGTTTCGGATTCTTTTCGGATTAATGGTCAGGCACCCAGCATTGAGCTCCTGGACTTCCGGGTGATTCAGGCGACGCCAGAGCAGCAATCAGCATTATTTTTAAACGATGGGGATTTCGTTTATGAAATTAAACGCCTCCGTAAATTGGATGGCGTGCCATTCATGATTGAGTATGGTTACGTGCCGATTTCTTTATTGCCGGGGCTTAATCGGGAAACGGTGACCAAATCCATTTACGAATATGTTGAAAAACGCAAGTCCAAGACAGTGACAAGGTCATTTATGACCATCATGACCGAGCCATCCAATGCCGAAGAACAGAAGCTGTTAAAGCTCAAAGCAACTGAACCTGTGGGTATCATGGAAGGGATTTTCTTCATGGATGATGGGACACCGTTGGAATATTCTAATATGCGCTTGCACTACAAATACCTACGTTATAATGCTTTCGTCTCGCTTGGTTCGGAATAAGGAAACTGATTTAGTAAACAATTTTATGGAATGTGTTTAATAAAGCTTAATTGGGCCGGCCCAATTAATAAAGAAATGCAACCAAAAACGAAAAAGTTAGGCCCAAAGGGCTTTTTTTCTTGAATGAATGGAATACTCTCGATATAATAGGACTTGTAAATATATATCCGGAGTTTGCAGAAGCGGGCTTCGTTGAAAGAAAAAGGAGTACTATTTACATGGTTGATTACAACTCAAAAGAGTACTTGGAACTTGTTGATAAGTGGTGGCGTGCAACCAACTATTTGTCAGCTGGGATGATTTTTTTGAAGTCAAACCCATTGTTCTCAGTAACTAAGACGCCTATTCAAGCTGAAGATGTTAAGGTTAAGCCAATCGGACACTGGGGAACTATCTCAGGTCAAACATTCTTGTATGCTCATGCTAACCGTTTGATCAACAAGTATGACTTGAACATGTTCTACATCGGTGGCCCTGGTCACGGTGGCCAAGTCATGGTTACGAACGCTTACCTTGATGGTGAATATACTGCTGATTACCCAGAAGTTACTCAAGACTTGAAGGGTATGTCAACTTTGTTCAAGCGCTTCTCATTCCCAGGTGGAATTGGTTCACACATGACTGCCCAAACTCCAGGTTCATTGCATGAAGGTGGAGAATTGGGTTACTCATTGTCACATGCATTCGGTGCTGTTCTGGACAACCCTGACCAAATCGCTTTTGCCGTTGTTGGTGATGGTGAAGCCGAAACTGGCCCATCAATGACTTCATGGCACTCAATCAAGTTCTTGAATGCCAAGAACGATGGTGCTGTTTTGCCAATCTTGGATTTGAACGGATTTAAGATCTCAAACCCAACTGTCTTTTCACGTATGTCAGATGAAGAAATCAAGGACTTCTTTGCAGGTCTTGGTTACTCAGCTCGTTTCATCGAAAACGATGACATCCATGACTACATGGCTTACCATGAAAAGGCTGCTGATATCTTCGATACTGCTATTGAAGACATCCAAGCTATCCAAAAGGATGCTCGTGAAAACGGTAAGTATGAAGATGGTACAATTCCTGCATGGCCAGTGATTATTGCTCGCTTGCCAAAGGGTTGGGGTGGACCTACCCACGACCAAGCTGGAATGCCAATCGAAGATTCATTCCGTGCCCACCAAGTTCCATTGCCTTTGGCACAAGGAAAGTTGGACACATTGCCACAATTCGAAGAATGGATGAACTCATACAAGCCTGAAGAATTGTTTAACGCTGATGGTTCATTGAAGGATGAATTGAAGGCTATCGCTCCTAAGGGCGACAAGCGTATGTCAGCTAACCCAATCGCTAACGGTGGTCGTAAGCGCGGTGAAGATCTTAAGGATCTTGACTTGCCAGACTGGCGCGATTACGTAAACGACATCAACGCAGACAACCGTGGAACTATCTTGCCAGATGGTAACCGCAACATGGACATGTTCACTTTGTCAAACTACCTTGAAAAGGTAATGCAAATGAACCCTAAGTCATTCCGTGTCTTTGGTCCTGATGAAACGATGTCAAACCGTTTGTGGTCATTGTTTGATACTACTAACCGTCAATGGATGGAAGAAGTTAAGAACCCTAACGACCAATACGAAGCTCCAGAAGGCCGTATCTTGGATGCTCAATTGTCAGAGCACCAAGCTGAAGGTTGGCTTGAAGGTTATACTTTGACTGGTCGTGTTGGAATCTTCGCTTCATACGAATCATTCTTGCGCGTTGTTGACTCAATGATTACTCAGCACTTCAAGTGGTTGCGTCACGCTTCAGAACAAGCATGGCGTAATGACTACCCATCATTGAACTTGATTTCTACTTCAACTGCTTTCCAGCAGGACCACAACGGTTACACTCACCAGGATCCTGGTATGTTGACTCACTTGGCCGAAAAGAAGTCAAACTTCATCCGTCAATACTTGCCAGCCGATGGTAACTCAACTTTGGCAGTGATGGAACGTGCCTTCAGCGAACACTCAAAGGTTAACCACATGGTTATCTCAAAGCAACCACGTCAACAGTGGTTCTCAGCTGCTGAAGCTGAAGTGTTGGCTACTGAAGGTTTGAAGGTTATCGATTGGGCATCTACTGCACCATCAGCTGATGTGGACATCACATTTGCTTCTGCTGGTACAGAACCAACAATCGAAACTTTGGCCGCATTGTGGTTGGTTAACCAGGAATTCCCTGAAGTTAAGTTCCGCTATGTAAACGTTGTTGAATTGCTTCGTTTGCAGAAAAAGTCAGAATCAGCTGGAAACGACGAACGTGAATTGTCAGATGACGAATTCAACAAGTTCTTCCAAGCTGATACACCAGTTATCTTCGGATTCCACGGATACGAAGACTTGGTTGAATCATTCTTCTTCGAGCGTAAGTTCCGCGGTGACGTCTTTGTTCACGGATACCGTGAAGATGGTGACATCACAACTACTTACGACATGCGTGTTTACTCACACCTTGATCGTTTCCACCAAGCTAAGGAAGCTGTTGCTGTCCTTGCAGACCGTGGTGCAGTTGATCAAGCTGCTGCCGATACATTCATCACTAAGATGGATGACATCTTGGCAAAGCACATGAAGGTGACCCGTGAAGAAGGTCGCGATATCGAAGAATTCACTAAGTGGCAATGGTCTGCTTTGAAGTAAGCTATTAACACTTGAAAGAATCGCCTCGGCGGTTCTTTTTTTATACTCATTTATCGGCAAAGCCTAACTAAACTTTGCTATAATTGACATAATCTTGAAAAGGGGCTAATTTTATGCAAGCAATTAAACTTGTTTCGATTGATATTGACGGCACGCTTTATAACGATAATCGCGAGATTACACCGGCGGTAAAAAGTGCTATCCAAAAAGCGACGGCACAGGGTGTTCATGTGGTGATTACCACTGGGCGACCAGAGACAGGCGTTAAGAAGATTTTGAATGAATTAGATCTCTTGGGCGAAGACCATTATGTGATTACCCACAATGGCGGCTTGGTCCAAACAACGGATGGTCAAAAGACTCTCCACCGTGCTGCCTTGCCATGGACCACTTTTTTGAAGGCACAGCAATTTGCAGCGGATAATAACACCTATATTCAGGTTGAGTCAGACTCTGACGCTTATACGGTGATGACGAATGTGAATGTCTTTGCTAGTCAGGAGAACTTTGTGGTCAGTCTCCCATTGACCATTAAGGACGAAGTTTCAGAGTTGAAGGAAACCTCCTTTGTCAAGGCAATTGCTATTGGTGACGAGGCCTTTATGGATAGCATTCAGGCAAAGGTACCGGCAGAGCTGAAGCAAGAGGCCAATGTGGTTCGTTCAACCCCAAATAACCTTGAATTTATGAATACGGCTGCTTCTAAGGGCCAGGCGCTGTTGGCCTTGGCCAAGGAATTGGGCATCGACCAGTCAGAAACAATGGCGATTGGTGACCAGGAAAACGATCATACGATGATTGAAGCTGCCGGAATTGGAGTCGCCATGGGAAATGCGGTGCCATCAATTAAGGCTATTGCTAACCAGGAGACGACTGATAACAACCATGATGGTGTCGCAAAAGCCATCGAGCGCTTTATTTTAGCCGATTAATTGGTAGCAATAGATTAGTAACTTAAGATTACAAGCGACGATGATAAAATCAGTCGCTTTTTTTGCCCAGTTGTCCTGATTTTATTGTTATAATATATAAGAAATCGTTGTTCTTTAATCTGGAGTAGCAAAAATGACTAAGTCAAACCTAAAACTCTTTTCTCTCTCATCGAACCACCCCTTAGCAGAAAAAATTGCTGCTGAAGTCGGTGTGCCATTAAGTGACATCTCGGTGAAGCGCTTTGCTGATGGTGAAGTGCAAATTAACATTGAAGAATCTGTCCGTGGCGCAGATGTCTTTGTGATTCAATCAACATCCCAACCGGTTAACGATAACCTGATGGAATTGTTGATTATGATTGATGCCTTGAAGCGGGCATCAGCCGACCAAATCAACGTGGTTTTGCCTTATTACGGTTATGCTCGTCAGGACCGGAAGGCTCGCTCACGTGAACCAATTACAGCCAAGTTGGTTGCTAATATGATTGAACGAGCAGGAGCCACTCGCGTGATGGCTCTGGACTTGCACGCTGCTCAAATTCAAGGGTTTTTTGACCTACCAATGGATCACTTGCAGGGAGCTCCATTGTTGGCCGATTACTTGATTGAAACTGGTATTGCCGACAAGGAAAACGCCGTTGTTGTTTCACCTGATCACGGTGGAATGACACGTGCCCGCAATTTGAACAACATGCTTGGTTTGGAAGCGCCGGTTGCCGTGATTGACAAGCGTCGTCCGAAGCCAAACGTGGCAGAGGTTGGCTCAATTGTTGGTGATGTTGCTGGTAAAACGGCCATCATGGTCGATGACATGATTGATACAGCCGGAACGATTACGCAGGGTGCTCAATTAGTGTTGGAGCACGGTGCTACGGAAGTTTACGTGGCCGCATCACACGCTGTCTTCTCAGGACCAGCTTTGGAACGTTTGCAAAATTCCGTTTTCACTAAGGTGATTGTGACCGATTCCATTAACTTGCCAGACTCAAAGAAGTTTGACAAGCTGGAAATTGTTTCTGTTGGTGAGTTGATTGGTGAAGCTATTCGCCGTGTTTCATTGAACGAAGCGATTAGTCCAATGTTTAAGCACCGCTTCCGCCGTCGTAGTTCACAAGAAGACTAAGGCGTTTACAGGAAAGATAAAGTAACTATTGAGAGACTGTTTTTGGCCAGAGTGCTAAAAATAGTCTTTTTTGTGAGGATTATTCGTAAATTGGCTGAAAGGCCAATTTTTTATGTTACAATAACGAATGAAAAATGTTTTAATTGGAGACGCGTATGTATAAAATTTTAGTGGTTGATGATGAAAAGCCAATTTCGGATATCATCAAGTTTAACTTGGTAAAAGAAGGTTACGAGGTCGTAACGGCTGGTGACGGAGCCGAGGCATTGGAATTGTACAAGTCAGAAAATCCTGATTTGGTATTGTTAGATCAAATGCTTCCTGAAGTTGAAGGAATTGAAGTTTTGCGTCAAATTCGGGCTAAGGATAAGACACCAGTTATTATGGTGACGGCTAAGGACTCTGAAATTGATAAGGTTATTGGTTTGGAAATGGGGGCTGATGACTACATCACTAAGCCATTCTCGAACCGTGAATTAGTTGCCCGAGTGAAGGCGAACTTGCGTAATCGTCACACGCCAAGTCGGTCAGATGACCCAGCGGTTAACCAAGAAGACATTCAACTTGGTAACTTGATTATCCATACAAAGACCTATATGGTCACCAAAGACGGTGTTGACCTTGAATTGACGCACCGTGAGTTTGAATTGCTCTCATACATGGCCCAACATATCGGCCAAGTCATGAACCGTGAAAACCTACTTCGTCAGGTTTGGGGTTACGATTATTTCGGCGATGTTCGTGCGGTCGATGTGACAGTTCGTCGTTTGCGTGAGAAAATTGAAGATGTACCATCACATCCTGTTTGGTTAGGAACGCGTCGTGGTGTTGGTTATTACCTCTCATCAGGTAAGAACCCAAATAAATAAAAACTATGAAAGGACGGGCACTCGTTGTCAGGAATTATGAAAGTCATTGTTAAACTCTTACAATCGATTCGATTCCGGATAACGTTTGTCTTTGTCCTTTTTTTAATTGTTATTTTAGAGTCGTTTGGAGTTTTCTTTGTCCATCAAATCGAGCAGCATGACCTCATTGCCAGTGAAGCAGAGTTGACAATGCCAACCTATGTGACCAAGAAAATTGTTGAAGGACTGGACACTGAAACTGGTAAGGTTAACCAGGCTAAAGTGGATACATCGGTCAGGGACTTTGATTCAAACCTTGTCGAAAACGTCTTAGTCTATGATAAATCCGGCAATTTAGTTTCCAGCCAGTCGACAAAGAAGTCGCTATTGCCCAAAAAAATTGATTCTAATAGTGAAAGTGCCTTAGCTGGTGGGAATTCATACCTTAAAATTCGTACCCAGGACCGCGACCAAGGCAACGGCCAACAGGCGGTGGTAACTCGTCAGCTGTATGCTAACGGTACTAATACTCCAAGTAAAGCAGGCGAGAAGCCTGTTGGGATTGTGGTAGTTTATGCTAGCCTAGAGAAGGTTTACGCCAATGCTCGCCAAATCTTGTTCTTGTTTTTATTGGCCGGCTTGCTAACACTTGTGGCTTCAGTTTATTTGGCCTTTATTCTATCTCGGACGTTGACGCGCCCAATTGAAATCATCAATAAGCAGACAGCCCGGATTGCGGCTGGTGATTATTCGATGGTTAACACGATTTCTGGTTCGGATGAGATTTCGCAATTGGCCCATTCGGTCAATACGTTATCAAACCGGATTGCGGAATCAACCGAAATCATTAGCAATGAACGTAACCGCCTCCATTCTATTCTTCATCATATGGCTGATGGGGTTTTGCTGACGAATGCGAATGGCCAACTGACGATTATTAATCGGGCAGCAACCAAGTTGCTTGGTGTCAGCGAACAAGCAGCACTGGGTCAGCAGGTCTTTGACCTGTTGGACCTCCCTGAATACCAAAGTGTTCGAGACTTGATTAAGCAACAACGAGCGATGACGGTTGATGTCGGTCAACGGATTATTGAAGTTCGGGTCTCTTTGATTAAAAATCCTTCTGGCTTGATTAATGCCATGGTTCTGATTTTGCATGATATCACGGAACAGAAGAAGATTGATCAGGACCGCCGTGACTTTGTTTCCAACGTTTCTCACGAACTGCGAACACCGTTGACCACTGTAGCGTCCTACGTCGAGTCTTTGCAGGAAGGCGCTAAGGAAGATCCTAAAATTCTTGGCGAATTTTTGACGGTGATTCAAAACGAAACGGACCGGATGTCGCGGATGGTATCTGATTTGCTTGAGTTGTCACGGATGGACCAGGGGACGATGGAAGTTAAGACCGAGTTGGTTCAACTAAATACCATGTTGAACTTTATTTTGGACCGTTTTGATATGATTCTGTTGTCACCGTCAAAGGACTTAAATTCGGATCGAAAGATTAAGATTGTTCGTCATATCCCAACCGATCAAGAATTCTGGGTTGATATTGACCATGATAAGATGACCCAAGTCATTGATAATCTGATGAATAATGCGATTAAGTACTCACCCGATGGTGGCACCATTACGGTCTCATTGGAAAAATCAAGAGATAAGGTGCTGATTAGTATTCAAGATCAAGGCCTGGGAATCCCTGCTGTTGACCAAAAAAAGGTCTTTAACCGTTTCTTCCGTGTTGATAAATCACGGTCGCGAGCCCAAGGAGGGACTGGACTGGGATTGGCGATTTCTAAGGAAGTGGTTGAAAAGTTTGGTGGTCACATCTGGGTCGAATCAAAAGAAAATGAAGGGTCAACCTTTAAGATGACCCTTAACTACGTTCAAGATGACTTGTTATCGACTGGAAAACAGTGGGATGAAGATTAAGTCTTTCGTGACCTTAATTTCTGCTTAATTTCACTCAAGTATAGTGGTGTTAACAAATTTTGGAGACGACCATGCAAAAGAACCTAACGAATTTAATTTTGGCTGGAGCCTTAGCCGGTGTAATTGGTGGTGGAGCTGTTTTAGCTGGACAAGAGATTTATCAAAATTACCAAGTGACGCATAGTCCGGTTCGGACTAAGGCGACAACAACAAAAACGATGACTTCTAAGAATACGGCCACCACTGCTTACAACAAGGTAGCTAACTCTGTTGTTTCAGTAATTAACTTTAAAAAGAGCGGTAACACTTATAATGAATCATCGGAAGGGTCTGGCTTTGTCTATAAAAAGGCTGAAGGTTCTGCCTTTATCGTGACCAATAACCACGTGATTGACGGTGCTGATAAGCTTCAGGTGATCACCAACGATAATAAGACGGTGACGGCGGAGTTGGTCGGTAAGGACTCCTTAACTGATTTGGCCGTTTTGAAGATTACTGACTCTTCGATGATTTCAACGGCTTCCTTTGGCGATTCTGCTAAAATTTCCGTTGGTCAACAGGTATTGGCGATTGGGTCACCATTGGGATCACAATATGCTTCCTCTGTAACGGAAGGGATTATTTCGGCCACGAAGCGTTTGGTTCAAGCGGATGATGATACCGGCCAAAATTATGGTGGTTCAACGGTTATTCAAACCGATGCCGCTATTAATCCCGGAAACTCCGGTGGCCCTTTGATTAACTTAGCGGGACAGGTTGTTGGAATTAACTCGATGAAGCTGTCATCGTCATCAAACGGCACAGCGGTTGAAGGAATTGGTTTTGCGATTCCTTCGGACCAGGTTGTTGATGTCGTCAATAAGCTGGTAAAGGACGGTAAGGTGACAAGGCCGGCACTGGGAATTCAGATGATTAACCTGTCGCAGGTGCCCGTTAACGAGCAGCAGTCAACGCTGAAGATTCCAAACACCGTTAACGGTGGTGTGGTCCTCTACAAGGTCAACAGCGGTTCACCAGCAGATAAGGCGGGTCTGAAGAAGTATGACGTGATTGTTGGTATTGATGGTAAGACAGTTGCCAACCAGGCTGATTTGCGTGAACAATTGTACACGCATAAGGTCGGCGATAAGACAACGCTGACTTACTACCGTGGTACTGAGAAGAAGACAGTTACCCTTAAGTTAAATCAGACTTTGCAGTCTTAAGATGTCTGGCGTTTATCGATTTTTTTATGTTAAAAGTTGACGACGAAGGCAGAATTGCCGTTGGGATTTTGCTATACTTAAAAAAGCGATAAATGAGGAGAACAATGAACATATGATTGTATTAGCCGGGACAATTGGTGCTGGAAAGACCAGTTTAACAGAGATTTTAGCAAAGCATTTGGGTGGTCAGGCCTACTATGAGAGTGTGGATAATAACCCAATTTTGCCACTCTTTTACCAGGACCCCAAGAAATACAGTTTCTTGCTCCAAATTTACTTTTTGAATACCCGTTTGGACCAGATTCACGAAGCGCAAAAAGAAAAGAATGCGGTCTTGGATCGGTCAATTTTTGAAGATGCCTTACTTTTCCAGCTCAATGCTGATTTGGGCCGGGCAACACAGACCGAAGTCGACATTTATAAGGATTTGGTCAACAACGTTTTAGAAGAAGTTTCAGAGGAAAACAAGACCAAGACACCGGACTTACTAATCCATGTTCGTGTTTCTTTGGACACCATGTTGGCTCGCATTAAGAAGCGTGGCCGTCCATATGAGCAAATAGAGCAGGACCCGGACTTGTACCAATACTATGCGGACTTGAACGCCCGCTACGATGCTTGGTTTGATCAGTACGACCGCTCACCAAAGCTCCAGATTAACGGTGATGAACTGAACTTTGTTGAGGATGCTGCGGCTCAGGAAAAGGTTTTGGCCTTAGTTGACCAGAAATTAGCAGAATTGGCTGCTGACAAGGATTAAAAAATCAGGTGAGGTGGCTAGACTAAGCGCGGCTCATGCCCCAAAAAACCTGAACCAGTTAAAATCACAGCAAAAAAGACTTAACCAAGTAGCTGCTAAGCTTGTCACTGGTTAAGTCTTTTTGTTTAGTAAGAGAATGTTAGGCAAGCACCTTGAGCATCATCTGCTGAAAATCGGAGACAAAACGGTCTTGATCAACTAGGACGGCAGCCTTTGAAATCGTTGGTTCCAAAAGCTTGGCCTTGTCGCCAATTGTGCGGCCGTAGTCGCCTGATTCTTGGTCGTAAGTGACCTGCATGTTTAAGTCCAAAGTGGTGACATAGCTTGGGTCGACGGCAACTGCAACGGCCAATGGGTCGTGGAGAGCAGCTCCTTTTTTGTCGATATCTAAGTTATAATAAGCATCAATGTAGTAGTCCATGATGTCGGCATAGTTTTGACCGGCGGTTGTGCCAAGGTCACGCCATTCTTGCGTATGCTTCTTTGTCAAAAGCGTCCGCAGGGTAACATCGAGGCCAACCATGGTCAGGTTTTCCTGATTTTTAAACACATAGTCGGCGGCTTCGGGGTCTTGGTGAATGTTGGCTTCCGTAAATGGCGTCACGTTTCCAGGAACCGTCAAGGCACCACCCATTAAAGTCGTTTGACCGATTAACTTAGCGATGCTTGGGTCCTTTTCAAGGGCCTTGGCCAGGTTCGTTAAGGGACCAGTTGGCAGGTAAATCAGTTCGTCTTTGTACTGGTGAGCGGCTTCAATCAAGAAGTCGATACCATTTTGGCTGTCAACGGACCGCGTTGAGGCCGCCACTTCAACATCGCCGATACCGTTTTGGCCGTGAATGGCCTGTGAGATTGGCATAACGGTGAAATCAGAGGTGGTTGATGAATGTGATTCACCAATGAAAACGGGAACGTCATGGGCGCCTAAGAGGTCTAAGAGGTCAAGTGAATTCTTGGCCGTGACATTGGTCAGGGCATTGCCATAGGTGGCAATAATCCCAATCAAGTCTATGTCATCATGACCGATGGCGTAAGCCAGGGCCAAGGCATCATCGATACCAGTGTCGAGATCTAAAATCATTTTTTTGCGAGACATTGCGCATTCTCCTTTAGTTTGGGTACACTTTATTATAGCAAAATTGTTAGGTAAAACACGAAGAAAGCGAGTCAAAATGGAAAAAACGTACGATATTATTATTGTTGGTGGTGGTCCGGTAGGCCTCTTTGCTGCCTTCTATGCTGGCTTGCGCAATACCAAGGTGCTTTTATTAGAAGCGTTGACGGACCTTGGCGGCCAGGTGCAAACGCTTTATCCCGATAAAAAAATTTGGGACGTTGCGGGGTTACCAGGGGTTTCTGGTCGCGAATTGATTGACCG
The DNA here is from genome assembly GCF_001038455.1 of Fructobacillus sp. EFB-N1. Lineage (GTDB taxonomy): Bacteria > Bacillota > Bacilli > Lactobacillales > Lactobacillaceae > Fructobacillus > Fructobacillus cardui. The sequence continues at coordinate 14,564 of NZ_LDUY01000012.1, read as the reverse complement.
CCTCAAAAAACAGTTGGCTAAGTTTCCGGTCGATGTCCAGACGGAAGCCAAAGTAACAGATATTGTCCGTGTTGGTGATAACTGGCAAATCGCTATTAATGACGGGCAAACAGGCGTGACTGGCCGTTCAGTGATTTTAGCCACTGGGAAAGGTGCTTTTGAGCCCCGCCGGTTGCAAATTGACAACGAGGCTGAACTGGAAGGGCATGGCCTGTCTTATTTTGCCCCAGACCTCTCACTATATCAAAATCAGGAGGTCGCAGTTCTTGGTGGTGGTGACTCGGCAGTTGATTTAGCGGAGCAACTAGATTCGATTGCTAAGAGGACTTATTTGATTCATCGCCGGGACCAATTCCGAGCTTTGGAGCAGGCTGTATTGGCTTTAGAGAAAACTAAGGTAATTAAAAAAACACCCAAAAAGGTTAAAAGCGCTCAAAAAACGGCCGATGGCCGATTAGAATTGGCTCTGCAACACGTTAAGGATAAAAATCAGCAAGAAGAGTTAGTTGTGGATAACCTGCTCGTTCAGTATGGGTTCTTAACAAAGGGACAAGCCGATACCGGTTGGCAAGTTGACCTTGATTGGGATTCAGCTGGCATCGTTGTGACTGACCAGATGGAAACGAAGCAACCGGCTCTCTTTGCCATTGGAGATGCTTCATCTTATCCGAATCATGTTGATTTAATTGCCACTGGCTTTGGTCAAGCACCGGCGGCGGTGAACGCAGCGATTGCTGCCATTGACCCCGACCGAGGTGGTCCTGGTCATTCATCTTCAATGAATTTGTAAAGGAAAGTTTTCGCTACTAAGACAGAGGCGGAAGCTTTTTTGTCTGTTGCCGATTTGGTTATCAAAAACAAAATTTTTTGCTTGATTTTGACAAGGTTGCCTTTTTTGACCTGCTACTGTAACAATTTCGAGGCTAATGCTGTAAAATAGAAGCGGAGAGGGTTTATGACGTAGTCGGGTTAATTTTTTTCTTTGGGGATAACTAAATTTTTTGGAGTCAGCTATCCAGTCTGATTTTAAAACTATCGAAAAGATGGACGAAATGATTACGTTCGGTTTAGTTTGCTACGTTCAAAATATTGCAATTAAGAAAGCGGAGGTAACCAACCATGATGCACAATAATCAAGATAATCACCCTAGGCACCGATTAATGTTTACAGCCGGTGCGACGACATTAGCAGCAACGGGGGCTGTTTTTGGGGCGACCGTGTTGAATCAAAATCAAACAGCTAGTGCTGATCAAGTTCAGGGGCAGGCACAATCCCAAGTTGACCAACACAGTCAATGGCAAGCAAATTCGCTTGACCAGGTAAAGGCTGCCATTGCCAAGCAAGGTCAAGGACAAAATATTCATGGCTATGCGACACAGTGGGGGGACACCTTGGGTGTGATTGCCCAGGCTTATGGTCTTAGCACGGAACAAGCAGCCCAGCAGTTGGGCTTGGATGACCAAGGGCTGTTGATTTCAGGATATCGCTTGGGTGACCAGGCTCAAGTGATTCAAAAACTTAAAAATACTGGTGTCTTGCTGTCTGCTGGAGCTGTGCAGGTAAGTCAGAGTCAAACGAGTCAGCCGAATTTGGTGTTGATGCAAAAGGGCGCACCAACGACTGATTCTGTTCAGGTGGCAGCCGATTCACAGGCCATTTCACAAGCGATTAGCCAGGGAAGTCAAACGGGTAGCCAGGCAGCAACGACGGCCGCTGCCCAATCGGTTGCTCAGAGTCAATCTTTGTCGGTGACTAGTTCGCAGGCCACAGCTCAGTCAATGACGGCAAATGTCAACCAAAGTCAAGCTAGTCAAGTACCGTCCCTTTCTGGTTCGAGTGCTGGTGCACAACAGGCAAATACTGATAAGACCTATGCGATGGAGCAAAATGCCACTCAAGTAGCTGGTTCACAGTCAGCCGATTTGTACTCACAGACGCAGTCTTTGAGTCAGGCGCAAGCTACATCTTCACAGTCACCTAGTTCACAGGCCGGTACTTCGCAAGCAGCCAATTCAGAAGCAGTTACCTCTCAGGCGGCCACTTCACAGGCTACTAATTCTGAAGTAGCTACATCGCAGGCTGCTGCTTCTCAAGAGCCCGCTTCACAAGCAGTGGCATCCCAAGCACCTGCCTCACAGGCTGTCGTTTCAGAGGCACCGGTTTCTCAAGAAGTAACGTCACAGGCCCCAGCTTCAACAAGTGTAGCAGTGCAGCCGACTGCTACTACGAATAAGGTCAACACGGATCAGGTGATTAATTGGTTCTATGACCATCAGGGAAAGTTGACTTATTCCATGACGGGATCGCGTAATGGTGCCGATGGCACGGCGGATTGTTCTGGTGCGATTACAGAAGCCTTGTATGAGGCTGGTGCATCAAAGCCCGCTTACTTGTACAATACGGACTCTTTGCACGGTTATTTGGAACAGAATGGTTATCAACTGATTTCAACAAACACACCATGGGATGCACAACGTGGTGATATCGTTATTTGGGGTCAGCAAGGTGCCTCAGGTGGATCTGCTGGTCATGTTCAAATTATTGTCTCAAACGATCCAAATGCCCGCGCTATTTCCGTTAACTACGTAACGGGTGGTCAAACGGGTACGGCTGTTCAAGAATGGAATTATGACGCAGCCTATAATTACACAGCAAACGCCAATGGCGGTAGCCTGGCATACTATGTTTACCGACAGGTATAAGCAGTTAAAAAGCTAATGAAACCAGAGATGGCGTCATTAGCTTTTTTTGATGCTTGATTTAAACAATCAGGCTAAGTAAACAATCTTTAAAACACAAAAAAATCCTTGAGGAATTCCTCAAGGATTACTGTAGTGGTCAGTCAGGGGCTCGAACCCTGGACCCACGGATTAAGAGTCCGTTGCTCTACCAACTGAGCTAACTAACCATGGAGTTGTCTTAAACAACAAAAAATAGTATATCACGGTTGTGGCAGTTGAGCAAGCTTTTTGGCAAAAATAAATGGATATGGTCAATAATTTTTTTAGTGAGTTCGTTGATGTGACATCAGGCGTTGGCTTCAATCACCACGGTATTACCCTCGGAGTCCTTGACTGTGACTGCGACTTTATTGTTAAAACGTTCTTTTTCCTTTTCGATGGCAACGAAATTATTGGCTAAGTGTTTTTTTAATTCAGGGAGGTGATCACGTACTAAGAGTTCAAAATCAGCTCGCGGTTGGCCCTGAACAAAAGTAAGGTCGTCGTGATCAACAACTAAGATACGGTCAGTTTGAGCGCCACTTTGAGGGAGGTCGAAGACGTCGCGCCAAAAACGAAAGGCACGGTTGGGGTCTTGTGCGGGGATTTCTTTATGGTTAAGTTTACGAGCTTTCATCTACTTTGATTCTCCAAGAAATAGGTTCGCGTTATAATAACAAGGAACAATGATTTGTCACGTTCTTTTATCCAGTATAGCCCAAAGAGGGGGCCTTGGCCATGCTCGCAATGACAAAGTGTGGTAAACTAAATCCTATGGCATTATTAGAAGTAAGTGGGCTCTCGATGGCCTACGCAGAAAAAACATTATATGACGATGCTGACTTGGAATTGCAAGCCGGTGAACACATGGGGATTGTCGGTCAAAACGGGGCTGGTAAGTCAACTTTGATTCGAATTTTGACGGGGCAAGTCTTGCCGCTATCAGGTCGAATTGATTGGGCGAAAAACCTGAAAATTGGCTACTTGGACCAGTACGCAGAAATTCCAGAGGGGATGACTCTGGTTGATTTCTTGCATACAGCTTACAAGGACCTCTATGATAAGCAGGATCGCGCAACGGAATTGTACGAAAAGTACGCCGCTACTGCCGATGATAAGCTACTTGAGCGAGCAGGACGCTTGCAAGAGGAACTGGATGCTGCTGGTTTTTACGACGTTGATACGGAAATCGAACGAGTTATTTCCGGTTTGGGCTTGGAAGCCATCGGTCGTGACCGCGAACTGGAACATATGTCTGGTGGTCAGCGTGCTAAGGTTATCTTGGCCAAGTTGCTCTTAGAAAATGACGATGTCATTATCCTTGATGAGCCCACCAACTATTTGGATGTTTCGCATATCGAATGGTTGGAAGGCTTTTTGCAGGGCTTTGAAGGCGCAGCCATGATTATTTCGCACGATTTTGATTTCTTGGATAAGGTGACGAACGCGATTGCTGATGTTTCTTTTGGTAAGATTACTAAGTATCGTGGTTCTTTCCAAAAGGCGATGCGCCAAAAGGAAGAACGTTCTGAGCAGCAGATGCGTCAGTACGAAAAGCAACAAGTTGAGATTGCCAAGGCTGAGAAGTTTATCGCCAAGAACAAGGCCCGAGCTTCAACTTCAAAGCAGGCGAAGTCTCGTGAAAAGATGCTGGCCCGGATGGATAAGGTTGATCCACCTTCAGAAAACCTGAAGGCTAAGTTTAACTTCCCATACGTCAATTCCCAGTCGGCGGCCGCTTTGACGGTGACTGATTTGTCAGTTGGGTATGAACAGGCAATTTTGGAACCCGTGTCATTCTCGTTGACAACGGAAAAGAAGATTGTCTTTGCTGGTTTCAACGGGGCAGGAAAGTCGACGTTGATTAAGTCAATTTTGGGCGAAATTCCCTCTCTTGGCGGTCAGGTGGAATTTTCACCATCAGCCGTAGTTAATTACTTTGACCAGGACTTGGACTGGGATAACGACCAGCAAACGCCATTACAGGCGATGCAGGACTTATTCCCAACGATTTTGCCAAAGGAATTGCGACAACGATTAGCAGGAGCCGGCATTAATGCTGAAAATGCGCAAAAGCCGTTGTTCCAGCTTTCCGGAGGGGAACAGACGAAGGTTAAGCTCGCTATTATGGAAATGAAGCCTTCGAACTTCTTGATTCTTGATGAACCAACGAACCACTTGGATGAAGAAACGAAACAAGCTTTGTATAAGGCGATTAAGGCGTTCCCAGGTAATGCCATTATTGTTTCCCACGAGGTTTCCTTTACGAAGGATTTAGCGGATCAAACATTAAACGTGGCTGCTTTGTCTTACAAGGAAAATCCGGAATAAGTCGGTTAAAAGTGAATAATAAAGACCAAAAGGATGATTTTGTTAACAAAATCATCCTTTTTTGATGTTAGGAAAAATAACAAATCCCGTCAAAATGAGCATTTTGAGCGGTAAACTAAGCCTCGAAGCAACGAAATTATCGTTTTTATTAAAAAATTATTTGAAAACGGTGTGTTTGTCTGATAAGATTAAACAAACATTAAGTTGTACCGAGGAGGAAGCATCATGAAACGATGGCAGAAATGGACTGTTGCGGCAGTCGTTGTTTTGGCCGCAGTTGGGGGATCTCGAGCTGCTGGCTGGTGGGGCACAAGTCCCTCAGACGATAAATCAGCATTGAATTACGGTTTAGGAGCTGAAATTCAAACGTTGGATATTTCAAAGAGTACTGATCAGTATTCAAACACGATTTTGGGAAACACGGAATCAAACTTGTTGCGTGTGAACTCAAAGGGGGATCCAGCTCCTGATTTGGCTAAGTCATACAGCGTCTCATCAGACGGTTTGACTTATACCGTTCAGTTACGTTCAGGTTTGAAATGGTCTGATGGTTCTGCTTTGACTGCTAAGGACTTTGTTTATACTTGGCAGCGAATCGCTGATCCAAAGACTGCCTCACAGTATTCATATCTGACATCAGGTGTGAAGAATGCTGATGACATCGTTGCTGGCAAGAAGCCAGTTTCTGATTTAGGTGTTAAAGCAGATGGCAATACTTTGACTTTCACTTTGGAAAAGCCAATGCCGCAATTTAAGTATCTTTTGAGCTTTACTCAGTTTGCACCGCAGAAGGAATCCTTCGTGAAGGAAAAGGGTTCTAAGTATGGAACAACTGCTGCAAACCAAATTTATTCTGGTCCTTACAAGTTGGAAGGCTGGAACGGAACGAACAATAAGTTCAAGATTGTTAAGAACGATGACTATTGGAACGCCAAGAACGTCAAGACAAAGACGATTAACTGGCAAGTTATCAAGAATCCTGAAACAGCCATTAAGTTGTACAAGGAAGGTAAGCTTGACCGCGCTTCTATTACCGGTTCGCCTGAAATGTACGCTGCTAACAAGAACAATAAGGATATGAAGACAGTTTCTGTTGCTGCTTCAACTTACTTGGAGTACAACCAAGCAAAGAACCCTTACTTGCAAAATGAAAAGATTCGCGAAGCTTTGAACTTGGCAACCAACCGTAAGGAATTGGCTTCCCAAGCAACTGGTGGATCTCGTGATGCTGCTAAGAGTCTCGTTTCAAATAACTTGGTTAAGGCTGCTAATGGTGAAGATTTGTCAACTTATGTTGCTCCTGGTTATTCTTATGACAAGGACAAGGCAAAGCAACTCTTTGCAGAAGGAATCAAGGAAGTTAACAAGGGTAAGATGAACGTTACTCTTGAAACCGATGCTGACGTTCCAGTTTCAAAGAATACAGTTGATTACTTGAAGCAGGCTTGGGAATCAACGTTCGGTGACCAAATTTCTGTTACTGAAAAGATTGTCCCATTCAAGCAACGCTTGCAAGATTCACAAAATGGTAACTTCGATATCGTTGTTTCAAACTGGAACGGTGATTACCAAGACGGTTCAACCTTCTACGACATGTTCAAGGCAACTGATACTGGTATGAACAATGGTCAGTTCAAGAACCAAGACTACATCGACGCTGTGACAAAGGCTGAAAGCACAGATGCTAACAATCCATCTGCACGTGACGCTGACTGGAAGGCAGCTGAAGCAGCTTTGAAGAACAGTGCTAACATCAACCCACTTTACTCATGGAAGGGTGCATACTTGACCCGTTCCAATGTTAAGGGTGTTGTTACAAGCCCAGCCGGTTTGACGCTCGATTTGACGAACGCTTATCGGAAGTAAAATTCAATAAAATTTTATTCTATTTACCACAGTGGTGAATAGTACTAGGCAGGTCATAGAGAGAGGCGTCCGAGGATTACGTGGATAGTTTCCCGAGTGGCCTGCCTTTGGTGTGAATGGTGTTTTTCTAAAACAGCTCCTCGAATTTAGTTTTCATCATTTATTAGTCACTTTTCAAAGCATTAGGAGAGTCATTTTCATGGCCAAATACATTTTAAAACGAGTGTTAATCCTGGTAGTCACATTATGGATTGTGGTCACGGCCACTTTCTTCTTAATGCAGATTTTGCCAGGAACGCCCTACAATAATCCGCACTTGTCGGCGTCGGCAATTGCTCAATTGAACGAAACATATGGGTTGGATAAGCCTGTCGTTGTTCAGTACTTTGATTACCTAATCAATTTGTTGCATGGTGATCTTGGAACGTCCTATCAGTACCAGAACCAATCAGTTTCAATGTTGATTGGTCAACGGTTACCAGTTTCCGCGCAACTTGGTTTACAAGCCTTGGTTGTTGGAATCTTGCTTGGCCTTTGGTTCGGGGCGGTTTCCGCTAAAAACCAAAATAAGAAGATGGATGGTTTCTTGGGAATTATTTCCACTTTGGGAATCTCGGTTCCTTCCTTCATCTTGGCCATCGTTTTGCTTTACGTCTTCGGCTACGACCTTGGATGGTTGCCAGTTTCTGGTTGGGGCGATAGCTTCTCCGAAACAATTCTGCCAACGTTGGCTTTGGCCGTTGGTCCCGCAGCAACGACTACACGATTTGTCCGTTCTGAAATGATTGATGTTTTGCATTCGGATTATATCCAACTAGCCCGGGCAAAGGGTTTGACTGGAACACAGTTAATCCGTAAGCACGCTTACCGAAATTCAATGATTCCGATTTTAACGTTAATCGGTCCGATGGTTGCCAACCTATTGACTGGGTCAACTTTGGTTGAAAACATCTTTTCAATTCCGGGAATTGGGCAACAGTTCGTTTCTTCAATTCCAACAAAGGATTATCCGGTTATTATGGGAACCACTATCGTTTATGCTGCGATGTTGATGATTTGTATCTTGATTACCGATATTTTGACGGCAATTGTTGATCCACGAGTTCGGTTGAAGTAGGGGGAGAACATGGAAGAAGTACAAAATGAATTTTCCCTCGTTGGGATTGAAGATAAGTCGGCCAGCGAAAACATCGTGAAGCCTGCCTTGTCAACTTGGCAAAGCGTTTGGTGCCGTCTTCGTAAGAATAAATTAGCAGTTGTTAGTTTAATTTTCTTGGTCTTGGTCATGCTCTATGCTTTGATTTCAGTGCCGGTAGTTAGTCAAAATTCTGCTAACGACTTTAATACTAATGCTGGTTCTAAATATAAGAACTTGCCACCAAAATCTGGTTTACCAATTCCCGGCTGGGATGGGAAGACGACAACCCCTGGGTCAGTTGATGCCACGGATGTTTATGAAAAGAATGGTGTTGATCAAAACTACCTTTTGGGAACAGATAACCTTGGTCGTTCAGTAGCTAAGCGTGTGACAGTTGGTTTGAGAATTTCGCTCTTTATTGCCATTGTCGCGACTGCCATTGACCTTTTGATTGGTGTTAGTTATGGTCTGGTATCTGGTTGGCTTGGTGGTTGGGTTGATACTACCATGCAACGTGTCATTGAAGTGATTTCAGCCATTCCAAACTTAGTTGTTGTGACCCTCTTGGCGATGCTCTTTGGTTCAAGTATTTGGTCAATTATTTTGGCCATCGCTTTGACTAGTTGGACCGGAATGGCTCGTCAGGTTCGTAACTTAACTCTGACTTACAAAGAACGTGACTTCGTCTTGGCTGCCAAGACCTTGGGCGAATCGGGTCCAAAGATTGCCTTGAAGCACTTGGTACCAAACATGTCTGGAACAATCATCGTGCAAATCATGATGACGATTCCAGCAGCTATTATGTTCGAAGCTGTTTTGTCAGCCATCAACTTGGGTGTCAAGGCACCAACTGCCTCACTGGGAACGTTGATTACTGATGGACAGAACATGTTGCAATACTACCCATATCAAATTTTGATTCCATCAATCGTCTTGGTCTTGGTATCCTTGGCCTTCATCCTCTTGGGTGATGGCTTGCGTGATGCCTTTGATCCAAAGATGGCGGATGAATAAGGAGGCCTTCATGGTAGCACCAATTTTACAAGTAAAAGACCTCCGCGTGGACTTTAACACCTATGCTGGAAAAATCCAGGCGATTCGAGGCGTTGATTTTGACTTAAATGCTGGCGAAACCCTGGCCATTGTTGGGGAATCTGGTTCTGGTAAATCAGTGACGACAAAGACCCTCCTCGGTCTAAATGCCGGAAACGCTGAATTAGGTGAAGAAAGTCAAATTCTCTACAACGGTAAGAATTTGGCCAAGTTGTCTGAAAAAGAATGGGAAGGTTATCGTGGCTCTGAAGTCGCCATGGTCTTCCAGGATCCGATGACATCATTAGACCCAACGATGAAGATTGGTAACCAAATTGCGGAACCAATCATGAAGCATCACGAAGTTGAAAAGGCCGAAGCACTAGCGAAGGCCTTGCAACTAATGAAGGATGTTGGGATTCCAAACGCTGAGGAACATATCAATGATTATCCTCACCAATGGTCTGGTGGTATGCGTCAGCGTGCCGTTATTGCCATTGCATTGGCCGCTGATCCAAAGGTTTTGATTGCCGATGAACCAACGACTGCTTTGGATGTGACGATTCAGGCCCAAATATTGCAGGTCTTGAAGAAGTTGCAAAAGAAGAACAACACGGCGATTATCTTTATCACCCACGATTTGGGTGTCGTAGCTGGAATCGCCGATCGAGTGGCTGTTATGTATGCCGGTAAGATTGTTGAAACCGGTCTGGTGAACGAAGTCTTCTATAATCCACAACACCCATATACATGGGGGTTGTTGGGGTCAATGCCATCAACAAAGACAGAGTCCGGTACCTTGCAAGCCATTCCTGGTACGCCAACTGACTTGCTTTACCCACCAAAGGGTGATGCTTTTGCGGATCGAAACGTCTATGGTTTGGCAATCGATCATGAAAAGCAGCCACCACTCTTTGAAGTGTCACCAACTCATTTTGCAGCCACATGGCTCTTAGATGATCGGGCACCAAAGGTAACACCACCACTTGAGATTCAGCGTCGCCAAGCATTTTGGCAGACCTTAGAAAATGAGGGGGCCAAGTAATGCAAAATCCAGATGCAAAGAAATTAGTTGAAATTAAGGACTTGAACCTGACTTTTAACGCTGGTAAGAGCAACGCCACTAAGGCAATTGATGAGATTTCCTTTGATATTTATGAAGGAGAAACCTTTGGTTTGGTGGGGGAGTCAGGTTCAGGAAAGACGACCATTGGTCGGACGATTCTGAAGCTGTATGACCAAGATTCAGGAACCATTACTTTTGATGGTCAAGATTTGGGCCAGTTGAAAAAGCAGGGAATGAAGGACTTTCGTAAGCAAGCGCAAATGATTTTCCAGGACCCACAGGCCTCATTGAACGGCCGTTTGCGGGTTGAAGATATCATTGGCGAAGGTCTTGACCAGGTTGGTTACAGCAAGAAGCGTGCCGAACGCGAAGCGAAGGTATTGGAATTGTTGAAGCTGGTTGGCTTGAACAAGGACCACGCCTCACGATACCCACACGAATTCTCTGGTGGACAGAAGCAACGAATCGGAATTGCCCGTGCGTTGGCTGTTCAGCCAAAGTTTATCATTGCCGATGAACCCATCTCAGCTTTGGACGTTTCTGTTCAGGCTCAGGTTGTCAACTTGTTGGCTGATTTGCAAAAGCAAAACAAATTGACTTACCTCTTTATTGCCCACGATTTGGCCATGGTCAAGTACATCTCTGACCGAATTGGTGTGATGCACTGGGGAAAGTTGGTTGAATTGGGCACTGCAGATGAAGTTTATAACCATCCATTGCACCCATATACCAAGAGCTTACTTTCGGCTGTGCCTGAACCTGACCCAATCGTTGAAAAGCAGCGTGTGATTAAGCCATACGATGCCAGCTTCGAAAAGGATGGACAGGAACGGAAGATGGTTGAGGTTGAACCTGGTCACTTTGTCTTGGCAACACCAGCGGAAGCTGAGCAATACAAGGCAGAACAAAAGTAAATCAGACCACTTTACGTACCTACTATTTTCTAACCTAAATAGTTTAAATTAAAAAAGCGTTTCAGGATGAACTGAAAGCAGATGTTTCTGCGCTCAGCCCTAGCCCTGAGCGCTTTTTTCATGTAAAATAAGTTTATTATGGAAAACTTTGAACAAGAATTAGAAAATCGGCGGACATTCGCCATTATTTCCCATCCCGATGCGGGAAAAACAACCTTAACGGAACAATTACTCCTCCATGGTGGCGTTATTCGTGAAGCCGGAACGGTCAAGGGTCGTGGGGCCAAGAAGATGGCTTCATCGGACTGGATGGCCATTGAGCAACAGCGTGGTATTTCTGTTACCTCTTCTGTCCTGCAGTTTGACTATGAAGGCAAGCGCATTAACATTTTGGATACGCCGGGGCACGAAGATTTTTCGGAAGACACCTATCGAACACTGATGGCCGTTGATTCGGTTGTCATGGTTGTTGATGCTGCCAAGGGAATTGAGCCGCAAACTAAGAAGCTGTTTGAAATCGTTTCAAAACGTGGCATTCCCGTCTTTACCTTCTTTAACAAGATTGATCGTGATGCCCGGTCGCCATTGGATTTGGTGGACGAATTGGAAAGTATCCTTGGGATCCAAGCATACCCAATGAACTGGCCAATTGGCTCTGGACAGATTTTGCAGGGAATCTATGACTTGAAGCAAAAGGAAATGATTCCCTTTAAAAATGCAGCCGACCATCCAGAAGTTCGCCAAGAGGGATTGGATGAAGTCGAATTGTTGGAAGATGCTGGGAACCAATTTGACGAAGAGGCCGTTGCTACGGGTAAGTTAACGCCGGTCTTCTTTGGCTCCGCCTTAGCCAACTTCGGTGTGACCGAATTTTTGCGGGAATACCTGACTTACGCGCCAATGCCCGCGCCGGTAACAACAGTTGATAACCAGGTGATTGAACCAGACAATCCTGAATTTACTGGTTTTGTCTTTAAGATTCAGGCTAACATGGATCCTCGTCACCGTGACCGGATTGCCTTTGTGCGAATTGTATCTGGTGTCTTTGAACGAGGCATGGACGTTATGCTGGAAAGAATGGGCAAGAAGCTTCGTTTGGCCAATGTGACCCAGTTCATGGCGGAAGAGCGTGAAAACGTTCAGGGAGCCGTTCCAGGCGATATTATCGGTGTCTATGATACCGGGAACTTCCAAATCGGTGATACGATTTTCTCTGGTAAGAAGGCTGTGCGTTTCCCTGATTTGCCAACCTTTACCCCTGAGTACTTTAACAAGGTCATTGCCAAGGATGTGATGAAGCAAAAGTCATATCACAAGGGCATTACCCAACTGGTCCAAGAAGGAACCATTCAGCTGTACAAGTCATGGAACTCAAGCGAGTATATTCTTGGTGCTGTTGGACAGTTGCAATTCGAAGTATTCAAGTTCCGAATGGAAAATGAATATAACGTTGAAATTCAATTTGAGCCGATTGGTTCAAAGGTTGCCCGCTGGATTAACCCAGACCAAGTGGACGAAAAGATGGCTTCATCGCGGAACTTGCTAGTCAAGGATCGCTACGACCGTCCCGTCTTCTTATTTGAAAATAATTTTGCATTGAACTGGTTTAAGGATAAGTATCCAGACGTTCAATTAGAAGCAAAGATGTAAGTAAAAATGCCGCCATCGCGATGGTGGCGTTTTTCTTTGGCTTGAAATAAACGAACGTGATATAATAGATACCGTCAAATGTTCGTTTTATTTAAATTTAAATATCTTTGAACGAAACGATAGTTGGCAAAAAATAAATATGGGGTAGGAACCCGTGCGTTAAGTGCAGTGGAAACGGAATGTGAGCCACTGACGAAACATTTATGTGCGGTACGGGTTTCGCATTCACCAACCCGGTGAACGCTCCTTTAGGAGGTTCAAGAATATGAACAAGCACACAGTTTTCAAGAAATGGGGGCTGTCTTCTTTGTCGATCCAGCAGCTCGTTTTGCTAGCGGTCTTAATGGCCCTGTCGTTGGTTATCGGTAAGTTTTCGGTCATGCTGACACCAACCATCAAGATTTCCTTTGTCTTTTTGGCATCGTCTCTGATGGGGCGGTTCTTCGGTCCAATCTGGACGATGCTGGTGATGGTCTTACTCGACTTCGTTAATGTGACCTTTTTTGTTGCCCATGGCGCCTGGTCGCCAATTATGGCCTTTGGCGTTGTGTTAGCTGGAATTATTTATGGCGGGTTCTTCTACCAACAGCCGCTGACAAAGACCGTTCACTGGGGTAAAATCCTGGTGGCCGTTTTGCTGATTACCTTTGTGGTTAACTTTTTAGTGAATACCTTCGCCTTGATGGTCATGTATTCACCACAACATTCATGGTCGGTCTTTTCGGCCATGTTGTCAGCACGGTTGCCAAAGCAATTGATTTTCTTCCCAATCCAGTTGGTTCTAACTTATTTGGTTTTGAATAACCGCATTGTAACTCAAATTGGTCAACAATTCTTTCCGTCACAGAGGAAACAAACGGCGCAAGCTGATTCTATTCAAACAAAACCATAAAAAATCAGGTTGATCCCAATTCGAAAGCGGGATTGGCTCACGGTGTAAAGCAACTTTTTATGATGTTTTTTGCCAGTAAACTGAAAAGGCACTCGCGTTCGATTTCGAACGTGGGTGCCTTTTTGTGTTTGAAACTGATTTTTAATCCTTGTTTTGGACTGGGATATCCTTGTGGGTTAAATCCATATTGCCGTGGACAAGGTGAGGGAAGACTAGGTTGTCGGACCAGGCGATAATTTGTCCCTGCAAGAAGAAGGAAACGGCCGTTCCGATGTTAATGGAAACGATACTACCCGAATAGGCCCAACAAGCTAGTGAAATACCAATGGCAAAAATAAAGTTGGAAATTTGTGCTTTGGGAGCGGAACCACGGAAGTAGGAGAAGCGTAGGATGTTGGTCATATCATCAATCGGATGAAGGATGAAGTTAACCCGCTGGTAAACCGAAATGGCGACTCCAACGACGGCAACACCAAAAAGATCGAGTGGGATGCGGAGCCACAGTGAAACTGTCTGAACACCCATCTGAACAAAAATAGTATTGAAAAAGCCGGCTAAAAAGGAAAAAAGAAGGCCGAAGGTGATATTGCCGAGGAAACGCTTGAAAACAAACTTTTTGGCCAAAAAGATATTTGCAACGGCAACCAAAACGGTCGTTGCTGCCAGGTAAATCGAAATCGGTACCCCGGTAACGTGGGCCAAGTTGGCTGCACCGGCAGTCCACGGAGCAGAACCGAGGTTTGTTGCCACGGAAAGCCCATTTCCAAGGGCATCGAGCGTTAGTGAGAGCAAAAAATAAAAGTAAACCTGCCGCCAACTTAATTCAAAATATCGTCCATCACGGTGGTACATAGCTGCATCCGCCTTTCCAAAAGATAAAAATCACATTATTTTCATTAGGCAGATTACAAGTTTAATTCGAACAACTCCGAAAAACTTCTAGTGGCGTCTGGT
>NZ_LDUY01000011.1 GCF_001038455.1 Fructobacillus sp. EFB-N1 | reverse complement strand
ATCAAAAATTAAAGGATACAATTCGCTCTTTGGCAGCCAAATATCCTTATTATGGGGTTCGACGAATTTGGGCTTTACTTCGTAAAAACAGTGACTACAGCCGTATTAATCACAAAAAGGTCCAACGATTAATGCACGAAATGAATATTCAAGGCGCTGGTTATTGCAAGAAACGAGCAAAATATAATTCTTATCCGGGACCGGATGGTCAAACGACTCGTAACCGGTTCCACCGTCGCTTTCAGACTGATCGGCCATTGCAAAAATTATCGAGTGATATAACTGAATTTAAAGTACCTACCACCGGTGAAAAGCTATATCTTGAACCCATTTTAGATTTATATAACAAAGAAATCGTTACCTATGCACTGAGTACGAAACCATCTTTGGCTTTTGCCATCGAACCAGTGAAAGAATTGATTGAGCAATTACCAAAGCGGGGCTATCAAACATACTTGCATACCGACCAAGGTTGGCAATATCGACATCATTCATGGCGAAAAATATTGCGTCAAAATGGAATTAAGCCGAGCATGTCACGGAAGGCAACAGCACTTGATAATGCACCGATGGAAAGCTTTTTCAATAAATTGAAAACAGAATTGGGTGAACTGAGCCAATTTAACGGCATCCCGGAACTTAAAACTGCCATTGAAAACTGGATTCACTATTACAACACAGAACGCATTCAGATCAAACTAAAAGGCCAGTCACCGATTGAATATCGGCAACTGGCCAGCTAGGTCTAAATATTTACTTCAACTTTTGGGGTACAGGTCAGCACTGGGCACTTTGTTGGTTTTTTGTCCTGATTTTAAAAATTTCTTGTCAGTCCCCCAGTTGATAGGAGTACAATAAAAATAATCAAAAGAATTGAGAGGATTTTTACGAATGTCAAAAACAACTTTATTCCAAGTTGGCACGATGCAGCTACTCGCTAACAGCCTCTTAGACGGGACAATGTCCATCCACGACCTCCTGCAACACGGCGATTTTGGAATCGGCACAGGTCAAGGTCTAGATGGCGAACTGATTATCTTAAATGGGAAAGCCTACCATACCTTGGTCTCTGGCGAATCTGAAGTACCGGACGAAAATTTCAGCTCCCCATTTGCTGCCGCTCATCACGGTGATTTCAAAGATTTTAGAACAGCGGAAAATGCTGATTTGGAAGTCGTTTTACAGGACACCATCGACAAGTTACAGGCGCAAAATCAGTTTGCAGCTTTCTTGGTCGAAGGCGAATTTGAGACCATAACCACTCGCTCAGCTGCAGGTAGCCAAAAACCATACCCATCTCTAACTGAAGTCGCCGAAAAGCAACAGGTCTTTCACGGTTCAAAAGTTAAGGGTCGTCTCCTTTCCTATTACGCACCAGCTATTTACCAGGGCGTCACCGTAGCAGGCTTCCATTCCCACTTCCTTTCCGATGACCATGACCTTTCTGGCCACGTTTTGACCGGAAAAGTTTTGTCAGCCACGGTGAAGGTGCAAAAGTTCGATACCATCGAACAAGTCTTGCCTACTGAAAACCCTGATTTTAAGGCTGCTGATTTGACTGACTTGTCGATGGTTCACAAAGCCATTGAAGCGGCTGAATAAGTTCCATAAAATACATTTAAATCAACAAAAAACAGTTGCCGTGGTGGTAGGCCTCAAAATTTGGACAAACAAATTTCGGGGTTCACATCAACAGCAACTGTTTTTTATTTTACTTATGAATAAACATCGCATCCCCAAAGGAGAAGAACCGGTACTTGGCTTCAACCGCATGGTGATAGGCATTCAAAATGTTCTCGCGGCCGGTAAAGGCTGCAACCAACATCACCAAAGTTGACTTTGGCAAATGGAAATTAGTGATAAAGGCATCAACAACTCGCCACTGGTAACCAGGCTTAATAAAAATTTCCGTCCAACCAGAATCGGCCTGAAGTTGCCCATCAAATTTCGAACCAATTGTTTCCAACGTTCGAATAGACGTCGTCCCAGTAGCAACAATTCGACCACTCTGCTTACGGACCTTATTCAATGTGGCCGCTGCTTCTGCACTCAATTGATAAAACTCAGAATGCATCTGGTGGTCTTCAATATTTTCTTCTTCCACTGGTCGGAAGGTTCCCAAACCAACATGCAATGTTAATTCCACCAGTTCAACGCCCTTATCGGCAACCTTTTGCAGCAATTCTGGTGTCCAATGCAGGCCGGCAGTTGGTGCAGCAGCTGAACCATCCACCTTGGAGTAAACCGTTTGATACCGCTCTTGGTCTGCCAACTTTTTCTTAATGTATGGTGGCAAAGGCATTTCACCCAGCTCGTTCAAGCGTTCCATAAAGATGCCGTCATAAGAAAATTCAACATAGCGGCCGCCGTGTTCCAATTCACCAACAATCGTCGCCGTCATCACGGGCTTTTCTGGATCATCACCAAAAAGAATCGTTGATCCAATTGGTGATTTTTTAGCTGGTTTTACCAACGTTTCCCAAACATCCCCATGGTCTTGGCGCAATAATAGAACTTCAGCATGGCCACCAGTCTCTGGACGTATTCCGTGTAACCGGGCTGGCAAAACTCGCGAATTATTCATCACTAAGGCATCACCCGGGTTCAAATAGTCCAAAATGTCATAAAAATGCCGGTCCTCATAGGCCCCAGTTTCGGCATTCAGCACTAAGAGACGAGATGTATCGCGTTCCTTTAATGGCGTTTGCGCAATTAATTCTTGGGGTAAGTCATAGTCAAAATCTGATAATTGATAATGTTTTTCTTCTGTCATAAATCTCTTTTAAATTCTTTTATTCATCAGCCAGCAGGCTGCTAGTGTTTATGCTTTCGAGCAAATATACTCTAGTCCGGACCTTAATTCATCAAAAACGAACAAATCAGTCCTTTGGTTCAGGCGCCGGCCGGCCCAAATGTTGGTAGGCCGCTTCCGTCACCACCCGACCTCTTGGGGTTCGACGGATAAAGCCTAATTGCAGCAGGTAAGGTTCCACCATCGACTCCAACGTGTCGGCTTCTTCCCCGATATTAGCAGCAATGGTCGCAAGACCAACCGGTCCACCATGATAAAAATCAATCATAGCGTTTAGCAGCTTATGATCGGTATCATCCAGGCCCTTTTGATCAACGCGCAACTTATCTAAGGCCGTTTCCACCAAGTCGGTATCAATCGCTTCTTTTCCAGCAACTTGGGCAAAGTCGCGCACCCGCTTCAACAGCCGATTGGCAATTCGCGGTGTTCCTCGTGACCGGGAGGCCACGGCATAGGCGCCGTCCTTTGTAATGGGCGCCTCGAAAATATCGGCCGTCCGGACCACAATCTGTTGTAAGTCTTCTGGCTGATAGTACTCGAGCGAGTTAATGATGCCAAAACGGTCACGCAAAGGCTTGGAAAGCATCCCAGGGCGAGTCGTTGCACCAACTAGGGTAAAGGGTGGTAAAGGAAAATGAACGGCTCTGGCAGTTGGTCCCTGCCCGACCATGATATCGATAAAATAATCTTCCATGGCGGAATACAACATTTCCTCAATCGCCGTTGGCAGGCGGTGAATTTCATCAATAAAAAGCACATCCCCTGGCTCCAGACCATTGAGCAAGGCAACTAAATCGCCACCCTTTTCAATTGCCGGACCAGAGGCTGTCTTCAGATGCACACCTAGTTCATTAGCAATAATCATTGCTAACGTTGTCTTTCCTAACCCTGGCGGTCCGAAAAGCAGAACGTGGTCAAGGGCTTCTTCACGCATTTTGGCGGCTTGGAGATAAACCGCCAGCTCCTCTTTTAATGGCTGTTGACCAACATATTCCCGCAGGTACTTAGGTCGCAGGGAAAGCTCATCTTGCTGGTCTCTCGCATTTTCAGCTGCATCACGCAGCAATTCATCCGTTTCATTTTGGCCTTCAAACCAAGTATTAAATTGTGGGTTTTCATCAGTCATATCATTACTATTATAGCGCATTTGTTCGCCTCCTTCCCTGCTTGCTTGGCAAAAATAAAAGACGACCAATTCCGGTCGTCTTGTCGAATCAAAGGCCTTACTGATTTAGCCAAGCCGGTAGCGCCTTGACTAATTTTTCTAGAGCCCGGCCCCGATGTGAAATCAGGTTCTTCTCAGACACCGTTAATTGAGCAAAGGTCTTCTGCAGTGGTTCGTAATAAAAGATTGGGTCGTAGCCAAACTTGTTGTCACCAATCTCTGTCTCCGTGACTTGCCCGTCAACATGGCCACTAACAACCAAAGGTTCTTTACCAGGACCAACCAGTTCGAGAACGGTCGTGAATTGCGCTTGCCGGTCCTGTCCTGATTTTCCAGCTAACTTAGCCAAAACCTTGGCATTATTGGCATCATCATCGTGGTCACCTGCATAGCGAGCCGAATAAACTCCTGGCTCGCCGTTTAAGGCTGCAATCGTTAACCCGGAATCATCAGCCATGATATAGTCGTCTGGATAGACGGCCGCTAGAGCAGCAGTCTTTTTATGAACGTTTTCTGCAAAGGTTGTGCCATCTTCAATAATTTCAGGAATCTCATCCAAGTCTTTTAAAGACAAAATATCCCAGCCCAAATCGAGCTTGGCCAATGCCTCCTTTATTTCTTGAACTTTATGGGGGTTGCCAGTGGCGATAATTAAGCGCGTCATCGTTGCTCCTTCTTTTACAAAATCAGAGTTACTTTCTTTAACAAGTTGGACCACCTAACTGCTGGTCACTAATCCACTGCAATCAATCTGTTGCCGGTAAATTTAGGTGAGTAAAATGCCAATCGTGTTTTGAACCCAGCCATTGCTCGGCAATGGTTGAAAAAGTTGAGACCGGCCCAGTTGTATAGAGTTGGTACTGCTTGTTTTCTGGGTGAACCTCCATGTCGCTATCAGCCAACAAGTCCTGTTCTTTCAGGATAGTCGCTAATTTTTGCGCTGTGGCAACTCCCGGATCAACTAAGGTTACCTCTGGTAAGGCCTGTTGAATGACGTCTGCCAATAGCGGAAAGTGCGTGCAACCAAGCACCAACGTGTCGATACCTGCCTCTTTAAGAGGTTGCAAATGATCTTTAACAATTTCAGCCACCTCAGCGTCCTGATAGCGGTTTTGCTCAACGAATTGGACAAAATCAGGCTCTGCTTGTGCAAAAATTTGACTACCCGGCGCCGCCGCCTGAATCTCAGCCTGGTACTGACCTGAATCCACGGTTCCCTCAGTTGCTATGACACCAATTTTCTTCGTCTTACTTGCCAAAACGGCCGATTGGACACCGGAATCAATCACACCGATAACCGGAATGGCCAAGTCTTCTTGTAAGCCAGGTAAGGCGCAGGCAGTTGCCGTATTGCAGGCAATCACCAGCGCCTTAATGTCATGGCTTTCAATTAAGTAGTCGGCAATTTGTCTGGTAAAATCAGCGACTTCCTCGGGCTTACGAGGGCCATAAGGCATTCGTGCTGTATCGCCAACATAAGCGATGGCTTCTGCCGGCAATGAATGAACGGCGGCTTTTAAGACGGTCAAACCGCCAATACCAGAGTCCATCATGCCAATTGTTTTTGTATTTTTCTTCATAATAGTCTTATTATCTTCCCTTCAAAACAAATTGCAAGCCTTTGCACCCGTTTAATCTCTCTTTTGCTATAATAACGGAAGAAAGGAATCTTTACTTATGTCAAATGCTCATTCTCAATCAAATAACGGTACCAATCAGACCGTTAGTGCCTTTGCACCACTACTCTTACGTGATGCTCTTTTGGCCAATATCTTAACAGATGATTATGCCAACATTACCTACTGGGCCGGAAAAGAGTTGGCTCGCCAGTTCCCTGTGGAAACGAGCGCTGATTTGCCTGACTTCTTTGAAAAGGCTGCTTTTGGTGATTTAACAATCAAATACCAAAGCGGTGATCAGCAGCAATGGCTTCTTTCTGGTGCCATGGTGGAAGACCGGTTGGCAACAAACCACCAAGCTGATTTTTCATTAGAAACTGGCTTCTTAGCGCAACAGCTGGAGTTGCAAGAAGAAGTTGTGGCGGAAGGAACCTTCCAAGTTTCTGCTCGACAACAGACAGTAACAGTAACGATTTTGACTGATATGTCTCATAAGATAAGCTCTTTAACCTCTTCTGAACAGGTTGCGCTTCGTGATCGCTTCTTAGACCAGGGCGAAGAAATCACCACTGAAGACATTGATAACCCTGAAGCACTCATCGTTAATCGCCAAAGCGTACCGGTTGATGAACCAGCAATTCAAATTAGTGAAGTTGACCAGGCCACATCAGAAGCGCCCGTCGAAGTTAAGCCAGCAGAATCTGCGGCGCCAATTGAGGCGGAACCAACAACATCGGCGGCTTCTTCAAACACCGAACCAACATCTTCCACAGCTTCAACTGAATCTGAACCAGCGGCATCTACCAGCACGACTGACTCTGAACCGGTCATTAACCAAAGTCAGAGCAAAAAAAGAGCCTTTTCCTTCTTCCGACCAAAGAAGAACCAAGCAGAATCAACTGCCCCTGTTTCAACAGACCAAGAACAGCAAGAAGCAATCGTTCCTGCACCTGAAAGCGAAAGCGCGACAGTGGCCGCAGAACCAACAGACAGCCAGGTAGCCGATACTCTTTCAATCGAGCAATCGATTACAAATTCGTTGTTAGCCTTTGGCCAAGAGCGACGCCAAAAGTTTAGTCAAAAAGACGATTCAAGCTTGAACAAATAAAGCACTAATCGAGACAAAGAAAAGAACAGCAGCCCCACAATTTTGCGGGTTGCTGTTCTTTTTTAGTACCAAAAGTCAGACAGCCTTAACCTTCCTTATTTTGGCGACGCGTGTTACGACGATCTTGACGAAGTTCAATTCGACGATCCATTTGACGCTTACGCTTAATCTTATTCTTAATTTGACGCTTATAGCCAGGCTTGATGTTCTTCTTCTTTTTCTTGACCATCCCGACCATTTCAGGATCCAACTTATTAGTTGTTGCGTGGCGCTGTGTCCGGGCCTTACGATCCTTGACCGCCACGATTTCATCCCCACGAATCTGCTTATGAGCAAATTCGATACCGATTTTTTCCAGTTCAGCAATCCGGTCTTCTTCATCAGGTCCGTAAAGAGTTACGGCAGTTCCAGCCATACCATTCCGCCCTGTTCGACCGACACGGTGAACGAAGAATTCTAATTCGTCTGGCACACCATCATTAATAACGTGCGAAACACCTTCAATATCGATACCACGAGCAGCTAAATCAGTAGCAACCACGTATTGGTAATCCAGGTGCAAGACACCCTTCATCGTTCGTCGACGCTCACGTGGCGGAATATCACCATGAATTTCGGCAACCTTGAGCCCTTGACCACGTAAATGTGCAGCCAATTCCTTAGCTCGCTCCTTCGTATTGGCAAAAATCAGCGCCAAATAAGGATTGAAAATCGTCAACAACTTATCGATAACCTCTTCCTTATCCTTGGACTTCGTTGGCACCAACCAGTTATCAATCGTATCGGCAATCGTCGCTTCCGTTGGAATCGTTTGGAAATCAGGATTGTCCAAATACTTCTTTAAGAACGGCTTCAACTTTTCTGGCATCGTTGCTGAAAAGACCAACGTTTGCAGGTCCTTTGGCATCGCACCAGCCAAGAAATCAACTTCGTTCAAGAAGCCCATGTCAAGCGTCATATCCGCTTCATCAACAACCAAAGTCCGCACTTGGTTAACCACCAAGGCACCACTTTGAACCAAATCCTTTAATCGTCCTGGCGTTCCAACAACGATTTGTGCTTGGTGCTTCTCTAACTGACGAATCTGGCGGGCCTTATCAGTTCCACCGACATATTCGGCAATCGAAACCTTCACCAATTCCATCTTTTCTGCAAATTCGCGGGCAGCCTTAGCAATCTGAGCAGCCAATTCCCGTGATGGTGTTGTAATCACCACCTGGGTTTGGTTCAATTCTGGTTGCAAAGCGTTAAAAATTGGTACTAAGAAAGTATGCGTCTTTCCAGACCCTGTCTGTGACTGACCGACAACATCCCCACCACGCAAGATTGTTGGAATCAAGCGCGCCTGGATGGGCGTTGGCTGGTCAAAACCAATCGCCTTTAAAGCTGAAAGCACTTCCGGCTTTAAATTATATTCACCAAATTGTTGGTTTGTGTTTTTCATGTAAAATCCTTTAAATTTAATCGGCTTGGTCTGCCTTTAAAGCGCTATCCACCCGGTCAATTACCTTTTGGATATCCGCTTCGTTGTATGCCCAGGCACCTGAAGCCATGGGGTGACCCCCACCATCAAAGTCTTGGGCAATCGTGTTAATGACAACCGACCGTGACCGCAAGCGGACCCGGTAATCACCATTTTCTTGTTCTTCAAAGATTGCCCAGGCCTTGACCTTGTCAATCCGTGACGGAATAGAAACGACAAAAGAAGTCCCTGCATTGCCCAGATCAAAGCTATTAATCACATCTCGCTTAAGAATCACGTAGCCGAAACCAGATGGCAACAGGTTAATATGTTGCATCACATAACCCGAGAACTTCACTGCATTTTCCGACAAAGTCGTCATCGCGTTATAAATCTTTTGATAATCAAAGCCATAGGTAATCAACTCACCGGCCACATCAAAGGTTTCTTTATCCAATGAATACATAAAGCGACCGGTATCACCGATAATTCCAATATAAAGGTACCGTGCGGCCTTTTCCGTCATCTTCAGGCCCTTGTCAGCCAAGGCTTGATAAAATTGATAAATCAGGACGGAAGTCGCTGAGGCTTCATCCTCCACCCACTGCCAATCACCGTAAGGTTCTACGTTGGGATGGTGGTCAATTTTAACGATTTCCAAGCCATTCCGCCAGCGTTGGTCATCAATGCGGGGATCATTAGCTGTATCGCAAACAATGACCAAGGCCTTCTTGTAGGCCGAATCAGGAATCTCATCAGCCAAGGGCTGACCATCCCCAATCCAAGCTAACCCGGGAATTTCCTTCCCAACGGCATAAATCTTCTTTTCAGGAAAAGATGCCTGCAAAATTGCCTGCAAGCCCAATTGTGATCCGTAAGCATCCGGATCAGGTCGTTGGTGACGGTGAATAATAATGGTATCGTAACGTTTGATTTGTTCTAAAATATCTTCGTGAATTTTGGCCATATGCGCCCTTTCAACTCTTATTACTATTCTTTATTATACCGTAAATTCGAAATTCGTTGTCAGGGCATTTGAAATCAGATTAAACCACTGATTTGACCAATCAATCATAATCAAAGAGCGATAACGATTGAAAAGCTTGTAGACTGACATTAGAAAAGGTTAGCCCCAGCAGGCGAATGGCGAAGTCATCTGGATACAGGTCATCAAAGATTGATTGCGCCTTTCTCGCCAAAAAATCAGAATCAAGCTGAAACGGGTTTGCCTGTGTAATCGACCTGGTCAGCGTATTAAAGTCATCATCACGGACCTTAATATTCAATGTTCGACCAACCAGATGTTTAGACTCCATATTCGCCACGACCTTTGTCGCTAAATCCTTGAAGGTCGCCAGAACAGCCGACCGGTCGTGAAGGGGAAATTCAAAGGTTCCCTCTTTTCCGACTGACTGCCGAATGCGATGGTCTTTCACCTGGCCAAAGTGCGTTGCCCGCGCTTGCCAATACAGTTGGTCACCAAAGGAGCCAAAGTGGATCCGCAGTTCGTCTTGGCTTAAGGCCCGAAGATCAGCACCCGTTTGAATCCCTAATTTTTCAAACTTTTCTTGTGATTTCTTACCAACACCACGAAAATCCTTAATGGGTAAAGCCGCCACGAAGTCCAGTGCCACATCGGCACCAATGACCGTTACTCCGTTTGGCTTGTGGTGTTCGGACCCAAGCTTTGCTAACACCTTATTATAGGAAACCCCCACCGAACAAGTTAGTTTCGTTTCCTGCCAGATTCTATGCCGTAACTCGGCTGCCAATGTTGCCCCCGCCATCGGGCTTTGACTGACGTCCAAGTAAGCCTCATCAAGGGCAACTGGCTCAACCTTCTCGGTGAATTCGGCAAAGACTCCATGAATCTGAGCTGACACTGATCGGTATTTATCAAAATCAGGAGCAACAAAAACAGCGTTGGGACAAAGCGGCTTTGCTTCAATCGATCCCATGGCCGAATGAACGCCGGCCTTTCTGGCAATGTAGTTGGCGGTTGCCACGACCCCATGACCATGGTGTAAATCAGGATCACGACCAATGATTAAAGGTACCTTCTTTAAGGTAGGGTTATCGCGCATTTCGACTTGGGCATAAAAAGCATCCAAATCGACATGTAAAATTTTTCGGTCATCAACCGCTTGCAAAAATTCAGCCATGCCAGGCTTCCCCCCTTCTTTTCAAAACTGATTTTTTTAAAAAGAAAAAGCCCCCACTATGTGGAAGCTTTTTGCCGTAATCACTTGACGTCGAGACGACGTTCCTTGATACGAGCGGCCTTTCCTTGCAATGCACGCAAGTAGTACAACTTTGCGCGACGCACGCGGCCCAAACGAGTTACTTCAATCTTGTCAACCCGTGGTGAGTGCAATGGGAACGTACGTTCCACACCAACACCAGAAGAAATCTTACGAACAGTATAAGTAGCCTGGATACCAGCACCCTTACGCTTGATAACAACTCCTTCAAAGAGCTGAACACGTTCGCGAGTTCCTTCAACAATTCGTGCGTGGACACGAACTGAATCACCAGCGCGGAATTCAGGAATATCTGTCCGCAATTGGGTTGAAGTTAACTTTTCTAAAATGTTATTTTGACGCATTGTCATTCTCCTAATCGCTAATCTTACACTCGTCCTTAGACTAACGCACAGCGGATTACCGTTAATTACGGCTTATAGCCAAAGATTAGTATAACAAAAGATGGGTGGTCCTGTAAAGAGTAATCCCAAAATCACCCTAGTAGGGGTCTTTTCCAACCTTACTTATATCCGATAAATAAAAGCTAGCCTCATTTCTTCCAACGGCCAAAAATACCCGTTAAAATTAAGCCTTAATCTTTTCTTTCATCATAGTTTCAAAGTTTTGCAACTTTGCATCCGCTTCGGCCTGCGAATCAGCTACAACACCAATGTAGAGCTTCAACTTTGGTTCCGTACCAGATGGGCGGAGCGCAATCCATGAACCATCAGCTAACCAGTACTTCAACACATTAGCCTTTGGCTGTGGCAACTTCTTCTCTGCTCCAGCTCGATCAATTTGTCTCTGACTCGCAAAATCTTGGGTTGCCAGAACTAATTGATCACCAACCGTTTCCAACTTTTGGTTGCGGAACTTAGTCATCAAAGCAGCCATTTCTTCATGACCATTGACACCAGGGAAATCAAAGGCAACGGTCTTTTCCTCAAAGTAACCGTGTTGCTCGTACAATTTCTTCAAGCCATCCGCAAAGCTCTGTCCCTTTTCCTTGTAGTAGGCAGCCATTTCGGCAAACAAAACCAAAGCCTGGATAGCATCCTTATCATGAGCAAATGGTTTTACTAAGTAACCAAATGATTCTTCAAAGCCGAAGAGGTACGTATAATCCTTCTTCTCTTCAAAGCGGTCAATCATGGCAGCAATATACTTAAAACCGGTCAACACGTCTAAGGTAGCAACGCCATAGCTCTTAGCAATCTCGCTAGCAAAGCGCGATGAAACAATCGACGTTACAATGGCACCATTTTCAGGCAATGTCTGATTTTTCTTCTTAGCGGCCAACAAGTAATTGACCATCAAACCAGCAATTTGATTACCAGATAAGACTTGATATGAGCCATCGGCCAAGCGAACAGCAGCACCCATCCGGTCGGCATCAGGGTCCGTTGCCACGACCAAATCAGCTTCTTCCTTCTTGGCGTATTCAATAGCCAATGATAAAGCGGCTGGGTCTTCTGGGTTGGGCTTCTTCACCGTTGGGAAGTCGCCATCGAGTTCCGCCTGTTCCTTCACGATTGTGTAGTTGGTAAAGCCTGCTTGCTGCAACGCTTTTTCACCAATATACTGACCAGTTCCATGCAAAGGGGTGTAGACAAACTTCAAGTCTGCTCCCTCTTTTTGAATCAAATCTCGGTCAACAGAAATTGTTTTGACCTCTGCCAAATAAGCATTATCCAAGTCATCATCGACTACTTGAACGTTGGCTTCTGTTTCGTCTTGTACAATGGCAAACTCATTTTCCACCGCTGCCATTCCATCGATAACGGCCTGAACAGCTTCAGGAATCATTTGACCCCCATCAGCTCCATAAACCTTATAACCATTATCCTGCTTAGGATTGTGTGAGGCCGTGATCATGATGCCAGCAAAGGCCTTCAAATGCCGAACGGAAAATGACAATTCAGGTGTTGGACGTAATGATGAGAAGCGGTAAACCTTAATCCCATGTGCTGATAGCACGCGACTTGCTACCCGAGCAAATTCTTTTGAGTGGTGACGAGAGTCAAAGGCAATGACTACCCCTGCCTTTTTAGCAGCGTCCCCGCTTTGATCAATGTAAGCAGCCAGTGCTTCCGTAACTAAGGCAACCATCACAACATTAATGCGGTTAGTTCCAACGCCCATTTGACCACGCATACCAGCGGTTCCAAATGGCAAGTTTTGATAGAAGGCATCCTCTTGTTCAGCTGGACTCAATTGCTTTAATTCAGCTGCCAAATCAGCAGGTAAGTCTGCTTGCTGCCAACGGGCTAAAGTATCTTGATAAGTCATTCTTAAAGCTCCTCTTCCTTTTCTCGACTAGGTTTTGTAATTAATTTAATAATAATTTGCCGAAATCTGAGCGACCGAATCACTGCCAATACAAAAATAGCAGCTAACACAATGACGGTGATTGTCACTTCTCTTGGCAACTGCAAGTGGCCAAAATAATAACCAATTGTCACCATAGTTATTGCCCAGAGGCAGGATGCCAAAACAGACATCCGAAAGTAAGTCGCAAACCGTAACTTCAAACGGTGAGCAGATAGCGGAACGATTGTCCTGACAAAGGGAACAAAGCGCCCCAAAATAATAAAGAGCAACCAACGCTTCGGATTTAAATTCGCCGAAATTTTTTCGGCAAAGTCACCGTTTACGTGGCGAGCGACCCAGGGGATTTTATCAATCTGCTTAATCACCCAAGCACCAAACCAGTAATTAATTGAATCACCCATCATCGAGGCGACCGCAAAAATCACCACCAACAAAGCAAATTCAACCAAAGAGTGATGGCGGCCGGCAAAACCCGCAGCCGTCATTACTAACGCATCAGCCGGAATAAACCCTGTGACAATTCCACCCGTTTCAATCAAAATCAAAAAGAACAGAATTGACAATTCAATTACAGAAAAATTGGCATTCGCAGAACTAATATGCGTCAACCAATCCGACACAGCAGCAAAAGCTAGAACCATACAGTCAGGGTACTCCTTTAGAAAAAAGTCTGTCTGAATATCACTACTAGTCAACGCTTTGGGTACATGAATTTGCCCTGAAGGCTAGCAAGATACTCATGAATCAGCACATAATAATCAGTAAAAGTTAATACTGATATTATCTTGATAAAATTAAGGCTAAATAAAAAACAGCCTATGTCTATCATACGCTATTTCCCCTGCTAAGTCTGCTTTCAAAGCGTAAAATGCTAGGAATATCAAGGTAAAATCATACTAATTTTTTAAACGTTCATTCGCTCAATTGCTTACTTTTTCTATCATACACAATTTTTTTAAAAATCTTATGCCAAATCAGCCACAACTTTTTAACCAATCTTATGCCAAATCAGCATAAAATTTTTTATCAAGATGTACTACAATGGTGGCGAGAAATGGCAGAATGCAAAACCAGGCGGCCGACTGGGAAACGTTTTCTTTGCTCACTTCTTATAGTAAATAATTGTCTTTGAAAGGTACTGTTATCAATGTTTTGAAAAAGTTTTCTTTTTCACTTGACAAAAGTTTGTGCAAATATTATTATGTATGTGTAAGTTGTTACAAGGAATTATTCATTGGAGGATAACAGAACATGGAAGCCTTAGTGTTAACTGATAAGAAGAAGTTGGAATTGAAGGACATCGAAAAGCCTGTCTTGAAGCCAGACGAAGTTTTGATTCACACTGCCTTTGCCGGTATCTGTGGAACT
The DNA here is from genome assembly GCF_001038455.1 of Fructobacillus sp. EFB-N1. Taxonomy (GTDB): domain Bacteria; phylum Bacillota; class Bacilli; order Lactobacillales; family Lactobacillaceae; genus Fructobacillus; species Fructobacillus cardui. Next base: position 25,321 of record NZ_LDUY01000011.1, on the reverse strand, counting down.
GACCACGCTTTGTATGCTGGTGAACCAGGATCAGCCGATGCTGTTCCACCAATCGTTTTGGGACACGAAAACTCAGGTGTTGTTAAGGAAATCGGTTCTGCTGTTACCAACGTTAAGGTTGGCGACCGCGTTTCAGTTGACCCTAACATCTACTGTGGACAATGTAAGTTCTGCCACACTGGCCGTCCTGAATTGTGCGAAAACTTGTCTGCTATTGGAGTAACTCGTGATGGTGGTTTCGAAGAATACTTCGCAGCTCCTGCATCAGTTGTTTACCCTATCCCTGACAACGTTGACTTGAAGTCAGCAGCCATTGTTGAACCAATTTCATGTGCCATCCACGGTATGAAATTGTTGAAGCCATCACCATACCAAAAGGCTTTGGTTATCGGAGACGGATTCATGGGTGAATTGTTTGTTCAAATCTTGCAGGCATACGGTATCCACCAAGTTGACTTGGCTGGAATCGTTGACGAAAAGTTGAAAATGAACAAGGATTTGTTCAACGTTAAGAACACATACAACACTATGAACGGCGACAAGATCCCTGCTGGAGAATATGACGTTGTAATCGAAGCTGTTGGTATGCCACAAACACAAGAATCAGCCATCGAATCAGCTGCCCGTGGTGGTCAAGTTTTGATGTTCGGTGTTGGTGGACCTGATGCTAAGTTTGAAATGAACACTTATGAAGTCTTCCAAAAGCAGTTGACTATCCAAGGTTCATTCATTAACCCTAACGCATTCGAAGACTCATTGGCATTGCTTTCATCTGGTAAGTTGAACGTTAAACCATTGTTGTCACACGAATTGGATTACAACCAAGTTGACGATTTTGTTAACGGTCGCTTAGGCGTTGTTTCTAAGGCCGTTGTTAAAATCGGTGGTGAAGAGGCCTAAATTTTATGAATAATGCAAAGCGGACAATTTCTTGGACCGCTGCCCTGAGTTACTTTGCTTTTTCTTTGGTAATTAACTCAATGGGTAACGTGCTAACAATTGTTACCAGTCAAAAAATTCATCCGTCAATTTTAGGTTCTGCCTATTGGACAGCTGCTCAAAATGGATTAAACCACTCATTACATGGTAATAGTACAACACTATCCATCGTGTTCTTCGTGGTTGGTATGTTAATCGCTGTTTTGAACATGGTTTTGGAGCACCGCATCGATATCAAGCGTTTCCTTGGAAACTTAGCTTTCATGGTTCCTTTCTCGGCCTTGATTTCAGTCTTTGCAAATGCTTTCTCAAAGCTCTTACCGGAAGCTCACAGTTGGCCAATGGTTGCCTTCTACATTTTCTTGAACTTCTTTGGTGTTTCCTTAATTGCGATTGCCATTTCAATTTATCAGCGGACCAACATCGTTTTGCACCCTGCTGATGATTTGATGCAGGTTCTTCGATTCAAGTACTTCAAGGGTAATGCCGGCATCGCCATGTGGGTTTCTTATATCCCACCTACCATTATTGGTGTTATCGCCTTGATTATGGTTCCTGATTTTACCAACTATGGTATTGGAACCGTCTTCGCCTTCCTCTTCCAGGGAAGTATCACTGGATGGGCAGACACACGTATCTTTAGCAAGTTAAAGCACCAGGGAATCGCTATCGACTAAGATAGTCTCCCTCAATTGAAAGGACGGGTTATATTATGGCCTTTACTGATTATTTTGATGACATTCAACACGTTGGAATTCCAACAGCCGACTTGGACCGCGCTGAAAAGTTCTGGACAAGCATCGGTTTTGAAAAGACCGGTGACTTTAAGGAAGGCGGCCCAGTTAAATTCTTTAAGTACGGTCACCTCGTTATTGAAACGTGGTTGTCTGATGAAGGAACTGGCAAACCCGGTTCAATCAACCACATCTCAATGAACACTTCTGATGCTGATGCAGCCTTTGTAGCAGCAAAGGAACAAGGATTGGATTTGATTGATTCAGAAGTACAACACCTTCCCTTCTGGGATAACGGTATTAAGTTCTTCAATGTTCGCACCCCAGATGGTGTAACCTTGGAATTCTGTGAAATCGTCAAGGGTTAATTCATAAATCGGGAGCCTCAACTACTATTCGGTAGTTGAGGCTTTTTTGTATCTTCTATTTATGATTAATCGGCAGTTGAAAAATATCCATTACTTTTATCAAGCTTTTAAGGCTCTTTCAGATCGCTTTATTTTAATTCGTCCAGTCATTTCTATCGGTCATATACGCGTAAACAGCCTCACTAGTCATTGCTCATTAGAACACCAGGACACAGAAAAAAGCCTGAAACCATTCGGTAACAGACTTCTTGTCATCATTTTATTTATTATTTATGCTTCTGACTTTAATTCAGCAACGTACTGATAGGCTTCTTGACCAGCCAAACCACCATCGCCAACAGCAGTCGTGATTTGACGCAAGTTCTTAGCACGAACGTCTCCAGCAGCAAAGATACCTGGAACAGCGGTTGCCATCTTGTCATCCGTCTTAATCCAGCCACGGTCATCAGTAATTCCCAAATTTTCAAATACCTGAGTATTTGGCTTGAGACCAACATAGATGAAGATTCCACTTTGATCAACAACCTGATCCTCACCAGTTTGGTTGTTATGCAGCTTCAACTGTGAAACAGCCTCGCCATCACCTTCAATAGCGGTGACTTCAGTATTCCAGACAAAGTGCATGTTTTCCTGCTTCTTTGCGCGCTGCTGCAAGATTGGCTGGGCCTTTAGCTTGTTATCGCGAACATAAACCGTAACGTCCTTAACCACATCAGCTAAGTACAGCCCTTCCTCGACAGCGGAATCGCCACCACCGACAACCGCAACGCTTTCACCCTTAAAGAAGGCACCATCGCAGACAGCACAGTATGAGACACCCTTGCCTTGGTATTCTTCCTCACCGTCAACACCCAAGTGGATATGTTCAGATCCAGTCGCAATAATCAAAGCCGGTGCTTGAAAATCACCCATATCAGTGTGGACCAATTTTTCATTTTTATCTAAAACTTCCACACCAGTAATCATGCCAAATGAGTATTCAGCGCCAAACTGCGTTGACGAAGCATACATTTTTTCGGCCAAATCAGGACCCATAATGCTATTATAACCAGGATAATTTTCAACTTCGGCAGTATTATTCATCTGCCCACCATAAATCCCCTGGTCAAGCATTACAGTCTTTAAGTCCGCCCGTGAGGCATAAGTAGCGGCCGTCATTCCGGCTGGGCCAGCACCAATGATGATAACATCATATTGCTTGACTTCTGTCATGATAAACGGAACCTCCTTTTTTATTATGACGTCTATTGTACCTTGAATTTGTTCTTTTGTCTAATTTTAACCAACAAAAAAGAGGTATACCACCTCTTTTGTTTTTGCTGAATTTTACAATTTAGCTGCAAGCTCTTTAATATAAGCGCGGAGCTGATCCTTTGTTTGTGGATGCTTCAAACCAAATTCAATATTGGTTTCCAAGAAACCAATCTTAGAACCAATATCATAACGGTCACCCTTGAATTCATGGGCATAAACGTGTTGACGATTATTTAATGAATCAATGGCATCCGTCAATTGAATTTCGCCACCTTTACCAGGCTTTGTTTGTTCCAATTCTTCGAAAATCTCAGGTGTTAATAAGTAACGACCAATGATTGCCAAATCAGAAGGGGCGTCTTCAGGCTGAGGCTTTTCAACGAATGACTTAACCCGATACAAACCATCTTCTTTCACCTTAGCGGCAGGATCAATCACACCGTATTCAGATACTTGATCATGAGGAACTTCCAAAACTGCCAAAGTTGATTCACCAGTTTCGTGATAACGTTCAATCAATTGCTTTGTCAATGGCACTTCATCTTGCATTAAGTCGTCACCCAAGAGCACAACGAATGGTTCGTCACCAATGAAATCCTTGGCTGTTAAGATGGCATCACCCAAGCCCTTTGGATGTGACTGGCGAATGAAGTACATGTTGATATCAGTCGTCTCTTCGACAAGCTTCAACAATTCCAACTTGTTCTTTTCGCGCAAGTTGTTTTCCAATTCTGGGTTTGAATCAAAGTGGTCTTCGATTGAACGCTTTGACTTTCCATCGACAACAACAATGTCTTCGATTCCAGAAGCAATGGCTTCACGAACGATATATTCAATCGTTGGTGTGTCAACAATTGGTAGCATTTCCTTAGCCAAGGCCTTTGTGGCTGGCAAGAAACGAGTTCCCAAACCAGCGGCCGGGATAATGGCTTTACGTACAGGTTTCATACTTTCCTACTTTCATTAATGACGCCAAAGGCGTCGAAGTATTCTATTGTTATTATAACAAATATATGGTCAATCTTCAGCTTTTAATGGGCGAGTCATTAGTAATTTAATTTGCTCTTCAATCTGAGCCCCTTCATACAAGACCTGATACAAAGCAGTTGTAATGGGTAAGTCAAGCTGATGAGCCTGCTGGTATTCATAAACTGCCTTCACGGTATTCACCCCTTCAATTACCATGCCCATCTCTTCTTGGACCTGATTTAACGACTGACCCTGCCCCATGGCAAAACCAGCACGGTAATTACGTGAGTTTGACGACATACCAGTCACAATTAAATCACCAATGCCGGCTAGTCCTAAGAAGGTCTCGGGCCGAGCCCCCATTTTTTGACCTACCGCACGCATTTCGACCAAGCCACGTGTCAGGAGGGCTGCCTGGGCATTGACGCCGTAGCCTAAACCAACGAGCATTCCAGAACCCAAAGCAATAATATTCTTTAGCGCCCCACCTAACTCTGATCCCAATAAATCATGGTTGGTATATGGTCGGAAGTTTTCACTAGCCAACGCTTCCTGCAAAACAATCGTAGCGGCTTCGTCAGTGCCGCCAATAGAAACTGCAGTCAAATCACCCTTAATCACATCTTCAGCATGTGATGGACCAGAAATAACGACTAAGGATGAATAATTTTGGCTGGGCACGGCCTCTTCAATCATTTGAGAAATCCGTAAGTGCGTTCCCTGTTCCAACCCCTTCGTGGCATGAGCCAAAATCACTTGTTGATCCAAATTTTGCAAAACCTCTGCTAGTTGGGTTCCAACGGAACGAATTGCCTTCGTTGGTACCACCATTAAAACAACATCGGCATCCGCTACAGCAACCTGCATATCAGCAACCGCTAATAAGTTCTCTGACAAAGTTGCGCCAGGTAAATAATGGTCATTTTGGTGGTGCTCATTAATTTCATCAACCTGGTCTTCACGGTGTGACCAGATATTAACAACTACGTTGTTTTTCGCCATTGTATTGGCAAGGGCGGTTCCCCAGGAGCCAGCCCCTAAAACAGCGACTTTAGTCATGCTTTTTTGCCTCTTCATCTTCTTTTTCATTAACTTGCATTGCGGCACTCATCCGCTTCTCAAGTGTTTCTAAGGCATCATAGCCCATGTTTTGTGTCCGGAACTTAACGGCCGCTGCATCAATAACGGAGGCAGTATTTCGTCCTGGTGTCACCGGTACAACCATCTTCTTAATTTTGACTCCGAGAATATCAAGGGTATCATCCTCATTTCCCAAACGATCAAAATTTTCTTCGCCAATTTTACCATTTGATAGGTGAATATTAAGCATAATTGAAGCATGAGAACGGACAGAAACAGCACCGTAAACCTGCTGAACATCAATAATGCCAACACCACGAACTTCCATCAAGTTACGCAAAACTTCCGATGGTTGCCCAATCAAGCGTTGCTCATCTTCTTGGTGAATATCAACACGGTCATCAGCAACCAAACGCGCTTTACCCTGTTGAATTAGTTCCAGAGCGGATTCGGTCTTGCCAATTCCAGCATCACCGGTAATTAAGACTCCTAATCCGTGCACATCAATCAAAACGCCATGGACAGACTGCCGTGGTGCTAACTCACCCCCAAGGTAGTAGGTCATGTTCGACAAGATTTGTGATGAAGTCAAACGAGTGTTTAAAATGGGAATCTGAGCCTCTTCTGCTGCTTGCTTCAATTCATCAGCAATTGGCAAGTTCGTTGAAACCACAAAGGCTGGTGTTTGCTTGGAAGCCATTTTCCGATAAACCATCAATAACTCGTCATGGCTCATTCGGTCTGAAAAAGAAGTTTCCGTGATTCCCAACAACTGCACCCGTTCAGGAGCATAATATGTAAAGTACCCCGTCATCTCCAAGCCTGGCCTAGAAATATCTGCAGTAGTAATCACTCGATTTAAATAATCGTGACCAGCTACAATTGTTAAGCGAGTGTTATCAACTAAGTCTTTAACTGTTACGGTTGCTTGCGCCATTTTTTACCTCCGCACCGAAATCTTCGTTTGACCCATGAATAAGAAATTAGCCACGGTCAACAATATTGCGACCAGCATTGCCCAGCCAAAAGAGGCAAAGGCAAAACCATGAATGATATGTGCTGTTAATTCTAGCAGCGCTGTATTAATAATTAATAAAAAGAATCCTAACGAGATGATGACTAATGGTAGTGAAACAAAGACCAAGATGGGCTTGATCAAACGATTCAATAAGGCGAGCAGCACTGCTGCCACCAAAGCGGTCATCATGTTCGCTAAAACAAAACCGTTTGGAAACAGTAACGCACAGGCCAGAAAGACAGCCATATTAATCGCCGCTTGCATGATAAAACGCATAGGCCCTCCTTTAGTAAATTTATTTCCTACCTCCTATTATAACAAAGTTTCCTACCACAAAAAAAGGAACCCAAAGGGTCCCTTTTGCTCTATCAAATTAGATTTCTCTCAAATTAGATAAAGTAGTTATAGCCTGGGTTCAATTCAATAATCTTACCCGTACGCTTATAAACAATCCATTCAGCGATGTCGGTTGTATAGTCACCAATACGCTTGATGTAACCGGCAATCACTAAGTAGTCAGCTGCTGAATCAACCAATTCAGAATCTTCCTTCATTCCATTGACGGAATCAGTTCGAATCTGAGCGGCTGCATTCGACAACTGGTGGTTCTTGGTCGCGATGTTTTCAGCACCCAGGGCATCGTTCTTCACGTAGTAACCCATGACTTCTGAAACCATTGAGGCAACCAATTCACCCATTTCACCCAACTGCTTTTCAACAGCCTTCATGTGCTTCGTTCCCTTAACACGGATGGTTGACGTAGCAATGTTTCGTGCCTGGTCACCCATTCGTTCCAAAACAGAAACGGCCTTCAAAATCGTCACGATTTCACGCAAATCAGTTGTCACCGGTTGGTACAAAGCAATCATTTCAAATGACTTCTTTTCCAAAGCGGCTTCCCGTTCATTAATCTTATAATCATGATCAATAATCTTGTGGGCACCATCGCGATCGTGCTTAATAAAGGACTGAACAGATTCCTGAATGGTCTTGGCAACCTGTTCACCCATTTCCGTAAAAGAAGTATCCAAATCAGCTAATTCTTCATCAAATAATCGACGCATGACAAATTCCTTTCATGTAACCTGTTTTTCTCTAATAACAGTAGGGCATTTTAAAAGCAAAGATATTTTTTGAACAGCCTGAACGATGGGCTTCACTAACCAATCATCCAGTCACTTTTTATCCAAAGCGACCAGAAATATAATCGGCAGTTTCCTTTTTCTCGGGCTCCAAGAAAATCTTACGAGTGTCCCCAAATTCGACCAAGTTTCCACTAAGGAAGAAAGCCGTCTTATCAGAAATTCGTGAAGCTTGTGATAAGGAATGGGTCACAATAATCATGGCATATTGGTCACGGAGTGACAGCAGAGTTTCTTCGATGTTGTGAGAAGAAACGGGATCCAAAGCTGATGTTGGTTCATCGAGCAACAATACGTCCGGCTTTGTAGCTAAAACACGGGCAATTGAAACACGCTGTTGTTGTCCACCAGAAAGACCAAGAGCTGATTTATTCAATTCATCCTTCACTTCGTCCCAGATAGAGGCTGCCTTTAATGACTCCTCTACTGCTTGGTCCAAAGTCTTCTTATCCTTCACTCCAGCTAAACGCAGGCCAAAGGCAACGTTGTCGTAGATGGAGAATGGAAATGGATTTGGCTGTTGGAAAACCATTCCAACGCGCTTACGCAAATCAACGGTATCCGTTGTTGGCGCATAAATATCCTTCCCAAGAAGGTTGAAAGAACCCGTCACAGTGACATTTTCTTCCAAATCATGCATCCGGTTTAAGGCTCGCAAGTAAGTTGTCTTACACGATCCAGATGGGCCAATCAAGGCAGTAATGCCCTTGTTGGCAAAATCCAAATCAATGCCATGTAAGGCTTCCTTGTCTCCATACCAGAGCTTGACGTTACGAGTTTGTAAGATTGTTTCGCTTTGTTTTGTCATCCAAAATTACCTGAAATATAATCGTTGGTCAATTGCACCTTAGGACGGGTAAAGATCTTACGAGTCAAATCGTATTCAATTACCTTACCTTGGTGCATAAAGGCCGTGTAGTCAGAAATCCGGGCTGCTTGCTGCATATTGTGCGTCACGATAATAATCGTATAGTTTTTCTTCAGCTCCAGCAAAGTATCTTCAAACTTAGCAGAAGAAATTGGATCCAAGGCTGATGATGGTTCATCAAGCAGCAAGATATCAGGCTTTAAGGCCAAGGCACGGGCAATCACCAATCGCTGGGCTTGGCCCCCTGACAATGAAAGCGCTGATTTGTTCAACTCATCTTTAACCTGGTCCCACAAAGCAGCTTGCTTTAACGTTGTTTCCACAATCTCATCGAGCTGTGCCTTGGTATACTTACCGCGGCGAGTCAAGGGAAAGGTAATGTTGTCATAAATTGACTTAGCAAATGGGTTTGGCCGTTGGAAAACCATTCCAATGTGGCGACGCATTTCATAGACATCAATATCCTTTGAGTTGATGTCCAATCCACGGTACCAAATATGGCCGGTAACATTGGCAACACCATCGTTCATCCGGTTCAATGACCGCAAAAACGTTGACTTACCTGACCCAGATGCTCCAATCAAAGAGGTAATCTTGTAGCGTTCAAAACGCAAATCCCCTTCACTTAGGGAAAGGTTATCGCCATAACTCACTTGCAAGTTTTCAGTTGAAAGGGCAATTTCATGCTTATCATCCTCCATTGGAATGATATAGCGTTCCGGTGCCTTTTCAGGAATAAAATCTGATACTGGCTTTAATTCTTGACTCTTATCTGTCATGCTAACCTCACGATTTTGTCAACTTCTTATAGAGAAGTGTTCCCAAGCGACGTGCACTAAAGTTAAAGAGCAATACCACGATAATCAAAACCGCTGATGCTCCCGCTGACACAAGTGATAAATCCGGCATAATTCCTTCCGAATTAATCTTCCAAATGTGCACGGCCAAAGTTTCGGCTGGTCGGAAAGGTGACAATGGTGATGCCAAGTTAAATGGGTTCCAGTCACCAAAGTCCAATGAAGGTGCCGATTGACCAGCTGTAAAGATCAATGCAGCAGCTTCACCGAAGACACGTCCCGCAGAAATCACAACTCCTGTCACAATGGATGGTACCGCTGCTGGCAAGATGATATGAATGACTGTTTCAAATCGTGAAAGACCCAAAGCCGCTCCAGCTTCACGTTGCAGGTTTGGAATTTGGCTCAATGATGTTTCGATTGAACGGGTCAAGATTGGCAAGTTAAAGAATGTCAATGCAATGGCCCCAGAAATAATGGAGAAACCAAGCTTCAACTTCACAACGAAAATCAAGAATCCAAACAACCCAACAACAACAGAAGGCAATGATGACATCACTTCGATTGCTGTACGAACCATTGACGTCCAAACCGTTGGCTTGGCATATTCATTCAAGTAAATAGCCGCTCCAAGAGCGATTGGGAATGAAATCAGCATAGCCAAAATCAAGAGATAGAAAGAATTGAACAACTGAATGCCAATTCCACCACCAGCTTCAAATGACCGAGCTTGTGCAGTCAAGAAGTGCCATGATAAATGAGGCAATCCTCGAACCAAGATAAAGGCTAGCATTGCTGCCAGCACCAACGCTACTGAACCAGCGATTCCGTAAATCACGGCTGTAGCAATTTTATCAGTAGTTTTTGCTTTCATTACTTCAGTTCTCCTTTTCGACCAATCCAGCGAATCAAGAGGTTAAAGACGAGAGACATTAGAAGTAAGATCATTGCTAATGACCACAAGACGTTGTTTTGCAACGTACCCATGACCGTGTTTCCAATTCCCATCGTCAAAACGGAGGTCAAGGTTGCTGCTGGTGAAACCAGAGAACCTGGCATCTTGGCCGCATTTCCGATAACCATTTGAACAGCCAAAGCTTCACCGAAGGCACGAGCCATTCCAAAGACAATGGCTGTCAAGATTCCTGGTGTTGCTGCCCGCAAAATCACCTTATAAATCATCTGCCAACGTGTGGCTCCAATTGCCAAGGCTGATTCACGGTAATAGCGAGGAACGCCCTTTAAGGCATCGACAGTCATAGAAGTAATGGTTGGTAAAATCATGACGAACAAAACAATTGTTCCTGACAAAATTCCAAGACCGGTTCCGCCAAAAATTGAACGAACAGCTGGAACCACAACGGCCAAACCAATAACACCATAAACAACGGAAGGAATTCCAACCAACAATTCGATGACTGGTTGCATAATACGAGAACCACGTTTCTTAGCAATTTCAGTCATAAAGACTGCTGTTCCAATTGCGAATGGCGTAGCAATAATGGCAGCCAAAACGGTTACCGCAAGAGAACCAGTAATGAGCGGTAATGCGCCAATTCCTGGCTGACCAGTCTTAGGGTCAACAACACTCGGATTCCAATTCGTTCCAAAGAGAAACTTACTAACTGAAACTTTATTGGTCGTAAAGGTGGCTAACCCCCGAGTGATAACAAAGCCGAAAATTAAGACAACCACCGCAGTGATTAGAATTAAGGCAAGAGCCGAGATAAACTTTCCAAATCGGTCTTGCTTGGTTGACAACGAAGTTTTTTTAATTTTTTCGGTAATAAGATCCATTGTCTGCCTTACCCCTTCTGCTTAGCGGTAATGTTACCATGCAGGTCACGCTCAATCTTCATATTTGAGTTTGAGATGTAACCCAACTTTGGCACGTACGTTTTCTGTACACGATCTGAATTAAAGAAATCCAAGAACTTAGCAACTTCACCTGTTGGCTTGCCGTTCGTGTAAATGTGTTCATATGACCAGATAGGGTAAGCCCCATCTTCAACATTGGCATCGGTAGGTGCGACACCATTAATGTTTGCCCGAACAACATCATTTGACTTATAAGCAAAGGCAACGTAAGAGATAGCTCCCGGAGTGCTTTTAACAATTGACAAGACCATTCCTGATGAATCTTGTTCTTGTGCAGGAGCACTCTTTTTGCCACCCATAGCCCACTTTTCAAAAGCAGCCCGAGTTCCGGAACCGGCGGCACGGTTAACTAGCACGATTGGCATGTCTTTTCCGCCCAGTTCACTCCAATTTTTAATTTTACCGGTAAAGATATCGGTTAACTGTGCTAGTGTCAAATTTTTGACACCGGCTTGCTTATTAATGATTGGCGCAATTCCAACGACTGCGACTCGATGATCAACTAAATTCTTTGTATCAATCCCCTTCTTTTCTTCAGCGTAGAGATCTGAGTTTCCAAGGGAAACAGCTCCTTGCGCTATTTGTGACAGACCCGTACCACTTCCACCACCTTGAACGGTAATGGAGACACCAGGGTGAGAACGTTGATAGTCCTCCCCGGCAGCTTCAACCAAAGGTTGCAGTGCAGTTGAACCAACTGCAGTAATGGGTGCGGTGTTGGCTTGCTTGTCTCGGTTTTGATAGGCAATTCCCAAGATAATAGCAAGTACAACGACGACAGAGGCCACTATCCATGACCCGCGATGCGATCTTTGCATGATTCCTCTTCTCCCAACTGGGTGCAAAAGATTATCCTACAACAACAAGTATCTATTCCAAACTAATCCGAATAATTTGTGTGAAAATGAATCATTCACTTCAGTTAAGAACAAACACATTATAACAAAAAAAAAGCGTTTTATAACGCTTTTTAATATTAATTTATTATTACTATTTCTAAATAATAGGTTCGTCAGTAAGCCCGTCATTATCGTGATTTTCTGCACTTTTGCTATCACTTTCGTCAGGACCGGCATCAACGGCTGGCTCATCGCCAATACCATAAGCATTTCGCACTTGTGTATAGATATCTTCCTTCAAAGCAGCGTGCTCAGGATCATCCAAATATTCCTTGGCCTTCTCGCGACCTTGACCAATTCGTTCCCCATTATAGGCATACCATGCACCGGCCTTATCAATGATGTCTTGGTCAACGGCCAAGTCAAGAATTTCGCCAGTTTGTGAAATTCCCTTTCCATACATGATATCAACTTCGGCAACCTTAAAGGGTGGCGCAACCTTGTTCTTCACAACCTTGACCTTGGTCAAGTTACCAGTCACATCAGAACCATCTTTAATTTGAGTTGATCGACGGACTTCCAATCGAATGGTCGAGTAAAACTTCAAGGCACGACCACCAGGCGTTGTCTCGGGATTACCAAACATCACGCCAACCTTTTCACGAATTTGATTAATAAAAATTGCAATCGTTCCCGTTCGGTTCAAGGTTCCAGCTAACTTCCGTAAAGCTTGAGACATCAACCGCGCCTGCAAACCAACGTGAGCATCCCCCATTTCACCTTCAATTTCCACACGAGGAACCAAGGCAGCCACGGAATCCACTACAACCATGTCAACGGCACCAGATTGAACCAAGGCATCAGCAATTTCCAATCCCTGTTCACCAGTATCCGGCTGTGACAGCAGCAATTCATCTTTTTTAACACCTAAAGCTTCAGCATACTTCACGTCCAAAGCGTTTTCGGCATCTATATAGGCAGCCGTGCCACCATTTTTTTGAATTTCAGCTACTGCATGCAGGGCAATCGTCGTCTTACCTGATGATTCAGGCCCGTAAACTTCAATAATCCGTCCCTTTGGATATCCTCCGACGCCCAGAGCCACGTCCAATTTAACAGACCCTGATGGCGAAGTTTCAACCTGCGTCAAGGCGTTATCGCCCAACGTCATAATTGAACCCTTTCCAAAGTTTTTTTCAATTTTCTTTAAAGCTTCATTTAAGGCAGCCTGACGGCCGTCCTTCTTGTTATCATCGCTTGTCTTTTTTGCAACCATGCTTGATACTCCTTAAATGTCTATCAACAGTGTACGGACTTTTTCAACAAAATGCAAGGGCTTTTGCGAACATTTGTTCGCATCATTTTTGACCTTATTTAATTGGACGAAAAAAGCGCTTAAAGCGCTTATAGTCCGTCTGCAAAAACCGAGCGGCTTTTCCAGAAATATTCGATTCCTGAATAAATTGTAAAGAAAACGGCAATATACAAGAGGACTTGACCGATTGGAAAATTCACAATTGCAAATGGCCAATCCTTTAAGTAGAGGAAGAAAATGGCAAACATTTGGGAAAATGTTTTAATCTTACCTGGCCAGGCAGCAGCCATGACTGCTCCATTGTTTTCAACAACCAGAGTTCGCAAACCAGTTACTGCTAGCTCCCGGATAACAATGACTGCTGTAACCCAAGCTGAAACTTGGTGAAAGGCGGTCAGGTAAATCAAAGCAGTCATAACCAACAGCTTATCAGCTAATGGATCAAAGAATTTACCGAAGTTGGTTACTAAGTGCTTTCGACGAGCAATTTGCCCATCTAAGAAATCAGTAATACAAGCAACGGCAAAGACAATGGCTGCCAGGACCCATGAAAAGGTCAAGTCTAAATCAGTATTCACAACTGCTGAGCCTTTTGAAAAAATCAAAAGGAGCATGAAAACTGGAATCAAGATGATTCGAAAGACCGTTAGTTTATTTGGTAGGTTCATTTTGTTCTCACTTATTCAAATTCAAGACAACGTTCCAAGTCGTTGGAGCTGGGTTCGTTGGCAAGTTTGGTAAATCAATATGTTGGTTGTTAATCGTTAAGTTAACGTGGCTAACCTGCGAAACTTGAATATTCACAATCGCCGTATTGGCTGGAATTTCAACGCTCTTTTCATCAGCTTGGTTCAACCAAGCGTTGTATAAGACCTTACCGGTTCCATCAGTTACCTTAAACATCGAACCGCCATTTTGGCCCTTAGCAACAATGGTATGCGTATTGGCCAATTGTCCGCTAACAGTATAGGTGGTTGTCAACTGAGCCGTGTTCGTGGTTGCAGTTCCGAGGTTAATACCACCGTTAGCACTTGAAGAGGAAACCACTGATGACGATGATGACTGTGGTACCGATGACGATGCAACCTCAACTTGGTTGCCACCGTTAGATGAATAAGAGCCTGAACTTGCCCGTGTTACCACAAACCAAGCAACCAGCAAAATGGCAACAACGATAATTGCTATCCAAATTCTTGGGATAAAACCACGAAAACGTGACTTAAAGGCCTCTGAATTATTAACCCCTGCTCGAACGACACCGTCTTCATCACGGTGTGCATGAGATAAATCACTAGTCACCTGTGGGTCAAATTGAACTTCATCAAAAAGGTCATCAGGGTTTAAACCGACAGCTTCAGCAAATTGCTTAGCAAATGCCCGAGCATAAAACTGACCAGGTAAGACATCCTGTTCACCATCTTCAATCGCTTGTAAGAAACGGGGTTGGATTTTGGTCATTTCGGCCAATTGGTCGATTGTATAACCCTTTTCCAATCGTGCTTCTCGTAACTGTTGACTAACTTCACTTGCTAAATATTCAGCCATTTTTTCTCTTACTTTTCTAATACTAAGCGAGTCAAACGACCACCTTCAAAAAGCCGTTTGCCGCACTGGACAACATCATCTAAGCAAAAACGTGTTATTATGTTCATTTTATCAAATAGTGATACCCCATACAAGGCTAAATCCTCGTCTAAACCAAGGCGATCCGGGCGATTTTGGCTAGCCAAAGTTTGCCCAGCCAAAGCTTTTTGCAACCGGGTAAAATCAGTCTGACTTTCAGCTAAACTGGCGGGTGCTTCTGCTAGTCTTTTCAGCAAATATTCTTGAACCTGATCTTGATTTTCACCATCTGCAAAAAAAGTTAAATACTGGTATGGGCCAAAATTACTATACTCATAATCAAAATCATCACCGAAGATTCCTTTTTCATAAGCGTCTTGGAACCACCCCGTTTGATCACCAAATACTAAGTCCAAGGCCAGTTCGCCTAATAGGATTTCTTTAACACGTTCAATTCCTGAAATATCCTCAAGGCGACTTGGTAAGCGAAGACCATAGGCCCCTTTTTCTAGCGATAGTCCTTGCTCCTTTTGTGCTGCAAAGGTCACCTGTTTTGCCAAATCTTCTTTTGCTACCAAGACAGTTTCTGTCTGACTACTGATTTGTTCTTGTTGCTCTTTAATAAAAGCGATTAATTCATTGATATCAAAGTCGCCAACAACGGTTAACACTAAGTTTTGGGGCTGGTAAAAGCCAGCATGAATTTGATAGAGCAAATCAGGAGTAATTTCTTGCAGACTGTCCTTGGTTCCTGCAATATCTTGGCTTAACGCTGATTTTGGGTACAGTAGTCCGATAATTCCCTGGTACAATTGCCAAGCCGGATCATCCTGATAAAGCTTAATTTCTTCCTCAATAATCCCCCGCTCGCGAACGACTTTTTCTTTCGTAAAATAAGGATCTTGGACAAAGCTCATTAGCCAAGCCAAATTTTCTAGGATTTGGCTAGTAGCAGTAAAATAATACGTTGTTTGGTTTGGACCAGTAAAGGCATTGGCATCAGCTCCCAGCTCCGTAAAGCGAATTAAAGCGTCACCATCTTTTTTATCAAAGATTTTATGTTCTAGAAAGTGTGCAGTGCCGGCAGGAATAGCAACCTGTTGTTCACCATTCACCGTCATCGCCGTCGTTAACGACCCAAAACGAGCAGTCAAGGCCGCCAAAAATTGGTGATAACCCGGTTTTTTAATCAGATTAACCGTCAGGCCCTCTTTCGTTTGAAAAACGAAGGGCTGTTCTTCATGATCATTTGTTTCCAAAAGATTCCCCCTTTTCCCCAGGTGCCAGAACAAAGCGGCTTTGCAAGATTAAGTCCTTGGCAACATCCTGCACATCCGCTACTGATACGTGATCGATTGCGGATAGAAAATCAGTAGTACCCTCTTTGGCCTGACGCAAGAAACGATCAGCCTGACGAACAGCCAGATAAGTCTGGAAATCTTGGCGAATTAAGTACTCATTTTTCAAGCTTTGCTTGGCATTCTCAAGCATTTCTGCTGCAATCTGGCCTGCAGCCAATGTCTTCAGTTGAACCTGAATCAGTTCTTCAACCAAATCAACCTGGTCAAAATCAAAACCAGCCACAACGGTCAAAATCGCTAAGTCCGGCTGAAAGCGCGACGAAATATTATAAGCTAAACTATTTTTTTCTCGGACCTCAGTAAAAAGCAGACTGGCTGGGCTAGCACCAAAGATTGTGTTCAACACTAAAGTTGCATAATAACGTGGACCATTATCGTGTAGGGACAGCCCCTTCACCTGAAAATTTTGCACCAAAACTGCCTGTTGCCAGTCTACCTTTTTTACAAGCTTTCTTTGACCGGCAGCTAACAACTGGGGAATCTGCGCTGAATAGTTCTGGTCAACAGCACTCTTTTCCTTGCGACCAATATCAGCCCAAGGCCAAGCAGATAACTGCCTTGTCAATTGATCAAACTCTAAGTCCCCGACAACCGAAATCACGACTTGATCTTCGGCTAACAGCTCTTGCTGTGCCCTCTGAACATCCTGTAAAGTCAGTTGATCCAATTCCTCAATTGATCCTAAGATTGATTCCCGGACAGCAGCATCGGCAAAGGTTAACTCACGCGATTGGTCCAAAGCAAACGCCACCTTATCATCCTGGCGACTTAAAATCGCTTGCCTCAAGTTCTGTCGCTCCTGATTAAACGTTGTTTGGGCTTGGTCACTTTCCCAATCAAAATCAAAGAGCATTGCTTGCAAAAAATTTAAAATTTGCTCCAAAAGCTGATTTGAATTTGGTAACAGACCCGGTTTGATAAATTGAATCGAAACCGTTAAAAGGTCCAAATCGCCAAGCGTTGCCACCTTTGTTTGAAAGTTAGCCCCAAAGGCATCAATCATTGCCAAAGAAACCGTTCGTTGGTCTGGAAACGCCTTCGAAGAGACTGCCATCAAGTAGGACAAGAGCGCCCGTTTGGTCGCAATAGCCTTCTTAGCCTTCGTCGCAAAGGTCACATTAACATGGATTGTTTTAAATTGCTTAGTTGGCTGGTAAGCCAGCTGGACGCCAGGCGCCACCATCGTCTTTTTTATCATATAACCATCTTACTCGGTTTTAGCCAAAGAAAAAACGCCCGTAGGCGTTTTTAATACTTTCTCAATTAATTTTGTGCAAACCACTTATTTTCCAAAGTTGAAACAAAGCCGCTCTTAGTTAACTTCGTCAATTCCTTGTTAACTGCTTCCTTGAGTTCAATATCACCCTTACGGAAACCAACAACATCTTCCGTTTCTGGGAAGTCCCCCTTTAAGATTTCATAATCCGCTGGGTTAGCCTGGTGGTTAATGTAATAACGAGCGTAATCCTCATCAACCAATAG
The DNA here is from genome assembly GCF_001038455.1 of Fructobacillus sp. EFB-N1. Lineage (GTDB taxonomy): Bacteria > Bacillota > Bacilli > Lactobacillales > Lactobacillaceae > Fructobacillus > Fructobacillus cardui. Next base: position 7,714 of record NZ_LDUY01000011.1, on the reverse strand, counting down.
GCCATCAATCCGATTAGCGTTTAAATCAGTAAAGGCCTTGTCAAAGGTGTCATACTCAACTGGCTTTTGTCCCTTAATATACTGCTTCAAAACCTTGGGCTGATCGTTCAATGACGATTCACCAGAAGAACCGGTTTGAACGCCCAAGACTTTACCGGACATATCAGAAAACTTATTAATGCCCTGGCCCTTCTTAACAACAACGGAAAGAGCTACCTTGTGGTAAACCTGTGAAAAGGCAACCTGTTTTGCTCGAGCAGGTGTCTTGGTATAGCCGTTCCAAATAGCATCAATATTACCGGTATTTAACTCAGTTTCCTTCATGGACCAATCAATTGGTTGCCAATTAACCTTGATGCCCAAATCAGAAAAGACCTTATCAGCCAAATCGATATCAAATCCTTCCAACTTTCCAGAAGAATCCCGGAAACCCATTGGAACGAAGGTATCATCCAAACCAATCGTAATCACTTTTTCCTGCTGAATCTTGGTCCAATTGTCTTTGGTGTTGGCATCATTATCTGACTTAGGTTTGGAAAGAAAGGCAACACAACCAGCCACCACGGCCAGAAAGACCACAATCACAGCCGTATTAACAATGATTTTCTTTTTCATCGTAATCATTAGCGCTGGACCTCCTTTTCAAAGTCAAAGACTGTATCCGCCACCTTATCGGCAAATGGCAAATCGTGGGTCACGACTAATTGAGTAACCCCAGCCTTCTTCAAGGCTAGCATCACCTGGCTAACCTGGTCAGTGGTCTTTTCATCCAGACCTGAGGTTGGCTCATCATAAGCGATAATTTGTGGATCCATCGCAAGTGCCCGAGCAATGCCTACTCGCTGCTTTTGACCACCAGACAACTGGTAAGGATATAAGTTAGCTTGGTCCGTCAATCCTAAAGTTGAAAGCAACTCGTCAGCCTTCTGATTTGCTTCCTTCTCGGACATTTTCTTGACTGTCATCGGTGCCAAAGTCAAATTCTTCTTGACTGTCAAATGTGGGAATAAATTAAAGTCCTGAAAAATCAGTCCAATCTTTGCTGCCAAGGCAGAATCGCCAACTTGGTAAGCCTGGCCGTTTAAATCAATCTCACCAGCACTAGCATCCTCTAAACCGGTTAAGGTCTTAATGAAAGTTGTTTTACCGGAACCGGATGGCCCAACAACTACTAGGATTTCACCATCAGCCATCGTCAGTGATAAGTCTTTAAAAATCACATTATCGCCATAGGCTTTTGTTAAATTTTTAATTGCAATCATAGTCTTACCTCCAAGCACTCAAGCGCTTCTCGCTACGGCGTAGGACAATCGTAACGACTGCTACCATGGCCAAGTACATCAAGCCAACAATTAAGTATGGTACCAATGAAACGTCTCGGCTGGCTGCAATCGAACCGGCTCGCAAGATATCGCCCAATCCAATCACATAAATCAAAGACGTATCCTTGACCAAGTTAACAACTTCATTTCCAAATGATGGCACCACAATTTTAATCACTTGTGGCAAGATAATCTTGAAAAAAGTTTGCACCTTATTCAAGCCCAAAACCTGGGCGGCATCGAATTGTCCCTGTGGGATGGCTTGAAGGCCACCACGGAAAATTTCTGCCAGGTAAGCGGCATAGTTAATAATAAAGGCAAAGGCCGCGGCATCAAACCGTGAGAAGGAAATGCCAACCATTGATAAGCCATAGTAAATAAAAATCAACTGCAATAAGAGTGGCGTTCCCCGCATCAACCAAATATAGCCGTTTACCAACCAACGAACACTAAAGTATGGTGATCGCATTGCCAAAGATACTAAAATCCCCAACGGAATTGAGCCAATGATTGTAATAAAGAAGACCCCCAGGGTCATTTGCAAGCCAGAGGCAATGCTTGGTAGTACTTCAAAAAAATATTTCATCAGGATTTCCCCACTTTCACTGTCAAACTATTAAAACGATGGGAAATAAAAAAGCCCCCTAAGTGCTAAGCACTTAGAGGGCGAATAGACGCGGTCCCACCTCATCGTTGTTTCTTTATTACTAAAGAAACCTCGTGGTGTTAGTTTCCTAACAACCGGTGCGATAACGGGCACAGCCGATGCTACCTACTCAAGGTTCAATAGCACACTCCTAGGTGTGGTTCACCAACAATTCCTGCTTACTCTCAATTGCCGTAAGCTTCCTGAAAAGAATTTGCTAGCTACTCGTCTAGTCAACGTTTTAATTGAGGCCATTATAACCCTGGCCCGGTAAAAAAAGCAAGCTTAAATTAATCTTTGATACAAAGACCAAGTTGGGTAATAGCCTAAAGCCGCCAACACTAAGTTCAAAGCCGCTGTTGGAAAAACATCTTGAATGATAAAAGAAAAAAGTGACAAATTAGCAATATTAATCATTGAACCGGCAAAATAAGTCACAACAAGATAGGTCAATAAGCCCACCAATAGCAAAAGCATCCCAGACATTAAGCGTTCATCAAAATAGGGACGTAGCTTATCCATCAAAATCGTGGCAGCCAAAAAGGCAACCGTATAGGTTCCAATAATGCCCGTATAATAAACATCAAAAAGTAAGCCAAACACGACTACATAAAAATAATAAGGCACGAAGCTTGTCGCCTCAAATTGGATGGCGTAGAAAAACCAAATCAACGTGAGCGTTGGAATAATATGAAAAGGCGAATGGAGTAAAAAAACACCAAACGAAGACATAATATTTCCATCGATGAAAAACAAAAGAATTAAAATCAGCGGATACACAATCCGAAATCGAATAAATTGCCAACCTGCCATATTATGACCCTACCTCTGTCCTGGCCACTAAGACGGTACTCAAACTGCTCAAATCAGAGCTCGATTGAATATAAATCTTACGTGATAGACCGTAATCATCGGTGGTGACCTTTGCCACCTTACCAATCAGAATACCAGACGGCATTGATCCACCTAATCCTGAAGTAACAACCGTATCACCAGGGTTAATCGTCTGACTTTCAGTGACCTGACCCATAATCAACAATTTCTGATCTGCATCATAGTCAGTAATAATCCCGTTAACATCACCTTGACTACCCTTAACCGTGATTGCAAAGCGGTTTGTATCCTCGCTCGTATCAGAAATCAACGTCACCTTCGAATTAACCGTATTCACTTCTGAAATACGACCGATCAAGCCAGAATCACCAAGGACGGGCATGCCCTTCTTCAATCCTGATTTAGCACCCTTATTGATCACAAGCTGTGACTGCCAAGTTGTAGGCGAGCGAGCAATCGTTACGGCAGAAATTGTTTCATAATCCGTCAACGTCGCTTTCAAGCCAAGCTGCTTCTTCAACGACTTATTTTCCTCTTCCAAGGTTTGCATCTTAACCTGATTTTGCGCATAGCCGTCTAACTTAGCCTTTAATTTCTTATTTTCGTCAAATGTTGACATCAAATTGGAAATTGAATTGGCCCGTGTCCCAATGGCATTCGTTGGCACAGCAATCACGCGTGAAATACCACCAGTAATATCATTAATTGCTCGCTGAAAGAAAGGAGGTGTATTTGTTTTATTGGCCCACCAATTTGATCCGGTAATCAAGCCAACAATAACCATGACTGAGACCATTAAAATCACAGCCGTTTTGGATGAAAATAACTTACGCATGGAATAATCCTTTTCACACCAACTGCCTTGAAAAGAAAAACGCAGCGCAAGCGCTACGCTTTTTGGCAGTTTACCTAACTTGTCTTATTAGTTTCGTTGCAAAACGTCCAAAGACTTCAATGATTCACCAACCCCCTTGACGACGGCATCCAAAGGATCTTCCGCCACGATTACGGGAACCTTCGTAATTCCTTCAATCAAAGTTGACAAACCGCGCAATTGTGCTCCGCCACCAGTCAAGACCATTCCATGATCAATTACATCGGCAGAAATTTCAGGTTGTGTTGACTCCAATGTTTCACGAATTGAGTTAACCACTTCGTTAATTGGGTCTTGGATTGCCGTTGCCACGTCATAGGCCGAAACTTCAATAGTCTTTGGCAAACCGGTCAGCAAGTCACGACCACGAGCCGTCGTTGGTTCCATCATTTTGGCATCTTCCAAAGAAACATTTCCAACTTCAATCTTCAAACGCTCAGCGGTTGATTCACCGATTGCCAAGTTGTTATTGTTACGGACAAATGATGAAATTGCTTCGTTGAGCTTGTCGCCCGCAAAACGAGTTGAACGAGCTGCAACAATACCACCAAGTGAAATCGTTGCAACATCTGTGGTTCCACCACCAAAGTCAACAACCATTGAACCAGTTGGTTCCATAACTGGCAAACCAGCACCAATGGCAGCCGCAAATGGTTCTTCGATGACATAAGCATCACGCGCACCAGCGACACGGGCAGCATCAATCACTGCACGACGTTCAACCGCCGTAATACGGGCAGGTACCCCAAGTGTCACGTATGGCTTACCAACGCGGCCTCCTAAAGCCTTCTTCAAATAATAAGAAATCATGGCAACTGTCGTGTCATAATCAGCAATAACGCCATCACGCATTGGCCGAATAGCTGCGATACTTGCAGGCGTACGACCGAGCATGTCGCGGGCTTCAGAGCCAACGGCAATCACTTCTTGCGTTTCAGTGTTACGTGCAACAACTGAAGGTTCACGTAAAACGATTCCCTTTCCTTCGACGTATACATAAGTATTTGTCGTTCCTAAGTCAATACCAACGTTATGTTGTCCAAATGATAATGCCACGATTTTGCCTCTCAATTAAAGTCGACACCCGAAAAAACCGAGTCCGGCCATTTTTAATATAGTTTACTTAAATAGTATTGTAGCATATTTTAATCACTACAACAGTCTATTTTGCCTGAATATATGTCACTTTTCCTGCTCTTTGAGCGATTCCCTTCACTGTGTTTTGATAGGGAAAAGCAGACCAGGCCTTCTGAAATGCAGGAAAAGTTTCGGGATCAACATCAAAATGATTAATTTTCCCATCTTTTAAATCGCTTAGTGCCTGAGCAAAATCCATTTACCACTCCTTTTTACTGCTTATATTCTTTCAAAAAATCAGCAACTTTCTGATCAGCAATTGTCCATGCGTTTTGACCATCAATCCATTGTAACCCCGGAATTTGATGACGCCAATAGGTTAATTGTCGTTTGGCATAGCGCCGTGAATTTTGTTGGATGGTTGCTACAACTTCTAAGAGTGTCTGTTGTCCCTCAAAAAAAGGGTAAAATTCAGCATAGCCGATGCCACGACCAGCCTGCAGATTCAAACCGCCTTGGTCATATAGGCCTTTGGCTTCTTTCTCAAGCCCCTGATCTATCATAAGCTGAACACGACCATTGATGCGCTCATATAGGAGCCCTCTTGGCCAATCTAAGGCCAAAATGAGTCCAGTATAGTCTGGACGCTTAGGCCGATTAGCTTGCCCGTGACGGGCGATTTGAATTGCTCGAATGACCCGCTCCTTATTTTGCAGATCAACTCGATTCAATAATTTCTCGTCAGCCAATTGCCTCAATTTGACTTGCAGTTCCTCTAAAGGTTTTTTCTGATCTTCTCGAACCTCGTCTTCGTCTGATTTGGCAAAATCCAATGGCTGAAAACCCAGCAGTGCTTTGACGTAAAAACCGGTCCCACCAACCACAATTGGGACTCGCCCTGAATTAACCGTTTCTAAAATTGCCTGATCTGCCAATGAGAGGAAATCAGCCACCGAAAAATCAACAGTTTTATCTGCCACATCAAGCAAATAATGAGGAATCCCTTCACGTTCTTGAATGGGTGTTTTGGCTGTACCAATATCTAACCCCTGGTAGACCTGCAAAGAATCAGCCGAAATAATGTTACCGTTATACCTTTTAGCTAGCTGGATAGCCAAATCTGATTTACCAGAAGCAGTTGGTCCTGCAATTACAATTACTGGGATTGCCATATTCTACCTCCATTTTACAAATAGGGATTTACAAAGTCTTTTATTTCAACGATAATGTTAAGAAAAGATGGAAAGGAGATTGCGGATGAAAAAAGATTTTAAATTTGGCTTGGCCACAGGCGTGCTTGGCTCAGCCCTAGCCGTTCTTTCAGCCGGCTTTGGCTATAAGAAATTGGTCCAAGAGCCAAAAGAACAAGAACAAGAAAACTATGAAGAGGTTTCCCGTGCTGCAATTCGCAAATCAGTTGCCGCTCATCAATCACGCTTCTAATAGTTACTAAAAAAGAATCGCTAAGCGATTCTTTTTTTTAGCTCTTCTTTTGCTCCGTCACTTGACGGTAGCCACCAGCCATTAAGAAAATTTGGCTCTTAGCCATCCCTTCCTTGCGAAGATGACGTGCAACAGAGCTTGCACCAGATAATGTATCCCCGTACAAGTAAACCGGCATATCTTGGCGCAAACCAGACTTTCCTTGTGAGAAAGTCAATGCTGGCATATTTCGAGCTCCCCTTAAGTGATTACGCTTATAGGGCTCCTTGTCACGGACATCAACCAATTGACCGTGGTTTTCTGCCTGCTGTGCCATAAAGTCTTCTGCCTTTAAGACAGTTCCCCGTTTCTTAGCCATGATGCGCGTGCCAAGGGCACTAACCACATAAAAAACAAACCAAATAACTAAGACCCAGGTGATAACAAGCAAGATATTCATGAAAATGCACTCCAATGCTAAATAATGATACTGCTATTATACCTGATAACAGAGCAGGAAGAAAATCTATTTTAGAAAAAGGATTGACTGTTAACGACCAATCAAAAATTCATTCATCCAACAATTTCACACTAAGACATAAAAAATGGAAAATCTTTTCAGATTTTCCATCAGTCATTTTATTCAGCTAAAAACAGTTGGTTCAATGATTGTACTGCCTTATTTTCGAACAAAACCTTACCATGTTCTGACAAAACAGCCTCATTTAACTTAGCATAACGTCCGAACTCAACAATCGTCGCAGACAAAGTATTGTATTCAGCAGCTGTCAACGAAAGCTTTGTTGAATCCAACACTAAGTAATAATGACCCTTGTAGAAGTAGGCACTATTATCGCCAGTAAATGTTTCCAACCGGTCTGAAAGTGACAAAAGCAAATCAAAATCTGCTAATTCAACAACATCAATACGACCATCAACACTCTTCTTTACAGCATTTTTTTCATCATCGTGCGCCATCAAAGCCATTTTTTGCTCAAATGAAACATCGTCAATTGCTTCTTGGTTAACGACATCATTATCATCATCACTACGCTCACCAACAATGTTTGCTAACAAATCATTTAAAGCGTCTTGATCATCAAGACGGGAAATAAATAATTCCAAGCCATTTTGGTTAGGCAAAACTTGAAAAGAAACTTTGTCATTATCAACAAAATCCTCTTCTGTATCAATTTCAGATAAAATGTTATAAAAGAAAGATTCAATTTTATTACGATCGCTGAGCAAATCACGAACCGAAGTCCCGCGGTCTTGAAGGTCCTCATTTTCAATCATGACCCGAATAGTGTTATCGTTAATTCGTTCCATTTCCATAAGAATTCACCTCAACTTTGATTAACTTCAATGCCAAACCAAAGCATCCTGTTACTATTTACTATATTTTAAACTGTATATAAATAAAAAACAACGGGGGGATTGATATACATCAATTCCCCCGTTGTCGTTATATGTACGGCATCGCATCGTCCTATCCTCGCAGCCAGCGTTCCGGCAACTACTTTCGGCGCTATAGAGCTT
>NZ_LDUY01000010.1 GCF_001038455.1 Fructobacillus sp. EFB-N1 | reverse complement strand
TCTTTGGGTTTTTATTTTAAATTTTCTCGTTCGAATTAATTATAGAATCTGCCAAAAATAAAAAGACGGCACAAGAGCCGTCCTCGATAGCATCCCCGCTATAAAAAATGTGTTATTTTGCTTGAAAGCTATAGCAACCCTAAAAAACAAAATTAGCTTAAGACTAGGTTTTTTAGGTCTCTTGAAATGTCCCAAGGAGCTAGCGGGATTTGAACCCGCACACCGCCATAAGACGGCTCGACGGATTTCGAGTCCGCTGCAGTACCAGATTGTGCCATAGCTCCAAAATAATAGTAACATGAAGTTGGTCCATGCCACTATGACTAGTTGTTTGTTTCAGATAGGATGATGCTTAAACGCTTACTTACGACGCTTAGCAGCCTTTTCACGCTCAGCAGTGTTCAAAATAGCCTTACGGATACGAACATTTTCTGGCGTTACTTCAACGTATTCATCATCGTTCAAGAATTCCATTGACGCTTCCAAGTTCATCTCACGTGGGGTCTTGATTGAAGCAGTTTGGTCCTTGTTTGATGAACGAACGTTGGACTGCGGTTTCATCTTTGTAACGTTAACAGAGATGTCATTGTCACGAGCGTTCATACCAACAACCATTCCTTCATACACGTCAACACCGGCGCCGACAAACATTTGGCCACGATCTTCAACACCCATGATTGCGTAGTTTGTTGTTTGTCCTTGGTTGATTGAAACCAAGGCACCATTACGACGTCCTGGTTCCCAATTCTTAACCATTGGACGGTATTCAGCAAATGTGTGGTTATAGATACCATAACCGTGAGTTGCTGTCATAAATTCAGTGGCGTAACCAATCAAACCACGTGAAGGTGCCATATAAGTCAAACGAGTTTGACCGTTTCCGACAGCTTCCATGTTTTGCATTTCACCCTTACGTTGGTTCAATGAATCGATAACAGTTGATGAATATTCATCTGGTGTATCGATTTGGATTGATTCGTAAGGTTCAGTGGTTTGACCGTCTTCCTCGCGGAAGATAACTTGTGGACGTGAAGCTTGCAATTCGAAGCCTTCACGACGCATATTTTCAATCAAGATTGAAAGGTGCAATTCACCACGTCCTGAGACCAACCAAGCACCAGCTTGGTCAGTGTCTTCAACACGCAAAGAAACATCAGTGTGCAATTCGCGCAACAAACGATCTTCGATTTGGCGAGCAGTCACAAACTTTCCTTCACGACCAGCAAAGGGGCTGTCGTTTTGACGGAAAGTCATTTGCAACGTTGGTTCATCGATACGAAGCAATGGCAATTCATCGTGATGAGCTGGATCAACGACTGTTTCACCAACTGAGATGTCTTCCATACCAGAAACGGCAATCAAATCACCGGCCTTGGCTTCTTGGATTTCAACTTGGTCCAAAGCGATGAAACCAGAAAGCTTTGTAACACGGAAGTTTTGTGATGAGCCATCAAGTTTCAAAACATCAACATTGTCACCAACCTTGATTGTTCCACGCTTGACACGACCGATACCAATACGACCAACAAAATCATTATAGTCCAACATAGCAACTTGGAACTGCAATGGTTCGTCAGAGTTGTCAACTGGTGCAGGAATCGTTTCGAAGACCGTCTTAAAGATTGGGTCCATCGTATGTTCTTGCTTGTCGATATCAGGATCAAATGATGATGTTCCGTTCATAGCTGAAGCATAGATAACTGGGAAGTCCAAATCATCTTCATCAGCGCCCAATTCGATGAACAAGTCCAAAACTTCATCAACGACTTCTTCTGGGCGAGCACCTGGACGGTCAACCTTGTTGACAATCACGATTGGTGTCAAGTGTTGTTCAAAGGCCTTCTTCAAAACGAAACGAGTCTGAGGCATGGTACCTTCAAAGGCATCAACGACGAGCAAAACCCCGTCAACCATTCCCATGATTCGTTCAACTTCTCCACCGAAATCGGCGTGACCTGGGGTATCCAAGATGTTGATCTGTTTGTCGCCAACACGAACAGCAGTGTTCTTTGACAAGATCGTGATTCCACGTTCTTTTTCAATATCGTTGGTATCCATCACACGGTCACCCAAGGATTCTTCCTTACGGGCGTCCAATGTGTCAGACTGCTTTAACAGTTCGTTAACCAACGTCGTCTTTCCGTGATCGACGTGGGCAATAATAGCGATATTACGAATATCTTCGCGAAGATTTGCCAATTTTATGTGCTCCTTTGTCTTTGCTACTCACAAGAAAGACTAGGGCTTCTCTCCCTAGTCTTTCACTATCTTGACTGACTCGCGATACGTCTTGGTTGTAGCGATTAATACTGTGTTTGATGATAGCATATTTAACGGACTTCCGTCAAGTGATTTGACCACGTAGCCGAGCGTTTCGGCCAAGACACGACCGGCCGCTAAATCCCATGGGGAAAGCTTTGAGAAATACCCCGTTGCTTGTTGTAAGAACAAGCGACTAAAGGAAATGCCAGCCGATCCCAAAACCCGATAAGCCAAAGCGGCAGCGGCAAGCGTCGCGTAGGGCTTTTCGCCACTAATCAGACGGCGGCCGGACACGATTAAAATCGATTCTGTCAGGCCAAGGTCGGCCACTGGTGCCAATTTTTGGTCGTTCATAAAGGCCCCAATTTCAGGGCCACCATGGAAGACCTGATTTGTCATCACTTTGGCAATCCAACCTAATGTTGGCTTTCCATCAACATAGAGGGCCACCATAATGGCAAAATCAGTTTTTTCATGTACAAAATTTAGCGTGCCGTCAATCGGGTCGATAAACCAGACATGACCTGCCATGGTTTCGGGGCGCTGCAAGTCACCTTCTTCGGCAACGATATGGGCATCCGGGTCGATTGACCGAATATGGTCAACAAGCCATGCCTGGTTGGTGGTATCGAGGTTGGTCACGATGTTGCGGAAATCCCCCTCTTTTTGACCAACCTGTAAATCTTGGTTCTTGGTTCCCCAAGCCTCACGACCGAGCTCGACCAACCAGCGTCGCACCGTTTGATCAACCTGGATTAATTGATTGCTCGTCCACTCAGTCATTGACTAAAACCCGCTTAACTGGCTTGTCTGTCAACTTCATCGTCTGATAGATTGACCGACCAGTTTGTTGCTCAAAATCACGGTCAAAGGCCTTTTGCTCCGACTTGGATGGGATTACGGTCAAGAACCGCCGGTAAGTCGTTAAGAGATATTCACGGTCACAGCCGCCCTCATAAACCTGCAAAACGGCATCAATCAAATTTGAAACCGCAATAATATCGTCCTGATTCCAATTACCGTCAATCGGAAGCTGGTATTGCTCTGCCATAGAAAATCCTTTCAAATGCACAATGAACATATCACCTCTATTTTAACAAGCTTTCACTCCCCTTTCCAGAAAAGCCAGCTGATTTAACAGTTAAATCCCCGTACCAATCCACGAAAAAATCAGGAAAGTCAAAGAGCAAAAGCCCGTTGCTAACTGATTTCTGCTATACTTAGAGTTGATAAATTGTAAGTAGGAGTTAACCAACATGACAATTCGTTTCACCATGGATAAAATCACGCGCGACGGTGACCCTGTTCTGCGTGACCAGGCTAAGGAAGTTCCCTTCCCTCTTAGTGCTGAGCACCAACAACTCGCCAAGGATATGATGACTTACTTAGAAGTCTCACAAGACGAGGAAGAAAATGAAAAGTACGGTCTACGCCCCGGCGTTGGCCTCGCTGCCCCACAGGTTGGAGAATCTTTGCAGATGACAGCCATCTTGATTCCCTCTGCTGACCCAGCCGAAGATGCCGAAGACAAGCCATTCTTCAAGGGTGTTGTCTTTAACCCCGTCATCGTGTCTGAAACGGTTGGACGGGCCGCATTGGAAACCGGTGAGGGTTGCCTCTCGGTTGACGAAGACGTTCCTGGCTTTGTCCCTCGGTCAAAGAAGATTACGGTTCGCTACCAAGACGAATCCGGTCAGACTCTGACAAAGACTTTGCGCAACTACCCTGCCATCGTCTTCCAACACGAAATTGACCACTTGCATGGCAAGTTGTACTATGACCACATCAACCGCCAAGATCCATGGCACGTGGATGATTCAACCAAGTACCTTTAAAAATCATAATCAAACACAAAAAGCCGACTCGTCTGAGCCGGCTTTTTTGATTGAACAGATGAAGACTAAAGACGTCTTAACTGATTTTAAATTGTCTTACTTATCGAAGATTGACTTCTTCTTAGCAACCTTAGCACCTGAAGCGGTCGCAAAGGCCTCTAAGGCAGCCTTCTGGTCCTTGTTAAGCTTTGTTGGCACAACAACGTTCAACACAACGAATTGGTCGCCATAGCCGTTACCATGCAAACGAGCAGCACCCTTGCCACCTAAGCGGAAGCGACGACCATTTTGCGTCCCTGCCGGAATCTTCAACTTCACTTCACCGTGAACCGTTTTAACGGGGATTTCAGCCCCCAAAGCCGCCGTGATAAAGTCGATGTCTTGCTGAAGGTAGATATCAGCACCGTCACGCTCAAAGCCATCCTTTGAAGCCGCAACGGAGAAGACCACGTACAAGTCACCCTGTGGACCACCATTAACACCGTCTTCACCTTGGCCAGACAAGCGCATCTGCTGGCCAGTTTCAACACCAGCAGGTACCTTCACCTTAACCTCGTGCTGTGAACGGTCGGCCTGTGAACGCGTATACTTAACGTTCTTTTCAGTTCCGAAAATGGCTTCCTCAAAAGTCAAATGCATCCGGTACTGGAGGTCACGACCCTTACGTGGTGCATTTGGATCCTGGAACCCGCCACCAAACATTTGAGAGAAGATATCGCCCAAATCAGAAAAGTCGCCGAAACCACCCTGAGCACCGCCGAAGCCGCCTTGACCTCCAAAGCCACCCTGGGCACCTGCAGCACCAAATTGGTCATACTGCTGGCGCTTTTGTGGGTCACCAAGCGTTTCAAAGGCTTCCTGAACTTCCTTATACTTGTCCTCTGCCCCTGGTTCATGGTTCAAATCAGGGTGGTACTTCTTTGAAAGTTTGCGATATGCTTTTTTAATTTCATCTTGACTAGCTGTCTTAGAAACTCCAAGACGGTCGTAAAATTCAGTGTTATTCACAAGCGGACTCCTTTGATTCAAATATGTACGGACCGAGCCGCAGCTGGTCCATTGTATCAATTTTCACTGGCAAAGAAAAGATTACTTCTTGTCATCTGGGTTAACTTCTTCGAAGTCACCATCAACGGTGTTGTCATCCTTCTTAGCACCTTCGGCACCGCCCTGTGCTTCTTGGGCTTGTTGTGCTTGCTGGTACAACTTCGTTGCCAATTCAGTAGCTACCTTTTGCAAGTCGTCTGTCTTGGCCTTCAAATCAGTCAAGTCAGCGTCTTCGGCAGCAGCATCTTCCTTAGCCTTCTTCAAAGCATCCAAGGCATCTTGTGTTGGCTTCTTGTCGTCATCTGACAACTTGTCGCCAACTTCTTCCAACGTCTTTTCAGTCTGGAAAATCAATTGGTCGGCGTTGTTGCGCGTTTCAACTGCTTCCTTCTTCTTGTTGTCGGCTTCTTCGTTTGCCTTGGCGTCGTTCATCATCTTTTCGATTTCTTCGTCAGACAAACCACCGGCAGCTTGGATGGTAATCTTTTGTTCCTTTTGCGTTCCCAAATCCTTAGCAGAAACGTTCACGATACCGTTACGGTCGATATCAAACGTCACTTCGATTTGTGGGACACCACGCTTTGCAGCAGGGATGTCAGACAATTGGAAACGACCCAAAGTCTTGTTATCAGCCGCCATTGAACGTTCACCTTGCAAAACGTGAATATCAACGGCTGGCTGGTTGTCTTCTGCAGTTGAGAAGACTTGTGACTTTGAAGTTGGGATTGTCGTGTTACGATCAATCAACTTCGTGAAGACACCACCCATGGTTTCGATACCAAGTGACAAAGGCGTAACATCCAACAAGACAACGTCCTTCACATCCCCAGTAATCACACCACCTTGAACAGCGGCACCCAAGGCAACGGCTTCATCAGGGTTGATTGAGTGGTTTGGTTCCTTACCAGTCATCTTCTTCACTGATTCTTGGACAGCAGGGATACGAGTTGAACCACCGTTCAAAATCACTTCATCGATGTCGTTAAATGACAAGCCAGCATCCTTCAAGGCGTTCATTACAGGTGCTTCGGCCTTCTTGACCAAATCAGCTGTCAATTCGTTGAACTTTGCGCGAGTCAAAGAAGTTTGCAAGTGCAAAGGTCCTTGGTCGCCAGAAGCGATAAATGGCAAGTCGATTTGTGCTTCAGTAGCCGAAGACAAAGTCTTCTTAGCAGTTTCAGCGGCATCCTTCAAACGCTGCAAGGCCAACTTGTCTTGCTTCAAGTCGATGCCGTTTTCCTTCTTAAATTCATCAGCCAAGTAGTCGATAATCTTAGCATCGAAGTCATCACCACCAAGGTGAGTATCACCGTTTGTTGACAAAACTTCGAAGACACCGTCGCCTAATTCAAGGACAGAAACATCAAATGTTCCTCCACCAAGGTCATAGACCAAGATCTTTTCATCCTTATCCAACTTGTCCATTCCATAAGCCAATGAAGCAGCCGTTGGTTCGTTGATGATACGTTCTACTTCCAAACCAGCAATCTTACCGGCATCCTTGGTAGCTTGACGTTGGGCATCGTTAAAGTATGCAGGAACCGTAATTACGGCCTTGTCAACCTTTTCTCCCAAGTAGTCTTCTGCATAGCCCTTGATGTACTGCAAAATCATGGCTGAAATTTCTTGTGGTGTGTAGTCCTTACCATCAACGGTTACCTTGTAACCTTCTTCGCCCATGTGAGACTTGATTGATGAAATCGTGTCTGGGTTTGTGATTGCTTGACGCTTTGCAACGTCACCAACCTGGGTCTCCCCACTCTTAAATGACACAACTGAAGGTGTCGTCCGACCACCATCAGGGTTTGTAATAATCTTTGGCTTGCCACCTTCCAAAACGGCAACAGCTGAGTTAGTAGTTCCTAAATCAATTCCGATAATCTTTGACATAGTATATCGACCCTTCCTATTTTTTAAATCATATTCTTAAGCTTTTTAAGGTGTGGTGCCAGAGGGCTGAGTCACCAGATATTTGCTATTTTGCAAATGTTATTGTGCAACCGCGACCATCGCTGAGCGAATGACGCGATCTTGAAGGACATAGCCCTTTTGAAAGACCGTTGCCACTTGGTCGGCCTTAATTTTGCCTTCTGCCGGCACGGATTGAACACCCTGCATGGTATTTGGATCAAAGTCATCACCAACTTGACCGACTTCTTGAATACCGTTGGTTGTCAACGCCTGCTTCAAAGTCTTCAACGTGATTTCAACACCCTTGTGGATTTGTGCCACCTGGTCGTCATCCCCCACTTCAACGGCAAGGGCGCGTTCCAAGTTATCAACCACCGGTAAGATGGCTTCGGCTAATTTCTGGCCGTCATACTTGCGAATATTTTGAATTTCACGAGCATTACGACTTTGGATGTTTTGAATTTCAGCCTGAGCACGAAGTAATGCGTCATCCTTCTTCTCAAGGGCTGCTTGCAAATCAGCTAGTGGATCCACTGCTGGTTCCTCCACTGATTCTGCTTGTGTCTCTTCTGATTTGTCCTTAGCTTCTTCTTGAGTTTGGTCTGCATCAGCAAATTCCTTTGCCTCTGTTTCTTCCTCAATATCAGCTTGCTTCAAATCTTTTTCATCTTCAGACTTCGCCACGGGCGTTCCTCCTTTTGGTTAAACATATTCGAGTAATTTTGTATCTAGTGCTTTGGCAAAGGTTGATAATAATCGGGCAACCTTAGCATATGGCATCCGAATGGGACCCACTAATGCGATCACACCGCCATCATCGCCACCGACCGAAAACGGTGCGGCCAGAATGGCGTAATCCTGCAAAAGCGACGTTGGTAACTCCTGACCCAAGCGAATCGTCACCGACTGTTTTTGTGTCACAGCCAATTGGCGCACCACCCCAGGCGAGTCAAACAACTCCAAGACCGACCGGGCTTCCTTCAGGTTTAAGTAGGCGTCGTCGGCCACCTCTAAGAGGTTGAGCCGACCACCAATGTGGACCTGCTCTTCAACCGATCGAGCCAACACTTCACCGAAGAGCTGTAGGAAAGCTGCCGGGCTTTCAACATTGCGTGAAAGCGTGACGGGCAACTCTTCTGAATTCATCAGTGAAAGAACCTCTTGAACCGGTCTGCCAACCATCTGTGCATTGATATAAGCCACCATGTCCGTTAAGGACGAGACGGTCATTTCTTTTGGTAGGCGGAAAGTTTGTGAGGTTACCTTCCCATCAGAAGTTGCTAGGACGGCCAAAACCTGTTGCCGTTCCAGCTGAATCAATTGGAAAGACGAGATTTTTAGGTTAACGGCCTTTGGCTTTAACACCAATGCCGTTAACCCCGTCATGTCTGCTAATTGCCGGGCCGTTTGGCCAAGCAAATCATCCAATTCATGGAAGTTACCACGAATCCGTTGGGCAATCAGCACAACATCTTGGTCAGAAACCTGGTCGGCCACCATTAAGTGGTCAAGGTAGTAGCGGTAACCAGCTTTTGAAGGAATTCGACCGGCAGAGGTGTGGAGCTTTTTAATCAGCTCGGCTTCCTCCAAGAAACTCATCTCATTGCGAATCGTTGCCGGTGAAAACTCCAAATTTAACTGGTCATGTAAGGTCTTTGACCCGACCGCTCGGGCGGTCTGGGTATATTCATAAATAATCGCCGCCAAAATTAATTGCTGTCGATCAGTTAGCATCAACCCAAACCCCCTTTAATTTTATTTAGCACTCAAAACTCTTAACTGCTAACAACTATATTATACAAAAGATTGAGAAAAATGCAAACTATTTTTAGCACTCTTTATAAACGAGTGCTAATTTTATGAAAAAATACCCATCTATCAACCTTATCAGCGATTATGTCATGGCAATGAAAAAAGCAGATTAAAATTAATCTGCTTTTTCTTGAAAGTATTCACGTGTCTTTTGTTGGTCAATCAGCAACTGGTCAACCAGGGCTTCTGCGGAATCGAACTTCACTTCATTGCGTAACTTCGCGTACCACTGAACCTTCACTGGCTCGCCATAAACCTCATCAGCGAAGTCAAAGAGGTTGATTTCAACTGTCACCGGTCGGTTCGCTTCAAAAGTCACATTGCGACCAATCGAGGCCATTCCATCAACCCAGCGGCCATCGACATAGGCGCTCACAGCGTAAACACCGATACCAGGCAGAAACTCAACTTCCGGCGTCCAAATATTAATCGTTGGGAAGCCCAGCGTCCGACCCCGAGCATCTCCATGGACAATCAGCCCAGTGGTCTCGTGGACGCGACCAAGACTTTCCGTTACGGCAGCCAAGTCACCGGTGGCTAGGTCCTGGCGGATCTGCCTTGAGGCCACCTTGGCAGCTGATTTACCGAGGGTCTTCTTAGCAACCGTCAGGACATCAAAGCGACCAGCAGCATATTCAGGCAGGTGAGCCATGTCAGCTTGGTACTCCTTCTTGCCGTAGCGGTGGTCAAAGCCCGCGACAACGGTATGAACTTGGAGAGGCAAGAGAATTTCTTTAATAAATTCTTCTGGATGCAGAGCCGAAAGGTGTGATGTCAATTGGAGGCAGTACACCCGCTCA
Source organism: Fructobacillus sp. EFB-N1 (assembly GCF_001038455.1). Lineage (GTDB taxonomy): Bacteria > Bacillota > Bacilli > Lactobacillales > Lactobacillaceae > Fructobacillus > Fructobacillus cardui. The sequence continues at coordinate 37,911 of NZ_LDUY01000010.1, read as the reverse complement.
ACGCCAAGTTTCCCTAAGAGCTGAACCTTTTGGTCCAAGGGTGTTAAATCATGCCAGGGTTGGGGCAGCTTTTTAAACACCAAGCCCGGATAAGGGCTATAAGTCAAAACGGCCAGTGGCAAGCCATTTTCATGCGCCACCCGTGCTGCTTCCTGGATTACCTTCTGGTGGCCCAGGTGGACCCCGTCAAAAAAGCCCATTGCTAGCACTTGCTTGCTAGTCAACTGGGGCAATTCTTTTAATGGATAATGCAAAGATATTAATTCAGTCATGGGCATATTATAGCAGAGTTTCTGCAAATTCAATCACTTAGCTTCTTTCAATTTTGGGCAAAAAAATACCGCGACCGCCAGAGATTCTGGTCGACATCAAAGGCGTAGACCGCCAACAACTGGTCTTGGTCATACACCTGATAGTAACCCGCATCATTTTGTGACCAGGTGCTAACTGGAATCTTTTGCCCGTTCTTGACCGCAAAGACCTCGTCTTGGGTCAAGACCTTCTTTGGCCAAGTCAACACGGACTCAATGGAATGCACGTGCGTTAAAATTTCAGAATAATCCATCGCCAACAAGTCATCGAGTGGGACGGCTTGATCGATGGTAAAGCCAGAGCCAGCTGTCCGCTTCAAAGCAGTCATCGTCGCGGGCAGTCCTAATTTTTGACCAAGGTCATAGGCCAGAGTCCGAATATAGGTTCCCTTGGAAACTTGGGCTAAGAAGTCCATTTGCTGGTAAGGTTGCCCCTCAACCCAGGTTAACGGACTGGTCTGGTCGAAGCGATAAATAGTCGCCTCTCGCTTGGGCAGTTCAACCTCTCCCCCCGCTCGCGCATATTCATAGAGGCGCTTGCCGTTGACCTTAACGGCCGAATAAATTGGCGGAATTTGGATAATATCACCGGTCAAATCAGCTCGAGCTGCGTCGAGCTGACCCTGGTCAATGGCTGCTGTTAAAGGTTTTTCTTCAACAACTACTCCATCAGCATCCTGACTTTCCGTTGCATAGCCAAAAGTCACCGTCCCCGTGTAGGTTTTTGGCCGACTCTGCAAAAGGTCAATCAACTTGGTGGCCTTCCCCAAGGCGACAACCAAGACGCCCTCGACATTTGGGTCTAAAGTCCCTGCATGGCCAATCTTCTTCTGTCCGGTTACCCGCCGTAGTCGTGCAACCACACCAAAGGAAGTCATTTCCTTTGGCTTATTCACGACCAGCAGGCCGGATAGTTCGGGGTGCTTTTCTGTTGCCATCATCGGCCTCCATCTGTGCAATTAAAAAACCGACCAAAGTGCGAAATGATTCCAGCCCTAAAATTTGTCCAAATTGCAGGGTTGATAATCAAAAGCGTCTTTTAGTCGGTTCTTATTTTACCGATTTGCACGGGCCTTTTCAATGTAGTCCCGCAATTTTGCAAAGCCAATTTCTAATTGGTCTTGAGCAGTTGCATAAGAAATTCGGATATAAGCGTTCGCCTCTTTAAAGTGGGAGAAAGCTGCTCCAGGAATGACTGCAACCTTGCCCTCTTCTGCTAATTTTTCAGCAAAAGTCCAGCCATCTGTGCCAAAATCAGCCGGAATCTTGGCAAAGAGGTAAAAGGCCCCTTCGGGATCAACAACGTCAAAGCCAAGGTCTTCTAAGGTCTGCTTAGCAAAGTCTCGTCGATCTTGGTAACTTTCCTTCATGTAGTCCAGCTCTGCTCGCGTCATCTGCAAGGCCGTCTCTGCCCCGTCTTCGATAAAGGTTGGAACGGTGTAAGTCAAAGAGCCATGAATCTTTTGAATGTACTGCATCACACTTGCTGGGCCCAAGATAAAGCCAAAGCGGTAACCCGTCATGGCATGAGACTTTGAAAGACCATTAACAACCAATGTCTGTTCTGGCAACAGCTTGCCAATTGAATAGTGGTCATGGGCATAAGTCAATTCGGAATAAATTTCATCTGAGATGACCCAAATTCGGTGTTTCTTAAAGCAAACAGCCAGTTCTTCCAACTCCTCCTTTGAGTAAGTTACCCCAGTTGGGTTATTAGGATAGTTCAAGAGAATGGCGCGAACCGGTACCGTTGCTTGGGCCAAAGCTTCGTCAACGAGTGCCGGGGTCAACTTAAATTTATTCTTTGCCGTATCGATTGGCACGGCAACGCCATCGGCCAAGCTCAGTGAAGCAAAGTACGAACCATAAGCAGGCTCTGGGATCAAAAGTCCCTCACCCTTAGCAATCAAGGTCTTAAAGATTGACTGCATAGCTTCCGTTACACCAACGGTCACAACAACGTTATCAATACTTGGATAGTCAAGGTCATAACGATCCTTCATATAACCTAGAATTGCCTGACGAACACCTGGTTCCCCCTGAGAGTTTCCATAATGGGAACGGTTATTATTAATGGCGGCAATCGTCGCCTCCTTGACAACGGCTGGCGTATCAAAGCCCGGCTCTCCAAAGGTCAAAAAGGTTAAGTCCTCAATTCTTGAGACCTGTCGTTGGAAGCCCAACAACTTATCGGGGGCGATTGAAACAACCGCCTGGTTAACTGGTAAAAGTGGTTCTGTCATTTTCCTGGTTCCTTTCGTCTTGCTGGTGAAAGCAGCCATTCTCATGGCATCCATCGCACAATCCAGTCTACACGAAAATGAACTTTTTTGAAAGGATTTATGGCATTTTTATGAGATTCATCCTCATTTATCTTTTATAAATTAGCGCAAAAAAGGAACCTGCTCAATGACATGTCCCAATTTGGGGGCTCATCTCACAGCGGGTTCATTTTGTCGTGCTTCATCATGGTCGTTGCGGCCACCCATGGCAAAACTGATTTTTTAATGAAAGCCAAGGACTAGTCAGCCAAGGCCGTCATATCCTCTGACAGTGCCTCAGCAGTCTCTTGGGCTGCACGTTGTTTGTCTACAAATGTTTTCAAGCGCTTCAGGCCTTCCTGCAATTGCGCCATATCGGCCGCGTAAGAAATCCGAATAAACTTCTTTACTTCATCGAAGAAAGAGAAGCCAGCGCCAGGAATCACAGAAACCTTGGCCTGGTGAGCCAAGTCTGTAGCAAATGCCCAGCCATCTTCGCCCAAATCAGCTGGTAACTTGGCAAAGAGGTAAAAGGCCCCCTTTGGCGAAACCAGTTCAAAGCCCAAGTCTTCCAAAAACTTCTTAGCATAGTCACGGCGTTTTTGGTATTCAACCTTCATGAAGGCTAAGTCTTCCTTTGGAATCTGCAAAGCAGCGACTGCCCCATCTTGGATAAAGGTTGGTACGGCAAAGACCAAGGGACCATGCACCTTTTGAATTTGCTGGATTAATGCGATTGGTCCCAGGATAAAGCCGAGGCGGTAGCCCGTCATGGCGTGTGATTTTGACAAACCGTTAACGACAACCGTTTGGTCAGGCAAGAGCTTACCCATTGAATAGTGGTCACCCTCATAAGTCAATTCAGAATAAATTTCGTCTGAAATCACCCAGAGATCATGGCGCTTAAAGGCTTCTGCCAGTTCTTCAAGCTCTTCCTTCGTGTAAGTAACACCAGTTGGGTTATTGGGATAATTAAAGAGAATGGCATGCACGTCTTCTGTCGTTTCGGCCATCGTCTCATCAATCAAGGCGGGCGTCAGCTTATAAGCGTTCTTGCCCGTATCAATTGGAACAGCCGTGCCTCCAGCCAAACTCAAAGCTGAGAAATAAGAACCATAGGCTGGGTCTGGGATTAAGAGTCCCTGACCAGGTGCGAGCAAGGTCTTAAAAATTGATTGCATTGCTTCTGTGACCCCGACAGTCACAATCACATTATCAATACTTGGATAGTGAAGGTCATAACGGTCGGCCATATAGTCTAAAATGGCTGAGCGGAGCTTTGGTTCTCCTTGAGAGTCACCATAGTGGGACCGATCTTCCTCGATTGCTTGAATCGTCGCTTTTTTCACCGGCGCGGGCGTCGCAAAACCAGGTTCTCCAAAGGTCAATGAGACCAGCCCTTCAATATTGGCAACGGAGTGTTGGAAGTCTAACAGCTTGTCGGGTGTCAAGCTGACAACTGCATTGTTTAATGGTTTTGGCATGATGAAATCCTTTCGACTGATTCGTTCTGTAAGTGGACCAACAACGGCCCTTCTTCTTAGTTTCTTAGTCTACACAAAGTGCTTGGCTTTTCATAGGTGATAAACATGAAACTATTGTAAGTTATCGTGATTTTTAATCACTTTACTACTATCTATCATAACAAAAAGGGGTAAAAGGAAAATAAAAGCGCCGCTATTCGATTGCAATCAACATTATGGCGGTGCCTGGGCGCCCGGTAGCAGCTGATTTCTCAAAGGAAACAAAAAGGGACCTGCTCATCGCAAGTCCCTTTTTCAGTCAAGTTGCCTTGACCTTAATCCTTCTTGTGCAAACCGCGAATCAATTCTTCAATATGGTCACCATACTGAATTGAATTATCCAAGACGAAATGCAATTCCGGAATCTTATAAACTGTTAACCGTGCCCCTAATTCGCGACGAATCAAGCCTGAAGCGGCTTCTAAGCCGGCTTGAGCCTTCTTTCGGTCAGAAGCATAGTCTGACAAAATCGAGTAGTAAATCGTAGCGATTTGCAGGTCACCGGAAACTTCCACAGAAGTCACCGTTACGTCCTGAACTCGCGGATCATTCACTCGCTTTAAAATCAGGTCAGTCACGTCTTTTTGAATTTCCTGGGCCAAACGCCCAGCGCGTTGTGCATTTGCCATCAAGACCTCCCATCAGTAAAGCTTACTTAGGCTTTACTTCTTCCATGATGTAAGCTTCGACTGCATCACCTGGTTGAATATCGTTGAACTTGTTAACGGTGAAACCAAATTCGTAGCCGAACTTCACTTCGTTAACCGCATCCTTACCACGTTGCAAGGAAGCTAATTGACCATCATAAATGACCGTACCATTGCGGATAATACGAACCTTTGAATCCTTGGTAATCTTACCTTCTTCAACGCTGGCACCAGCAATGGTTCCAACCTTAGAGAACTTGAAGAGTTCCTTAACAACGATTTGGCCAATAACCTTTTCTTCATAAACGGGTTCAAGTTGACCCTTCATTGCGGCCGTCACATCGTCAATCGCGTCATAGATGACTGAGTAGAAACGCATGTCAATCTTGTCGTTATTCGCTTGTGACTTTGCAAATGGTGTTGGGCGAACGTTGAATCCTAAGATAATCGCACCAGAAGCTTCCGCCAAAGAAACATCGGATTCGTTAATGGCACCAACAGCAGAGTGAACAACATCAACTCGAACGCCATCAACTTCAATCTTCTTCAACGAACCAGTCAAAGCTTCAACAGAACCCTGAACATCGGCCTTGACAATAACTGGCACTGTCTTCATGGCCTTTTCAGCCATCGTGTTGAACAAAGTATCCAATGTGACAACAGAACCGGCGTTACGAACTTCTTCACGAGCACGCTTTGCACGTTCTTCACCAGCTGCACGAGCAGTCTTTTCGTCTGCCATGACGATAAAGCGGTCACCAGCCAAAGGCACTTCGTTCAAACCAGTGATTTGAACAGGTGTAGCTGGCTTAGCTGCATCGATGTCTTGTCCCTTTTCGTTGGTCATCGTCCGGACACGACCATAAGTGTTTCCAACAACGATTGGATCACCAACATGGAGCGTTCCCTGTTGAATCAAAACAGTTGAAACAGGACCGCGACCCTTATCCAAACGAGCTTCGATAACAGAACCACGAGCAGGTTGTGTTGGGTCAGCCTTCAATTCCAGAACGTCAGCTTCCAACAAAATCATTTCCAGCAACTGGTCAACGTTCTTTCCAAACTTAGCTGAAATTTGAACGAAGATCGTGTCACCACCATATTCTTCAGGAACCAAATCATGGGCCATCAACTCGTTCATGACTTGTTCAGGGTTAGCCCCTTCCTTATCAATCTTGTTAACAGCAACGATTACTGGCGTACCAGCGGCCTTAGCATGGTTAATCGCTTCGATTGTCTGTGGCTGCACACCATCATCGGCAGCAACAACCAAAACCGTGATATCCGTCACGTTGGCACCACGGGCACGCATTTCCGTAAAGGCCGCGTGACCAGGAGTATCCAAGAAAGTAATCAACTTATCGTTCAAGCGTGCTTGGTAGGCACCGATATGCTGTGTGATTCCACCAGCTTCGCCAGCGGTCACGTTCGTCTTACGCAAGTAATCCAACAGCGTTGTCTTACCGTGGTCGACGTGTCCCATGATGGTCACAACAGGGGCACGTGGTTCCAAGGCCTCTTCGTTAATCGTTTCATCATCGAAGAAGCGGTCGATATCGGCCACATCTTCTTCTTCTTTTTGCTTTGCTTCAATACCATAATCAGCTGCCAAAACCTCAATGGTATCTTCATCCAATGACTGGTTTTGGTTGGTCACAACACCAAGTAAGAACAACTTCTTAATGATTTCAGTGGCATCACGGTGCAAAAGCTTAGCCAAGTCCTGCACGTTCATGCCGACCTTGTATTCCAAAACTTCTGGCAATGGCTGTTCCTTACGAACCGTCACTGGCTTCTTTGGCGCTTGCTTAGCTGCAATGCGACGAGCCTTCTTTGAGCCGTGTGGCTTGTCGTTACGGCGTGGTGTTTGCTGACCAGTACCGTTGGTATTGCGCTTGCGAGTGTTATTCCGAGCAGAATTGTTGCCTGAAGCAAGTGAGCCACCAAAGCGACCTTGACCAGAATTAGCTTCTGTCTTAACCCCTGAAGCAGCTGGCTTAGCAGCGGCTGCTGCAGGCTTCTTTGCTTCGGCCGGCTTCTTAGCAGCTGGCTTCTTCTTGGCCTGTTGCTTTGCTTCTTGGGCCTTCTTGTTTTCAGAAACGTATTCCTTCAAACTGTCATCTTTTTGAGCAGAATAGTTAATCTGCCCTTCCCGTGGCTTTGTTGACCATGACTTCTTTTCACGAATCATTGGTCGACCGGCATTGTTACTCCGATTGTTGTTATTGTGTCGACGGTTACCGCCTTGACCCCGTTGGCCGTTACCTGGGCGGTTGTTATTGTTGTTGCGGCGGTTTTGTTGACCACCTTCTTGTGTCTTTGGACGAGGCCGGTTTGAATTTTGTGGCTTGGCTTCATCTGATAATTTAGCGGCGTGTCGACGCTGAGAAGCAGGCAATTCTTTTCTTTCTGGTACTGCCTGTTTGCGGGTCGGCCGGTTGGAACCTGAAAACTTTTTTTCTTCTGCCATTAATTCCGCTCCTTTTCTTCGAGTAATTGTTTGATTTTTTTCGCAAAGCCATTATTGATGATGGCCATAATCGACCGATTTAAGCCAATTGCTTGACTCAATTCATCCTTGGTAAAATCTTCAACCAAGGTCACCTGATAAAAGCTGGTTTTGTCCCGAAATTTCTTTTGCTGGCTGGCACCACCATCTTTTGGGAAAAAGGCAACTTTCGCCTTTTGACCTTGAATAGCAGTTAGCGTGTCGTTGGTCCCGTAAACGAGGCTTTTAGACATGCGCGCCAAACCAAGTAAGTGTAAGATTTGTTCTTCTTCACTTTTCATTTTCAAATAACTCTTTTCGGGCTTGCTGATGGTCAACATAAGCAAAGAGTTCTTCATAAAAAGCCGGATCAATTGGCATTGAAAAGGCCTTTTCAAAGACGCGCTTTTCCTTTGCTTCCTTGGCAACCTCACGGTTTAAGGAAATATAGGCACCGCGACCGTTTTGTTTACCAGAGGGATCTAAGAAGACCTCCCCTTCCTTATTTTTAACGACCCGGACCAGGTCCTTTTTGGCAAACATTTCGCCAGTCACGATATCTTTTCTTAAGGGAACCTTCCGTGTTTTCATGAAAGAACCTCCTCTAATACTTAGTCTTCTTGGTCTGTTGCTGCTTGGTTATCATCTGCTAGTTCAACAGGTGCCTGAGCTTCCTCAATCACTACTTGGTCAGCAGTATCAGCCGTTTCGTTTGCTTCAGCCTTTTCAACCGCTAAGTCGCGGGCTTCGCTTTCGGCCTTGATATCAATCTTAAAACCGGTCAAACGGGCTGCCAAACGGGCGTTTTGGCCCTTCTTACCAATTGCCAATGACAATTGGTCGTCCGGTACAATCACAGTGACAGATTGCTCGTTATTGGCATCAAAAATCACGTCCGTTACTTCGGCTGGGTTCAATGCATTGGCGATGTACTGGGCTTCATCTTCCACCCATTCCACGATATCCATATGCTCGCCGCCCAATTCCGTCACAACAGCTTGAACACGGGCACCACGTTGTCCAACTAAGGCACCAACGGGGTCCAAATCAGCATCGTGCGTGTAAACCGCAATCTTTGACCGATCACCAGCTTCACGGGCGATGGAAACAATTTCCACTGTACCATCGTAAACTTCTGGCACTTCTTGTTCAAACAAACGCTTGACCAAATCAGGTGCCGTCCGTGAAACAAAGATTTGTGGTCCCTTCAAGGAATTGTCAACCTTGTTCACCAAAACCTTGATGCGATCGCGCATGCGGTAGGTTTCATTTGGCATTTGGTCGCCCTGTGTCATCACAGCTTCCTGCTTGCCTGGCAACATCACGTACAAGAAGCGGTTGTCCTGACGTTCAACTTCACCAGTGATGATTTCATCTTGGTAATCTTGATACTTGTCATAGATTGCTTGACGAGTTGCTTCGCGCATCTTCTGCACGATCACCTGCTTAGCTGCCTGCGCAGCCATCCGACCGAAATCCTTTGGTGTGACATCGAAACGAATTTCGTCACCCGGTTCGTAGGCCTTGTTAATTTCCAAGGCTTCCGTCAAAGGAATTTCAGTATCAGGGTCAACCAAGTCATCATCCAAGACAACCAGCTTGACCTGCTTAATGGTCATTTGACCCTTCTTATCATCAAAAGTTGCTTCAACATTTTGAGCCGCGTTGTACTGCTTCTTATAAGCGGCCTTCAAAGCATTTTCCAAAGCTTCTACAACAACTTCGCGGTCAATTCCACGTTCTTGCTCTAAGGCATCTAAGGCTTGTACTAATTCTTTACTCATTTGCTTTCTCCACTTTCAATTAGTTTAAAATTGAACGGCCACAATGGCTTTGGCAATTTCATCAAAGGTAACATCCAACTGCTCTTGATCACTTTGTAGTGACAAACCGTTTTCATTTAAATCAGTGATTTGACCGGTCCATTGCTTTTGACCATCCTTGGCCGCAAATAAAGCAACGGTCACTGCCAAATCGCCAGCCTTCGCCCAGGCAAAGTGCCAAGGTTCGGCCAGGCTACGGTCCATCCCAGGAGAAGCAATGTCTAACATATACTCACCTGGAACCGGATCAACTGCTGCATCATCCAAGGCCTCATTGACCAACTGAGTAAACTCAGTAATCTGCGCCATGGAAATGTTTTGGTGGTCTGGTAAATCAACTAACACTTCGACTGTTTTCTGTCCACCAACTTTCTTGATGTTTAAATCCCAGAGCAAAAGCCCCTGTTTTTCAATGATTGGATTTAAAATCTCAAGCAAGGCTTGATTCTTTGCCTGTGCCATCCAAACTCCTTTTTGGTTTTCTGCCATAAAAAATGAGCCGGTCAAATCCCCCTGACCCGCTCATTTACAACCTCTATGTAAATTAACTTACTTTTATCATAGCTGATTTTACTAGAAAAAGCAAGGCAGGCACAAAAAAACCACAGCAAGGCTGTGGTTTAAAAGGTATTAAATTCTTACCAAGAAGCCTTACGAACACCAGGAATCTGGCCCTTGTGTGCTAATTGACGGAAGTTCAAACGTGACATACCAAATTCACGCATGTAACCGTGTGGGCGACCATCGATTTGGTCACGGTTGTGAAGACGAACAGGTGATGAATCCTTTGGCAAAGCTGCCAATCCGATGTAATCACCAGCAGCCTTCAAAGCGGCACGCTTGTCAGCGTACTTTGCTACCAAAGCTTCACGTTGCTTTGCCTTTGCAATCTTTGATTTCTTAGCCATTACTTGATCTCCTTGAATGTTACCACTTTACGAAGTTTTGGTGAGTACTTCTTCAACTCCAAACGGTCAGGCGTATTACGACGGTTCTTTGACGTCAAGTAAATACGCTCTCCAGTTTCATCATTGCCTAATACGACATGAATACGCATATTCCCTGCTCCTCGAATGTTAGATTTTTTTATAAAAATTATTTGCTTGTCAATACAAAATAATATTATACATAGATTTTAGACGGCTGTAAAGCCCATTTCTCAGATTTATCGAAATAATTCTGAGCTTAGAATTGACCCTGCAATGGTGGGACCACTTGCTTCTTCCGGGAAACAACCCCTGGCAAGTCAATCACATCATTTTCAAGCTTGGCACCAAAGGCAGCTTCGATTGCTTCTGGGGCATCGCCAATATAAAGACCCTTTGAGTTTGAGTTCAAAATGTCTGTAATCACAAACAAGAAGTCCTCATAACCAGCGGCCTTGATTGCCTTTTCCAAGCCTTCCTTACGAGCCAAAACATCATCAATATCAACCGTGTTCACTTGGCCAATCCGGAATTCGTGTGAACCCATGGTAAAGGACTTAGCATCCCCTGCCAACAATTCTTCATCTGTCCGCGTTGACAAATCAGTTCCGGCCTTCAACATGGCCAAACCATAGCCATCCAAGTCTTCGATACCAGCAATTTTAGCTAGTTCAGGCAAGGCCTTACGGTCAACATCCGTTGTCGTTGGGCTCTTCAACAACAAAGTATCTGAAATCAAACCAGAAGCCAACATTCCTGCGACCTTAGCAGGAATTGTCAAACCAGCTTGCAAGTATTCATAGTACAAAATTGTTGAGACAGAACCCCATGGCTTCGCCGTGATATACAAAGGGGTTGCATTTTCAAAAGCAAACTTGTGGTGATCGTAGATGCCATAAACTTGGACATCAGCCAAATTATCAACTGACTGTGCGGCTTCGTTGTGGTCAACCAAAACAACTTCTGCTGTTTCGGCCTTGTCAATAATTGGCAAGGCTTCTAAGCCAAAGTGATCCAACGCAAATTGCGTTTCGGCGTTTGGCTTTCCTTGCGCAACGGCTTGGGTTTCCAAACCTTGTTGTGCCAACAAATCAGCGGCACCCATTGCAGAAGCAACGGTGTCACTATCTGGGTTCTTGTGTCCAAAAACTTGAATCTTCGCCATGTCTTTTCACTCCTCTAGTGCCAATTTTTTTGGCAACTGTCAATACTTAGATTGTAACCCGAATGGGTCTACTTTGCCTAGTCATTTTCCGTTAAATTCAACGGGAAAATGGCCGTTGCTTGCCCATCGCTCTTCACATCCAATAGTGCCTGGCCGTTGCTTGTCCGGCTTGCTAATGAATGGTCGGCCAACTGGATATCAAAGTCCTTTAAGTGGTCCGTTTCAATCCGCAAAGCACCCTGATCAGGGTCAACGGCTGTCGCGGCAGCAATCTCATAGGAAACGGTCTTTCGTGGACTAAGGACTTGCAAGCCCTTGTTGGCTCGGTGACCAAGTGTAATGTCCTCTAACAAGCTGTACTTAAAGGTTCCTTGGTTAGTCACCAAGGCCAGGAACTTAGCACTTGGTGCCAAAGCTAATACCGCAACCACGGTATCGCCCTCGGTCAGCTTAATCGCCTTCACGCCAGCAGTCCGCGCACCAACAACTAGCACATCAGCCAATTCGAAGCGCAAGGCCAAACCAGTCTTCGCCAAAACCAAAACTTCTTCCTGCTTAGTTACCAGCGTTGCCGTGACCACCCGTGAATCCTCTGTCTTGAGCTTCATCACGATTGCTGATTTCTTTTTGTAGGACTTTGGCACAATGTCCTTGAGCAAACTTTGCTTGATAAAGCCATCATTGGAAGCGAGCAGGAAGGCCTGGTTGCTGTCGGTTTCGGCAACCACGTAAGCCTGAATAATACTTTCCTGGCTATCCCAGTTCGAGAGCGCCTGCGAGAAGTGTTCCCCTGGTTCCTTCCACTTGTACTCCGCCAACTCATAAATTGGCCGGTAAATCAGGTTCCCAAGATTTGTAAACATCAGCAAATGCTGGGTCGTGTTCGCCGTTTGATTCAAGACAACGGCATCATCCTCAGCTAAGCCGTTTTCGGCAGCAGAGGCCTTGTAAGAGCGCAATGATGACCGCTTGGCATAACCATTCTTTGAAACCAAGATACGAACATCTTCGTCTGGTACCGTCACTGCCGTGTCGATTACCAACGATTGGATTTCTTCTTCGATTTCCGTCAAGCGTGGGCTCGCATATTCCTTCGTGATGGCCTTCAATTCGGTCCGAATCACATCATGAAGGGCTTCCTCTTCATTCAGAATTTTCTCGAGCATGGCAATCTTTTCAGCTAATGCCTTGTGTTCCTCTTCCAGCTGCGTCACATCGGTATTGGTCAACCGGTACAGCTGCAAAGCCACGATGGCTTCGGCCTGTTCCTTAGTGAATTGATATTCCTTCACCAAGTTCTCCGTTGCATCCTTGCGGTTCTTTGAGGAACGAATCGTTGCCACCACTTCATCAAGGATGGACAACATCCGAATCAGCCCCTCAACGATGTGTTGGCGAGCTTTCGCCTTCTTTAAGTCATAAGCTGACCGCTTGCGAACAACTTCCTTACGGAAGTCCAAGAAGGCGGTCAAACCGTCCTTCAAGGTAACCAAAACAGGACGTTGGTCATGGATGGCCACCATGTTGAAATTGTATGAAATCTGCAAATCCGTCTTCTTAAAGAGGTAAGTCAAAATCCCATCGGCCGAGGCATCCTTGGCCAATTCAATCACAATCGACATTCCCTCACGGTCGGATTCGTCACGAACTTCAATAATGCCGGCAACTTCTTTGTTGGCCCGAATCGCATCAATCTTAGCAACCAAGTTTGATTTCACGACCTCGTATGGCAACTCCGTCACTTCAATCTTTTTCTTGCCGCTCTTCAGATCAGAAACCGTCGTCTTCGCACGGACAACAACCCGGCCGCGACCGGTCTTGTAGGCCTGCTTAATACCATCGATTCCCTGAATGATGCCACCCGTTGGAAAATCAGGTCCCTTGACGTACTTCATCAAGGCTGACAACGGTGCATCGGGATGGTCAAGCAGATAAACCAACGCTTGGTTAATTTCCTTTAAGTTATGGGGCGGAATATCAGTGGCATAACCAGCTGAAATCCCGGTTGCCCCGTTAACAAAGAGGTTTGGTACGCGAGATGGGAGCACCGTTGGTTCGTAGGTCGTATCATCGAAATTCAAGACCATTTCAACCGTATCCTGGGCTAAGTCCTTTAAGATTTCCCCGGATAACTTCGTCAACCGCGACTCGGTATACCGCATCGCAGCGGCCGGGTCGTTATCAATTGACCCGTTGTTCCCGTTCATATCAATTAATGGTTCGCGGACCTTCCAATCCTGGGACAAGCGAACCATGGCCTCATAAATTGAGGAATCCCCGTGGGGGTGGAAGTTTCCCATCACGTTTCCGACTGATTTAGCCGACTTACGATATGGGTGGTCATAGGTATTTGAATCCTGGTCCATGGCGTACAAAATCCGCCGCTGAACCGGCTTGAGACCATCACGGATATCCGGAAGGGCACGTTCTTGGATGATATATTTTGAATATCGACCAAAGCGCTCACCCATCACGGCTTCCAATGAAAGCTCAGTAATGCGGTCTGCCATACTGACAATCCCCACCTTTCTAAATTAATTATTAAAACAAGTCTAAGTTCTCAACGTGGTCTGAAGCTTTGCCTGCTGGGTCATCCGCCTTTTGCTTAGCTGATTTTCCCTTAGCAACGATCACCTGGGCCTCTTGGTCGTCGTCATCATCGACATTGTGACCAGCCATCGCCTGTTCAAAGACCTGGGCATTGGCTTCGTCACCCCCGGCAACGTTATCCAAAATCGAACCGTCTTCCTCCAGGGTAAACTGAACGTTGTTTTCAATCCACTGACGGCGAGGATCAACCTTATCACCCATCAACGTTGTTACCCGCTTTTCGGCCAAAACGGCATCATCAATCTTAACCCGAATCAGCGTCCGCGATTCAGGGTCCATCGTGGTTTCCCAAAGAAGTGGCGCATTCATCTCGCCCAAGCCCTTAAAACGCGTTAATTCGTACTTCACCTTAGCCGCTGACGTAATCGTTGCTAGTTCATCATTTGTCCACGCAAAAGAATCTTCCTTCTTGCCACGGTACTTCACCCGGTAAAGTGGTGGTAAAGCAATGTAGACACGACCGGCTTCAATCAATGGCCGCATGTACTTATAAAAGAAAGTCAACAACAGGGTTTGAATGTGGGCCCCATCATCATCGGCATCGGTCATGATAATGATCTTATCAAAGGCCGCATTTTTAATATTAAAATCAGGACCAACCCCGCCACCAATAGCGTAAATCAGCGTCGAAAGCTCCTCATTTTTTAGGATGTCCGCTAATTTTGCCTTTTGGGTATTTAAGACCTTCCCACGCAACGGCAAAATTGCCTGGAACTTCCGGTCTCGGCCCTGCTTAGCGGAACCGCCGGCTGAATCACCCTCGACCAAGAACAATTCATTCTTATCGGCGTTCTTCGACTGGGCTGGCGCTAACTTTCCAGACAACAAGCGGTCACGCTTGCCCTTTGACTTGCCAGTTCGGGATTCCTCACGGGCCTTACGGGCAGCCTCACGGGCTTCACGAGCGCGAAGTGCCTTACGGACAATCTTTTGACCAAAGTCACCGTTTTCTAGCAAGAAGCGAGACAAAGTTTCATTAACAACCCCATCCACAGCCGCACGGGCCTCGGTCGTTCCTAATTTATCCTTTGTCTGTCCTTCGAATTGCAAAATTTCTTCTGGGACACGCAAAGAAATGACGGCCGACAATCCTTCTCGAACGTCTGACCCTTCAAGGTTCTTATCCTTTTCCTTTAAGAGGTTAACTCGTCGAGCGTATTCATTAAAGGCCTTTGTCCATGCCGAGCGGAAACCAACTTCGTGAGTACCACCGTCTTGTGTCCGGACGTTGTTAACAAAGGATAGCAAGGTCTCGGAGTAGCCGTCGTTGTATTGGGCGGCAACGTCAACCAAAATGCCGTCGGCCATTCCCTCAAAGGTCATCACTGGGCCCAAGCCCTCTTTTTCCTCATTCAAGAATTGAACAAAGGATTGTAGACCGTGGTCATAGTGGTAAACCTCTTCACGAACGGGGGTAACCCGCTTATCCGTCAAGGTAAACTTGACCCCTGACATCAAAAAGGCCGACTCGCGTAAGCGTTCAGCCAAAGTATCAAACTTAAAGACAGTGGTTGAAAAAATGCTTGCATCCGGTTTAAACGTGACCGTTGTCCCGGTATGATCCTTGGTTGGACCTAAATCAATCAGAGTGCCAACTGGGTGGCCCCCATTTTCGAAAGTTTCTTCAAAGCGGTGACCATCGCGAACGATTGTCACCTTCAGGTGTTCCGACAAGGCGTTGACAACGGATGAACCAACACCGTGCAGACCACCAGAAGTGGCATAACCACCCTGGCCAAACTTCCCACCGGCATGGAGGACCGTCAAAATGACTTCAGGCGTTGGTTTTCCAGAAGAGTGCATCCCCACCGGCATACCACGACCAAAATCGCGAACAGTAATGGCATTATTTTCTTCAATGGTTACCGCAATATCATTACCGAAGTCTCCTAAGGCTTCATCAACGGCATTGTCGACAATTTCATAAACTAAATGGTGGAGTCCACGTCCATCAGTCGATCCGATATACATACCGGGGCGTTTTCGGACCGCCTCCAATCCTTCTAAAATTTTAATTGAATCTGAGTCGTAGTGTGTTTGCTTTGCCACGGTCTTCTTCCTTCTCGTCATTTCGTCTAGGATAACGCGCTCTTGTTAGTTAAAACAAGTGGTGCTACTATCTTAGACAATCAATAATTATCATAGATTAAAATTTACAAACTGACAATAGGGAAAAAGAAAAGTTCTAAGTCGTCAAATCAGTTAGCGGCCAATCCGCCCTCTTTCATCAGGGCTTCTCAGAAAAATTTAACCAGGGAAAATAAAATCCTATGGTAAAATGTACCGTGCTGTTTCTTTTTAGAAAAAAGGAGTTTTAAAAACTATGTTAAAAATCGCTTTCATCCTGGGCTTGGCCTATCTCTTAGGGTCAATGGTCCCAGGATACTGGTTAGGTAAGGTCTTTTATCATAAGGACATCCGGACCGAGGGCTCTGGTAACATTGGGACCACCAATGCCTTTCGCATTTTGGGCCCTGTTCCGGGAACGATTGTTCTTTGCTTGGATATTCTCAAGGGCTCTTTGGCCGCCTCTTTGCCAGCACTCTTCGGTTGGCACCATGTCAACGTGATGCTTGTCGGCCTCTTTGCTATTTTGGGACACACCTTCTCAATTTGGATTGGCTTCAAGGGGGGCAAGGCCGTGGCAGTTTCGGCCGGTGTCTTATCCGTCTATAATACCCCACTCTTTTTGATGGTTTGTGCCACCTTTATTCTATGCCTGATTCTCTTCTCCATGGTTTCGATGGCCTCAATGGTTGGCTTTACTTTCGCCACTTGCATGTCAGTCTTTTACTATCACGACTGGATTTTATCGATTGTTGCCATTACCTTGACGATTTTTGTCTTTTACCGGCACCGTAAAAATATCGGTCGCATCTTTACGGGAACCGAATCAACGATTCCCTTCGGCCTTGTCTACTGGTTGAAGGCCCATTAAAAAATCAGCTTGACCAAAGCAACTAAAAAGGACGCCCTGCCCAGTGCACCAACACTGACAGGACGTCCTTTTAACGTCTCATTATCTGATTTGTAAATAGCTGACTTGCAGGCATGGTTAACCGAGAACAAGGGGTCTGGCCAACCAGCCATGACAATCAGCAGCACTTCAATGAATTGTCCGCTTTACATCATAAACCGAGTGATCCGCCAACAAGGCATCAATAATGCCATTCAATTGGGCTAAGTTAGCTACCCCAATTGAAGCTTGAACCTGGACCATACCACCTTTGGTGACATGGCCGTTAATTTCCTTGATAAAGCGAGTCTTAGCGTTTAATGACCGCAAAATAGCATTCAAAATACCTGGTTCATTTTCGGCATGGATGGTTAAATCAGCGGTGTAATCTGGTCGTTGACCGTTGACATCCGCCCAAATCACATCCACCAATCGCTGGCCCTTTTGTTGGGCTGCGTGGATATTTGGGCAATCAAAACGGTGAACAGCAATGCCTCGTCCTTGAGAAATATAGCCCATCACGGGATCACCCGGCACAGGGGTACAACAACCAGACAAACGAACCAACAAGTTATCAACTCCAGCAATCACAACGTCAGACTGCTTATCGCGGTCACGGCTTTTTTGCTTCGGTACCTGAGGCTCCTTCTTAATGGCCTGGCCATCTTCCAGCAAGCTTTTTTGCAACTCTTCGGCATCCGCCGCCTCACGCTCTTCCCGAACCTGGCGGGTTAATTCCTTGGCAACCGCTAATCTTGAAATATCACCATAGCCAACAGCGGCTAACAAATCCTCGCGAGTGCCGGCCTGCATGGCTTCCGCAACGGCAGTAATTTGTTCATCCGTGAGGAATTCAACCGGGTTAAAATGCATTTCAAAGAGTGCACGCGAGATAGCTTCCAGACCGTTTTCGATGTTATCGGCCCGGTCTTGAGACTTCAAGAAATGCTTAATCTTGTGTCGAGCCTTACGCGTTGAAACCAAATCCAACCAGTCTCTGGAGGGACTCGCATTGGGGCCGGTCAAAATTTCCATAATATCGCCATTTTGAATCTTATAATCCAGTGGCACAATCCGGCCGTTGGCCTTGGCCCCGGTCGTTTTGGTTCCTAAATTAGAATGGATGGCAAAGGCCATATCCAAAGGACCAGCTCCCTTTGGCAATTCATAAACATCGCCTGCTGGTGAAAAGGCGTAAACCCGGTCAACGAACAGGTCAGCTTGGACCGAATCCATAAAGTCCTGGGCATCCGTTGCCGATTCCTGCAATTCCAAAATTCCCTGAATCACGTTCAAAGCGCGTTCACTTTGATCCTTGACGTCGGCTGATTGGTTAGACGTGCCACCATGTTGCTTATAGGCCCAGTGGGCCGCAACCCCGAATTCAGCGACTTGGTGCATCGCATGGGTTCTGATTTGCACTTCCAAAGGTCTGCCAGAAGGACCGATCACCGTTGTATGCAACGATTGATAGCCGTTTGGCTTTGGTAAGGCAATATAATCCTTAAATCGTCCTGGAATTGGTGTCCAGTGTGCATGAATGGCACCCAAAACGGCGTAGGTATCGGGAATCGAATTCGTTAAGACTCGAATAGCCGAAAGGTCATAAATTTCACCAAAAGACTTATGCTTATCAACTAACTTGCGGTAAATGGAATAAATATGCTTTGGTCGCCCATAAACGACAACATTTTTCAAGCCAAGGTCATGAATACTGTCTTCAATCTTATCAACAGCAATTTGGATAGCCTTTAGCCGTTCCTCACGCTTCATGTCCATTTGACCAGCAATTTGGTGGTAGGCATCTGGTTCCAAAACTGCCAAGGAAAGGTCTTCTAATTCCCACTTAATGGCCGAAATTCCAAGTCGATCCGCCAAGGGCGCATAAATTGAAAGGGTTTCATGGGCAATCCGGCGTTGCTTATCAGGGCGCAAAGCATCAAGCGTGCGCATATTGTGCAACCGGTCGGCTAATTTGACGATAATAACCCGAATATCCTTGGCCATCGCCAAAAGCAACTTGCGATGGTTTTCGGCAAGTTGCACCTTGGAATCCTGGTACTTAATTTTCGAGATTTTGGTCACGCCGTCAACAATCCGACCGACAACGGGGTCAAAATGTTCCGTCACGTCTTCCAGACTGACTGGGGTGTCTTCCACAATATCATGCAAAAAGCCAGCAACAATCGTTGCTTCATCCATCTTTAATTCAGCCAAAATGCCAGCAACTTGAATCGGATGAACAATGTAAGGCTCACCCGAATGGCGCCTTTGTTGGGCATGCAAATTCTTAGCCCAATCATAGGCCGCTTGCACTTGGACAACCTGGTCATCAGGCATGTAGGCCTTGACCATTTCCATTACATCATTGGCAGTGTATTCCTTGTACTTGGTCATTGAAAAAGACCTTCCTTTAAATGAAGATTACCCAGCAGCGGCCTGAGTTAGCTAAATGAAAAAAAGAACAATAGCTGTCCTTCTTTTTTTGGAAACGTGTTTAGGTATTTCCTATTATAAAATACTTTAACCTGGCAAACAAGCCTTTTAAAAATCAGGAATCCAAACAGTTAGCCCAATTACTATCACCAATTAAAATCAGCAGCATCATGATTGCAGATAAAGCCCATGAAGACAGGTATTGTCCCTATTCAGTGACCATCACTTCACTGATTTTTTAAAAATTATCTATCAGTTTGATTGCATTTTTCACGCAATCGTCATCTTCCTTTCGTGCAAGTCCTTTTAAAAAGGAGTAAACTACTAGATTAGCAGATTATCAATTTTCGCAGTCAAGGAGGTAATTTATGACTGAACCTGATCGAGAAACACCTGATCGAGCGATTAACTGGCAACGAAACGTTTGGATTGTTTGGCTCGCCGTCTTTATGACTGGTGTCGCCTTTTCTGAAATCTTGCCATTTATGCCCCTGTACATCGATACGTTGGGCCGCTTTTCCAAATCGGAATTAACCTTTTATTCCGGTGTGGCTTTCGCCATCAACTTTTTAGTGACCGCTGTCGTCTCACCCATTTGGGGAAAGGTGGCTGATAAAAAAGGTCGCAAATTAATGATGATGCGCGCCGCCCTTGGGTTGGCAATTTCCCTCTTTTTGATGGGCTTTGCCCAAAACGTCTTTGAACTACTGGCCTTACGGGCTTTACAAGGTGCCTTAGGTGGCTTCGTTTCCAATGCCAATGCCCTTATTGCCACCCAGACGCCCAAGGAAAAAGTGGGTCGCTCATTGGGCATTATCGTAACCGGCTTTACAGGTGGCCAGTTAATCGGCCCACTCTTCGGTGGCGCCATGGCTGCAGTCGTTTCTTACCAAACACTCTTCCATATTACTGGTTTAATCCTTCTAATCGTTTTCTTCTTTATTTGGTTCTTGGTCGAGGAACGACCAGTTGCTGCGGGTAAGGAAGAAAATCCTGTCGCTAAGGTGACTTGGAAGACACTGCCAAAGAAATCACTGATGGTCTCACTCTTCTTGACCACCATGTTGATTCAAACCGTCAATATGTCGATTAACCCAATCGTCTCCCTTTTCGTCCGCGAAGTCTTGCACAACCATGGTAGCGTGACCTTCATTGCTGGGATTGTGGCCGCCATGCCTGGTTTGGCAACGGTGATTTTTGCGCCAGTCTTTGGTCGCTTGGGTGATAAAATTGGTACCAAGTACCTGATTCAAGCTGGATTCGTCATGGCCGTCTTTGCCTTTGTCCCAACAGCTTTTGTTACTTCCGTCGTCACATTGATTCTCTTACGTTTTGCGGTTGGAATTTCGGATTCGACCATGTTGCCAGCTATTCAAACCCTGTTAACCAAGAACTCACCGGCCGGCATGGTTTCTCGGGTCTTCTCCTATAATCAATCCTTCCAAGCGGTCGGATCCGTGATGGGCCCCATGTTAGGAGCTGCTATCGCCAATGTCTTTGACTATCGTGCTATCTTTATTGTTTCAGCCGGCATCATCGCAATTAACGGCTTGCTCTTCTTCTTTAACGTCAATCGTAAATACGACTTAAATTAAATTTTTCAACCAGCAAAAAAGGCTGCCGAATCGTTTTTGATTCAGCAGCCTTTTGATTGTTCTTCATTTTATTCTTGAAAATCAGCTGGAACAACCATCGTCTCACTAGTAAACCGCCCCATCGGCTGATAGTGGTGGCGGTTCTTAAAGGGTAACGGTGCCGTTTTGATTAACACGACCTTCTGATTTTGTTCGGTCAAAAAGATTTGTCCAGGACCAACAACCTTGCCCTTGGTGTGTTTACCAATTCGCCAGGGGTGCAGCTTTTGGCCGTCCTTGACCTTATAGTCGCCGGACTTCCCTTCACTGACCATTACCCCATATAAAATTTCAGTTGGATATTGATTACTCTTGCCCATCGCTATTCTCGCTTTCGTACGGTACCACCTTGGCCCCCATTTCAAAGCGAGTCAAATCAATGGCTTTATCAGGCTGCAAGTGTAAATCAAAGTCTGTATTTTTCGCTACCATCGCTAATTTAGCCGTTTCGTGCTGACCTTTAATAGCGGCTAGGTATTGGCGGTCAGCCTCATTTAGCTGACCAACCCAAGCTCGCACAATCATCCGGCCCAACGGAATGTCCAAAACCTTAGTTAGGTAAGCAATGTGTCCATATGGCATTGGCCGCAGCCAAGTATCCACGCGTAAATCAGGCAAAGGAATCTTACTGACCCAGGCGTCCAAATCGACACGCCAGATAATTTGATACAGGCCTGGACTGGCCAACGTCAAATCATCCAAAAGAGCTGGGTCGATTGCTTGGTCGAGAATACGAACTTCACCAGGGCGGTGCTGGGTGACGACCAGTGGGTGCTTCTCTTCGCCATCATAGAAGAAGTTCAAGCTAAACTCTGATTGATGTTTTTCGGGTCCGCTCGGATGGTGCTTTTCTTTTGGGAAAACAATCACGTGTTGACCCATTTCCTGCAACGCTTCAATCAATTTCTTACGGTTGCCCGGAACCAAAATAGCATGTGGTTGTTCTTTATCGACCACCGACATCACATCCGAAACTTCAAGGGGCTCCAAATACTGTTTATCTGACAGATGTGGCAATAAGGTCGGATCCGCCGCATTGTTGTTCATAATAATCGTTTGATAATCGAGTCGATGCAGTTCGGACAGTGTTACGCTCGTCATATAACCAGCTGAAGCCCCGTCCCCCATGCGAAAGGCCCCTGGACCAATAATCAAAACGGACTGGGCACAAATTGGTTCCGACTCATTTTCTTCTTCAAAGGTTGCAAAGAATTGCCGAGCATGCTCGGGAAATTCACCAGCCGACGGTTCTAAGGCCTTATAAGTCGGTTGGATATTATTCTGCCGAGCTAAGGTACGAATTGCTTGAAAATTAGTTTGCCAAAAGCGGGCAATCAGACCATCCGAAAGACCAAACTTCTTCGCCTGTCGCAGTGCATCTGCATCAATGTTATCTCGGTCAACCGACTGCTCAATTTCAATTAGCCGATTCAGTTGATAAAAGTAAAATTCATCGATATTGGTTAACTCGGCCAGCTCATCGACTTCATAACCACGGCGCAGGGCCTCAATTAAGAGCAAAACTCGGTTATCTTGCGGATGAATCAACTGTTGAATCAGCTCGTCATCTGAAACATCAGCCATATACTTGGGTGAGAACGACCGGTTATTGAAGTGGGCTGAACGAATAGCCTTTTCCATGGCTTCCACAAACGTTCGACCAAATCCCAAAGCGGAACCAACTGATTTTTGCACGGAATTCAACTGGCGATTAACTTTAATACCCATTGCTTCCAAGTCGCCGAAAGAGAAAACGGGCAACTTGACGACAATGTGGTCCATCACCGGTTCCATAATCGCCGTTTTTTCATGAAAGGCATTTGGCAAGTAAACTTCGGTAATTTTCTTACCCATTGCTAACTGCGCAGCCACCAACATTACTGGATACCCGGTCATCACAGCCATTCGATTAGCTAGATGATCAAGATATGGTGAAACCTTAATCACGTAAATCTCACCTGTCTTTTCATCAAAGGCAAATTGAACGTGTAAAACACCACGGAGGCCAATCAAATCAGCAATCGCAAAGGCCTGAATCCGCATCTGCTGCAAAATTTGATCAGAAACCGTCAAAACCGGCGCCACTGACAGCGAGTCAGCCGTATGGATGCCAATTGGATCCATATCTTCAGAAGCTCCGACCTGCAGGCAGTTGCCATCACGGTCACGAACAACCAAAACAGAGACTTCCTTCAAGCCATTAATCGCCTTGGCAATCAACACCTCGTTGGTTAATGATTGGCCCATGACCCGATTAACAACATGGTCAAAATCATCCAAGCGATCAACAATTTGCCTCGTCGTTCCCTGAACTGGGTTGTGAGCCCGAATGACCAAAGGCAATTCCAAATCGCGCAACATTTCGTTCGCTTCTTCTTGGTTGTGCACCACGGCCGAGGCGGTGACACTTAGGCCAATCTCCTCAATTCGGTCAAAAAGTAAAGTCCCATCATTAACCTCGTGCAGCTCACTAGCCGATAAACCAAGTGTTTGTGGCAAAACGCCATCCGCTTCACGCCACTCCGAAATAACCTGATCCCATAAACGCAACGCCCGCACGCCACCAAAAAGTGGCATCACGCCGTCAACTTTTTGAGACTTAATAATTTTTTTGACGTTTTGAACAGTCAGAGTCCGCAAAAATCCGGTGGCTGCCGGTGATTCCAGGGCCAACGAATAGGGATTATCATCCAAAACTGTCACTGTATAACCAAGACCATTTAAAATTGGCAAAACTTGGTAAATTGCGGCATCACTTTCGCCCTGGAGGCCAAAATCTGTTTCGCCACCACCGATAAAGAGTACTTTTTTAACCGGCGTTTCAACTATTTTTTTGTACATAATCTGCTACCGTTTCAAAAAAGTCCGCAAAGATTCCGTTTGCTTCAAGAGGACCGGGGGCCCCATCCGGAAAGAATTGTACCGAAAAGGCTGGGTTGTCTCGCAAACGAATTCCTTGGATTGAGCCATCAACCAAGTCGCGGTGGGTTACAAAGAGTTTTTTGCCATCTAGTGAATCCTCATCAATCACATAGCCACGCCCCTGCCGGGCATAAAAAAGCTGTTGCGAGATGATTTCTTGGATTGGATGGTTCATACCATGGTACTCAGCCGGCAGGGCTTGAATTTCAGCCCCATTGGCCAAAGCCAATAGCTCGTGCCCAAGGCCAAGGCCTAACAATGGCATCTTCGTCTGCAACACCCGAATCAAGGTCAAAACCGAATCGGGCAAGTCCTCAGGGTTACCGGGACCAGTCGATAAAATAATGCCATCGGGGTCCAGGGTCAACACCTCATCCACCGTTGTTGTATACGGCAGAACCGTCACGTTGGCATCATAGTCACCAAGGACTCGCAGAATCCCGTGCTTTAAACCAAAATCAATCACGATAATATGAAAACCATGACCAGGGTTAGCATAGGCCTTCGGAGTGGCCGTGTTTTGAACCTGTTTATTCGTCAACACGGTGGCCACCAATTGGTCAACTGCGTGATCGTCGACAACATCAACGATTGTCGCCTTTTGAGGACCCGTTTCACGAAGGTGGCGAATTAACTTGCGCGTATCCACCTCGTATAGACCCGGAATATTATGATGCTGCAAAAAGCGGTCCAGGTTCATCCGCCGCTGCCGGTTAGTGGAAACTTCCGCTAAATCGTGAACAACCACACCACGAATTTTTGGTGTAGTCGACTCATAGGCCTCCGCATGGATGCCATCAGCGCCAACAACAGGCATCGCAAAGACAATCATCTGCCCATCATAAATTGGATTTGTAATTGTTTCTTGATAGCCGGAGGTAGCGGTGTCAAAAATAATCTCGCCAAAGGTTGTCGCTGGTGCGCCAAATCCCTGGCCAGAAAAAACCGTGCCATCCTCTAAAATTAGGTGCCGTTCCATACTTTTTTCTCTCATTATCTACTATTTTCGGAAAAAATCGGATTCCCTCCAGTCCTGATTTTTCCAGGGTAAGACTTATTAACTTGTCCTAGTGGACAATTTCAACCGAGTCTTCCCCGTCAAATTCCTTGACTTTGACCTTAATTTTTTCATTTTGAGCCGTTGGAATGTTCTTTCCAACAAAATCTGCTCGAATTGGTAATTCACGGTGACCACGATCAACCAAGACGGCCAAAGCAATCGCCTGAGGCCGACCAATTTGAATCAAAGCATCCAAGGCGGCCCGGGTCGTCCGACCGGTAAACAACACGTCATCAACCAAGACAATGTTTTGGTTGGCAATGTTGAGCTTTTCAGCTGGGTCCAAGCCCAAATCATCACCGCTGTCCAGATGGTCGTCACGATAGTTCGTCACATCAATCGCCATCACTGGAATTTGAACCTGTTCGAGTTGTTCCAAACGGTCAGCAATCCGGTGGGCCAAATACTCACCGCGGGTCTTAATTCCTACCAAAATGAGGTTTTGGCCACCCTTATTCCGTTCCAAAATTTCATAAGTGATTCGAGTCAATGCTCGTTGCATCGAATCTTGGTCTAACACTACTTTATTTGCCATGTTTCGTCCTTTCTGTCGGGCCTGTTGACATTACTAACTGATTTCCACCAATTATGAACCCTGGTTTTCACGTAATTCCTGCAATACCTGTTCAAACAGAGGTGGTAATGCTGAATCAAAGCGAAGTTCTTCTTGTGTCTTTGGTTGGGTCAGCACAAGCGTTTTTGCGTGAAGAAGCTGACCTGGCAATTTGATATTAAAAATCTTGTCCTGATGACCATAAACGCTATCACCAACGACCGGGTGACCGATATAAGCCAAATGCACCCGAATTTGATGCGTCCGACCGGTTTCTAATGCTAATTCTAACAATGTATAACCGGCAAAACGTTCAACCACCTTGAAATGAGTCACGGCCTCACGGCCGTCCTCAGCCACCGCCTGTTTCTTGCGGTCCTTAGGATGACGACCGATTGGTGCATCGATGGTCCCCTCATTTTCCTCAAAGTTGCCCTTTACCAATGCATAGTAAATTCTTTGCGTTTTATGAGCCTTTAATTCGGCTGCTAAAGCATGATGGGCTTGGTCATTTTTGGCCACCATCAACAAACCGGAAGTATCCCGGTCAATCCGATGGACAATTCCAGGACGGAATTCGCCATTAATCGTTGATAGAGGAGCATGATAAAGCAAAGCGTTGACTAATGTGCCACCTGAATGGCCCGGCGCAGGATGGACAACCATCCCCTGCGGTTTATTCACAACCAATAAATCATCATCTTCATACACAACATCAAGGGGAATATTTTCAGCCTCGAGTGCCGTTTCTTTCACTGCTGGTGAATTAATACTAACAATATCACCCTTTTTGACCATATAAGACCGTTTCACTGCTTGGTCATTGACTAACACTAATCCTTCTTTAATCCAGTTAGCCAGTGTTGACCGCGAATAAGGTAATTTTGCCTGTCCTAGAACGGCATCTAACCGCCCCTGTTCTTGGTCAATTGTCATTGTGACCAGTGTTGTTTCAGCCATTTAGGCCATTCCTTTCAGCGCTTGCGCCATTTTCTTCGAAAGGTGGTAGGCTCGCGGCCGACCGCCAATGACAATAATGAGTGCCTTTTGGTCAAAAAACCAATTAACTGCTGAGTCATTCAAGTCAATCACTTGCTTCTTCATCATCCAGGCACTACTAATCGTTAAAGTTTGATTTTCAAGCATGATTTTCCGGCCAAAGAAATTCCACAGACCAATCAAAATCATACAAATGGTATAGGTTGTCCACCACCAATTAATATTATAGAAAAGCTCACTAGCCCAAATAGGACTAATGATTAAAACAGATAACCACATAATCCAAGCAATATTGGACCAGTCCGCCTTCGGTTGGTACAAACCGTGAATAACACGCATGAAACGTTCTCCTTGTTCCGTATCTAAACATCTATTATTTTACCATTTACTGGTGCATTCTGGTATTGTTAGAACTGAAGAAAAGTCCAAGAAAGGATAAAAATGTGATTCGTTTAGCAATCGATGCGGCTTTCCAAAAGGATAGCCACCATGCCAGTGCCGGTCTTGTTCTCGTTCAAGAGGGTCAGCAATACCAAAAAAAAGTTCACTTGGCGGACTGTGAGGATAACCACAAAGCCGAATTTTTAGCTTTGCTTTGGGCGATTAAATCAGAATTAGCAATCCTAAAAACCAGCCAACTCGTCGAGATTGTCTCAGACTCCAAAATCTTAGTCAGCTCCATGCAAAAAGGCTATGCCAAGCACTACCAAAAGGAAGTTGATTTAATTTTAGCCCTCTTACCTAATCCTGATTTAACCTTTTACACTTGGGTATCCGATCGAAAAAATCAGGGTCCCCACCATCTAGCCATGCAGGCCCTACAAGATTAGGGACACTATTAGTTTAAAAAAGTGAATTTAAGCCAAGATTATAGCTCAGAAAAAACCGCCAATCAATTGATTAGCGGTTTTTTCTTTAATCATTAATAATTAGTTGGTAGGCAAAACGCTTGGTTGAGATATGGTCCGCTTCGAGCATATCAACTGAACCACGCTTTTCAAAACCATTATTGGCAATCACCTTTTGCATGGGCATGTTCCCTGGATGGGTATCGATTCGAAAATCGCGTGCACCCCGTGCATAGAAAAATGAAATTAACGCCGTAAAGAAACGTGGCGTTAGCCGCTGGCCGCGGAACTTGTCCGACATCGCTACCCGATGGAGTGAGGCATAGTCATGTGGGTGACCACTATCAGCCCAACTACCGTCTTTGATGTCCGTGTAGAGTGGGTCTTCCCCTTCAAAGGCAGCAGCGTATCCCGCCACCTCGTCACCAACAACTAAGACAAAACCCTGTTGCGCATCCAAATCAGCTTGGACTGTCGCTTCATTTGGGTAATCGGATTGCCACTGGTCAATCCCCTGCTCCTTTAAATAACCTTTGGCGGTCTGCAAAATCGCAACGATTTCAGAGACATCACGAGCCTGTGCTCGTCGCATAAATACTGCTGGCATATGCGTAATATCGCGCACTAATATCAGTACGCTACTCCTTTCCAAATGTCATCAAGCACCAATTATAGCACAACGAATTTGGAAATAAAGTCTCTAAAAACACATTTTTTCAAGAATTTTTGCATGAACATTTCCAAACAAAAAAGCCCGATTAATCTGTGACTAATCAAGCTTTTCTGCCAGGCTGTTAAAGAAGTTTTTTTATTCAAAAACAACAACCGCAACCTAACTTCGTGATTTTTTTAATTTTTATTAAGAACAGTTAAAATCAATTAATATCATCATACTTTTTCTTAATCAAACCCAGTCCTGTCAGAACCACTAACCAAGCTGTCAAGAGAGTCGTTTTCACTGATGTTTGATTCTTTGTATGACCATAATCCGTCTTTGGCAGAGCACTAATTGAATTGGCTTGATTTGAATTGTCACCATTTTGATGGTGCTGACCAGTGCCATTTTGATTAATCGTTGTTTCCTGTTTTTGCTGAATTTGACTATCCTTTGCTGTCGCGGAACTATTTCCCGACAAATGGGTTAATAACTCTTGTGCTCCTACATTTGACTTCGTTATTTCAGCTTGCCGGACTACAAGTTGCGCCAGCTTGTTATCACTAATTTTCACTG
Organism: Fructobacillus sp. EFB-N1; assembly: GCF_001038455.1. GTDB lineage: Bacteria > Bacillota > Bacilli > Lactobacillales > Lactobacillaceae > Fructobacillus > Fructobacillus cardui. The sequence goes on along the minus strand of NZ_LDUY01000010.1, from coordinate 9,518 downwards.
ATGTGGCCACTTGCTTGTCATCGATGTGTAATGCTTTGGCTTGATTGACTGGTACCGCTGTCTCCTTCTTATCCGCCTTCGGTTCAACAGCTGGAGTAGCTGGGACCGCCGTTTCCTTCCTATCTGTCCCCGGTGCAACAGCTGGAGTAACTGGTGTTACTGCTTTCTCCTTATCTGTATTTGATTGCGTAGATGAATTTGCTGGCACGGCTGTTTTCTCTTCCACCTCTAAATTACTAGTAGATGATTGAACACCAGACTTAGTATTTGAATTAGTAGGAATAACAGCTGACTTGTCATCAGTACCAGACTTAGTAGCTGAATTAACAGGCAAAGTAGCTGAATTACTTGGAGTAACAATTGGTTCAGCAATCGCTTCGATTGTCTTCAACGCTGTCTTGACATCCCCATCAAGAATTTGCAAAGTCTTTGCATGACTAATTGCATGATGAGCCTGTTCAAAAGCCTTTTGCAAACGATCAATAGCCGTTTCATAAGACTGCTTGTCAGCATTTCTTACGGCCTCTATCGCTGTTCGCTTCTTTTCGACAGCCTGATTTACCTGTTGGTTAGCTGTCTGAATTTCAGCATAGCTAGGCTGAGCTTGGTTAGCGACCGGTACTGTTAGAATGTTAATGGTCTTCAAGAATTTTGTTAATTGATTCGTTAAGTCTTGACTGGTCTTTGCTTGAGAAACTGCTTGGTGCGCTTGGAGCATTGCACCTCGTAATTGATTCATAGTAGCCTGATATGCTGATACATCAGGATTTAGTACTTGCTCGATTTCTGCCTGCTTTTTAGCACCGGCCCAGTCAATTTGCTGCTGAGCCGCCTGAATAACTTCTTGGTTAGGCTGTTCTTGGTTCGCTTCTGGCAACGTAATAGTATTAATCGCCTTCACAAATTTTGTTAATTGCTCTGTTAGATCTTGACCAGTTTTTGCTTGGTCAACTGCTTGGTGCGCTTGGTCCATTGCTTCTCGTAATTGATTAATAGTCGCTTGATAGATTGACAAATCAGGATTTGATACCTGATCAATTTCCGCTTGTTTCTTAGCACCAGCCCAGTCGATTGCCCGATGTGCTTGTGTCCGTTCTTCGCGCTTAGGCGTCAAAGTACTTGGTTCTGGAACCATGGCAAAATCATCCAAAGTCTCTGCTTGAACCTGGTCAACATCGGCATTCGTATTGGCATCATTAATCCGTTTATTTGCAGCTGCCATTAACTGATCAATCCGTTCCACTTGTTGGTGGAGGCTAACTGGGTCAACATTTTCAAGCGCATTAAACCGTTGCTTCAGTTCATCCCCTGCGGTTTGAATCACACCCTTAGCACGGTTAGCTTCATCAATATCAACTGGCTGGAAAGAACGCATCATATCTGGCTGACCAACCGCTTCGATGGCATCTATTGCTTCTTGTTCAATGGTTAATAGGCTGGCATTCACTGTGGCTTCGTCAAGTTTTTGATAGGCCCGCTGAACAATTTGATCAATAGCAGCTTCTTGCTTTGCTAGTGATTCAGTATCAACCCCTGGTTCTTTTTCGAAAATTTCCTTTTGTTCAATCGCCTTTTGTTGAACTTCCCCCTTGGCTTTTTGCCGATCCGCATCAGTCGGTTGTCGGAAAATCCATTGAATTTGCGGTGATTGAACCGCCTGAATGGCTTCCCTAATTTTAATAACCGCAGTCTTTAATTGGCCATGGTTCTTGACCAAACTAATCGTAACCAGCCCTTCCTTGACGACTTTATTCACGGCTTGCTGTTGCTGTGCCAGCTCATCAGGGTCAACTCCGGTAATTTTTCCAAAGTCTTGGATTCGATTTTGACCCGCTGACGTCACATCCTGGATAGCAGCTTGCATTTCTTCTTTGTTAACCACTTGATCCTGCCAATTTTGTTTTGGCTGTGCAACTTGGTTAATGTCTTGCAGGCCCTTATTGACAAGCTCATGCACATCATGAATAGTTTCTGCCTGATCAATCAAAGCAAAATAGTGCTTCACAACACCTGTCAACAGTGTCTTCTGTTCCAACAGACTTGCTTGATTGACACCATCAAGGGCTTCAAAACGTCCTATCTTTTCTTTAGCAACCACCGATAACGTCTGCTGACCATCTACCTTCTGGTCGGCTGTCGCTTGGCGATATTCTGGCGCTAGACTTGGCTTCGCCACTGCCTGTACATCAGCTAAGCTTTGCTTAATTGCTGAATCAAGTTCATGGTGAACCGTTGCTTTTTTAATTGAATGATGGCCGGTTTGCAAAACATATGCCAACTGGGCCAACTGATTTTCCAAACTAGCCTGATCCACATGATTAATGACCAAGAAAGTCGCCTTCTTTGCCTGGCCGGCGGTACTAAGTTGTTGTTCTGCTTGTGTTTTCTCTTGGTCGGTAACTGCTTGATAAGCAAAAATCAGAACCGGATCAGCCACTAAGTCAATCTGGGCCACTGCCTGCTTTTGGACAGCAGTTAAATCTTGATTCAACTTTACTTGAGCAAGCGCCTCCTGAGCTTGTTTCAGAATCCAATCAATTTGTTGCTGTTGCTGTTTGAGGCTCTCCAAGTCAACATGAGTCATCTTAGAAAATTGCTCTTGCTTTGCATGACCATACTGAGTCAACATCGTTTCGATGCCGATTTTATCAGCGAGAGTCACTGGTCGATAAGCCAACTGTACTTCTGGGTCGGTCACTTGGTTCAAGCCACTTAGTCCTGCTTGCAAGGCAGTTTGCAACTGTCCTTGATTTTCAGCAGCTGAAAGAATCGCGATTGCTGTTTTTCGAGCAGCCTTCAGGGCAGCAACTTGCGTCTTTAGACTTTGATCATCCACATGTTTAATGTCGGAAAAATGCTCTTGCTTTTTCAAAAAGGCCTGGTTAAGAATTTCCAGCGCCTGGTTGCGGTCATCCTGGGTAACTGAACGGAATTGCGTTTGAACGACCGGTTCGACAACATCCTGAATAGTCTGCAAGCCAGCTACTAATGCCTGGTTCAAATCCTGCTTTGTTTTGGCATTGGCAATTAAATCGTGTGCCTGTGTCAACGCTTGATTAACGGCCTGTTTTTGTTGGCTGAGGCTCTCTGGGTCAGCATGAGTAACTGCATCAAAGTGACCTTTTTTCAGATTAACCTGCCGTGCCAATAGATCATCGACAGCTGATTTTTCATCCTGACTGACCAGCCGGAAAAGAGGCAATATGCTTGGCTGACTAATACTAGTGACCGCCTGCTCAGCCTGTGTGACAGATTGGTTCAAATCCCCTTTAGTTGCCGTTCGGTCAATGGCTTCTTGTCCCTGCGCCAGAGCTTGGTTCAATAACTGTAATTGCTGAGCCAAACTAGCCTGATCCACATGACTGATTTGCCGGAAAGATTCCTCACGTTTTGCAACGACCTGACTAAGACGATCCTTAGCTACTTTCTTATCAGCTATCGTTGCTGGCTTCAGTTCTTCCAAAATAACAGGTGCTGCAATTTGACGAATCGCTGTCAGGCCCTGTTGACAAGCAGTGACTAGCTCCCCGTCTGTTTGTGCCTGGTCAACAGCCTGACTTGCAGTATCTGCTGCTTGGTCAACTAAAAGCTGTTGCTTGGCCAAGCTTTCGGGATCAACACCTACCAAAGACGCGAACTTTTGTTTTTGAGCCTCACTGGCTGCCTTCAACTGCTCCTTGGCATCTGCTTGATTGTTCGCCTCGACTTGACGATAACCAATTTCCTTGATTGGATCAGCCACCTGGTCAATTTGCGTTAATGCATCCGCCAAACTTTGGCGAAGGTCTTTCTTGATTTTGGCAGCCAATAGCAGCTGCTGTCCATTCACTCGGGTTTTCTCAATCAAACCTGACTGTAAGGACAGACTAACCGAATCAACATGATCAATGGTGGCAAAAGTGGCTTTTTTATCATTTGCTGCTTGATTCAAGGTCACAAGTGCCTGATTTTGATCAGCCTTGGTGATTGGTTGGTAATCGACTTCCAGTGTTGGTCCGACAATTTTAGCAATCGAATCAAAGCCAGCTTGAACAGCCCGCTTTAATTCACCTTGAACTGCTGCTTGGGCAACACCCTGCTGTGCCTGTGTAATCGCTTGCTGAACCGCTTTAACTTGCTGCTGGATGCTCTTTTTCTCGCCATGTTCGACAGCAAGAATGGCTTGCTTTTTGGCCTCACCAGCATGGTTAATTGCCTGCCGTGCTAAGTAACGGTCCATATCGGTTACCGGCTGATAATCCTTTTGAATTGAAGGCGCTTCGATTCGTTGAATACGATCAAGGTTGTCGGCCACAGCATTGCGAAAGGCACCAGCAGCTTTTGCTTTTTGCAATTCCTGCAATCCGGTTGCTAGGACTGAGTCAACAACTGATTGCTGAGCCCGTAAACTTTCTTGATCGACATGACTAACAGCTGCAAAATCAGCTTTTTTTGCCTCACCGGCATTTCGCAAGGTGTGTTCACCCAGGTGGCGTTCCTCTGCCGTGACCGGTTGGTATTCGCTTAAAATTTTTGGCGCTGCTACCAAATTGATAGCCTGAACTCCTTTGTCGTAAGCTACCTGAATATCTTTTTGAATCATCGATTGATTCAGTTCGATAGTCGTGGATTTTTTAATCAAGTCTAAAAGTTGGAGTTGCTTCGACAAACTAATTGGATCAACGTGCAAGATTGCTGCAAACTGCTTACGCTTGGCCGAAAGAATATCTAAAAGATTGCCGTAGGCCACATTGACATCATGAACGGTCGCTTCTTGGTAAGCAAATTCTACTACTGGCTTCGCTACTGCCCTGATTTTTATTAGCGCCTGGTCGCTGACCTTGGCTAGTTCTCCCTTCGTCTTTGCCTGGTTAATTGCTTTTGTTCCGGCTTTGAGAGCTTTTTCTAAGATTGATAGTTGCTGCGCCAAGCTCTGTTGGTCGGCATGTGCAACCTTTTGGAAAAGGTCTCGTTGGTCTTGGGCAGCTTGTTCTAAGAACTTAATCGACAGGGTCTTTTCATCTACCGTTGGCTCCTTCAACATTTCTTGAATTGTTGGATTTTCAACAGCACGAATAGCTTGGGACGTCTTTTGGAAGCTTTTCTCAAATTCACGGTTCGTTTCCGCTCGATTTAATTTCTCGATACCATTAGAAATTATCAGATTCAATTTGGCTTGCTGATTAGCCAAGCTCATCGGATCGACACCGATAATTTGATTGAAGGAATCACTTTTTTCTTGCCCAATTTGCTTCAAAATCGCCACTGCACGATCAATATCATGTTGACTAACTGGCTGATAAGCAATCAACTGGGTTGGATTAGCAACCGCATTGATATCTTTAACCACCTTTACCAGCGAACTGTTTAAATCGCCGTTGGTTTTGGCCTGCTGAAGAACCGTAGTTGCTTTTTGAACTAACTGATTTACAAGGCCTTCTTGCTGGTTGAGACTATCAGGCTCAACATGTTCGACTTGCTTGAATTGCTGTTTTTTTTGTTCACCGGCAGCCATTACTCTATCAATCGCCTGTTTGCGATCAGTGGCCGAAACTGGTTGAAATTCTTTAATGAGCTGTGGCTTAGCAACGCCTTCGACCAACGCAAATGCTCGGTCAAGTGCCTGCCTGAGGTCTTGCTTTGTTTTGGCAATCCGAATAGCCGCTACTCCTTGCTTGACTGCCTCATCCACCAATTGTTCCTGCCCAATCAGGCTTGCTGGCTCTACATGGGCAATTTTTTGAAAACGTTCTTTAGTTGACCGCCCCCGTTCTTCAAAGGCAGCAACCGCAACCTTTATTTCATCAAGCTTAACTGGCTGATAATTGGTTTGTAAATCAGGATTGGCCACGTCATTGATTGCATGTAAGCCATCAGCTAGTACCCGGGCCAACTCAACCACCGTTTTGCTTTGCTTGATTCGTTTCTGATAAAAGACAACCTCATGGTCCACTGCTTTTTCTTGTTTGTGTAAGCTTTCTTGGTCAACATGGGCAATTTTAGCAAATTTCTGCTTCTTTTCTTGCCCAGCCTGTGCCACAGCTACCTGGGCCTCGTCCTTCTCAACCTTACCTAAGAAAGTTGTTCGCAGACCCTCGATAACTCCACCTAAGACACGACGAGCTGATTCTACCTCTGTTGCCAGGCCAACATCGTTCTTCCCAGTCTGAGCAGTTGCCTCCACTTGGTCGAGTAATGTTTGCTTTTGTTCCTTGCTTAGCTCCGCAGCATTATTAATCGCGACCTTGGTCCTAAGCGCCTCTCGGTCGATTTGTTGGTAAGCTAAATCGCGATTTGCGTTTAATATTGCTGGTGCTAGTTGGTGATTTTTCGTTGCCTGGTTCTGAATGGCCAGCAATTGGTCAAGTTGTTCCTTTTGCACCAAACGAATACCATTCGTTGTTTGACTAGCCTCCAACTTCCGATTTGATTCACTAACCACCGCTTGAATTTGTTGGCCATAATTGGTAATCATTTGATCCAATAATTTTGGCTGCAAATGCCTAATCAAGCTAAAGAGGTACTCCCCCTGCTTTTCGATGGTTGCAAAGGCTGAGTGCCGCTGGCTATCCAATGGTGATTGCAAGGTCTGGTTTTCCTGGAAGACCGTTAGCTTTGTTGGCCGCAGTGGCACAACCTGACCATTTGCTAACGTCATTTCACCATTATAGTAAACCGTAAATGGCCGATTATAGATGGCAAAGTCCTCACGGCTATTCTTTTGTCCAGCCGGATCAACAGAACGTTCCAAGCGGAGGGATCGCACATTTTGACTTGGGTGAAAACCCTGTCCATCAAGCAATACTTGGTGGTCAAAGTAGTCAATTACTCGGTCAAAGCGCGATGCTTGATCATAAAAATTCTGCCCATTAGCTAATTTCACAATACGGTGGTCCAGATCTTGACCAGGCAGTACTCTGTCTTGGTGGTCAACTTCGGCCCATTCTTCAGAATGGCCAGCCACTTCCTTGGTATTCAAGACTTTTTCTTGGTCAAAGAGCGAAATGTAAGCCCGCCACGTTGGCACTTTTGATACTGGTAATGGGTGGACTGTCTTTTGGTCCGCCCTCTTAAGCACAACGTCACGACCCAAATCTCCATTTTCACCATAATCATGGCTCGACCGCGACAACATATCATTGCTATCCATCAGGTTCAAAGACAAGAAGGCCTGACCGTATTGCTGCGGTGGTAACTGGTACCGAGTCAAAACCTTGTATGGGCTATCATCAGCGTAAACCTTCAAATCTGCCAGACGTTCTGGATGCTGACCATCGGCATTGTAATACTTTTGCATTTCTTGGCTACTCATATTGCCTTGGTATCGGCTTAAATCAAAGTTCAAGTAGCCATAAGCACCACCCTTGATGTTCCCGCCCCAAGACAGCGCCTCCATAAAGAACTTCGTCAGTATAATCTTAGCCTCTGTCACTACACCGCTATAGCGGTTTAACTCATCTCCACGAACCAGCAAGTACAACGCAGCTGGGTCATCCTGATTGTTAACCTTAGTTGCTTTTGGATAAATCGTGATTGGGTAAAACGGACTGTCTGAATTTTTGAAAGATAAATTAGTGCCATACTTTTGGTTTAACTGATCAACCACCCTACCTAAGACGGCATCGACAAGAGAACCAACATTACCACTAATTGGCAGGCCCAGTCCCTGCGACAAAATTTGACTCAAGCCTGGTACCGCTTCGATTAGTCGGTCAATACCAAGTGTGACATTAAAGTTCATTTCTGCTGCAAAACGAGTACTATCTAAGTTAAGCGTCTTAACAAATTCATTTGGGTCAACTCCGTGCGGTACGGCGACACGGAGATAAATTCCGTATTGACCTTGGTCATAATTGTTCGTTAGCTTATCATTAACCATCCCGATGCTCAACACATTAGCAACGGAACTCAGTGTTGCCTGGAACATCTTATAATAACTTTCTGGATTTAATGGAGCATTATTCGAGGAATAAATACCTGCTGTTAAGGGCATTCCCCCACCCAAAACGAGAGTATTTTGACTTGGGAAGTAACTTGTTTTTGTTCCTTTCTGATTTTCACCAAGAATCCCTTTAAATTGGTCCATTATTTTTTGAGTGAATGATTCATCAACCATTAAGCGCATTTGAGAAACGTTGGAATAATCATTTTTAGTGCCGATTAAGCCAAGCAACGGCTTATCTGGCTCACCAAAAATCATCTGTCCAGGTTTAGCGATATGGCGCTGATCACTGTCTAACACAGCGTCCCCACTGCCATTTACATTCGGTTCACTGATCTGCAAGGACTTGACTAATTTTTCATAAGCATCAGTCGTTTGCTCATACAACGAAGGCAATGGCTGCCTGGCTAAATCAGTTTCTCCCGGATTTTTTGACTGGCCACCCTTGTCAGCCGGCTTTTGCTCTTGCTCTTGCTTTGGCTGCGAACCCTCTTTATCCGGTCCCTTTTGCTTATCTCCACTGTCCTTTGGATTTTCTGGTACGACCACAACCGTTCCAAGTCTCTGATGACGCCGCTCAGGGCGCGGACTATCAACAGTGAAATCGTCATCCGCCTCATTTTCCCTCTTGTCGTTATCCTCGATGTCGACATCAATACCAAAATCAGCCTGGTCGAGGTTCATCCTGGCAGACAATTGGCCGTCATTAGCTCGAACATTTTCTGTCCTCTGAACTTGAGCAGCATGACCACTAATCTGTTGATCACCATCCACTAAAGTCAAACCACCTGAAACTAAGACGCTCGATGCAACCAGCCAAGCGCGGCGTGATTGGTAAATCGTATACTTTTTCCTGATATTTGTATCCATTATTTTTACATTCCTTTATTTTATTTTCGTTTATTTTAATTTTATTATAAAGGCATCTTTATAAAAAGACAAATTTAAAAAGAAAACGATTTCTTTTACTATTTTAAAATACTCACTTTTGTAACGATAATGCTTTCAATCTTCTTCAAGAAAAAATCCCTCTCACTTTTTAATTTTTATTAATTTGGCAGATTACAAGTTTAATTCGAACAACCCCGAAAAACTTCTAGTGGCGTCTGGTAGTTATGTAACTTCATGGGTCGATTGTTGATCAACTCAATTGCCTCATAAAGTCGCTGCTCATCAACATCTCGAAAGTTAGACTTCTTCGGAAAGAAGTATCGTAATTTACGGTTGAATAGTTCATTACTGGCTCGTTCCCATGGGGAGTACGCATGGCAGAAATATACCGATATCTTGTACGTATCTCTTAACTCACGATATCCTGAGAACTCTTTTCCATGATCAACAGTGATACTTTTTACAGTGCTGCCAAACGAGTTCATGAAACGTTGAAAGGCAGTTGCCATGGCCTCCTTAGTTCGATTGTGTACCTTGATTGCCCAATAGACACGACTTTGGCGCTCTAAAAAGGTAACCACACATGTTCGATCTTGACCTCGACTAGAGAGAACAGTATCAACTTCCCAGTGCCCAAATTCTTTCCGTTCATTCACTTTTTCAGGACGTTTTTCAATGGTTTGTTCTACTTTGAAAGTTCCACGTG
>NZ_LDUY01000009.1 GCF_001038455.1 Fructobacillus sp. EFB-N1 | reverse complement strand
GCATCGCAGTCAGTTAGTTCTCAGGCAGCGGTTTCACAGGCCCCTGCATCGCAGTCAGTTAGTTCTCAGGCAGCGGTTTCACAGGCCCCTGCATCGCAGTTAGCCAGTTCTCAGGGAGCGGTTTCACAGGCTCCTGCATCGCAAGCGGCTCCAATGATAGTAACTAGCCAGCAAAGCCAGGCGGTGCAAGCCAACAACTTGGATTATAATCAAGCTGAACAGCAGGCCCTTCAAACCATCATTATGAAGGAATCCGGTGGCAACGTGAATGCGACAAACGGCATTTACTTTGGAATTGGCCAGTTATCACCAACTTTGCGTGCTCGCTATGGTGGTAATTCAACTGATTATCAAGATCAGTTGCAAGCAATGAAAGCCTATATCGCTGCTCGTTACGGGACTGCACAGGCCGCATTGGCTCATCATTTGCAGTATGGTTGGTACTAAAATCAAAAAAATAAACTTTTTTTGATTTAAGTGTTGACGAAAGCGTCTTACCTTGATATACTGATATAGTTGTTTGATAGAGATATCAAGTAACAACTGACCATGGCTCGTTGGTCAAGTGGCTAAGACGCTGCCCTTTCACGGCGGAATCGAGAGTTCGATTCTCTCACGAGCTACTATTAAAGTCGCAACTTCGGTTGCGGCTTTTTTGTTGTCTAAAAAAGCAATTAAAAAACCGTTGATTTGACTGGAAAGGTAAGGAGCTTTTAAGCTCTTTAATAATGTGCTATCAGTCGTTATCAGCGATTCTTACTATAATTTTTACTTTTCTGGTTGTGCGAGCTTGTTAACTGGTGGGTTAAATTCACGCATTGCTTCCGCAAGATGAACCAAGTTGGTAATCAAACGTTGGTTAGGAGCCGGTACGCCGTTCTTTTCGGCCAAATCAGCCAAGTAGCCGTTGATGTAGTCAACTTCCGTTGGACGACCCTTAACGAAGTCTTGATACATAGAAGGGAAGTGGAGTGGGTTACCAACGCGAGAAACGTAATCGACTTGTTCCAACATTTCCTGTTCTGTTTCAATCAATTCGATGCCGGCTGCCTTGGCACCAGCATAAACTTCCGCTACCAAAGGTGCGGCGATCTTGGAAACGAAATCCTTGTATTCAATCAAGTGACCCATGCGGGATTGGAACATGGTTGCGATTGAATTCTCCACTGAATTAAAGGTAACCTTCGTCAACAATGTTCCCATAAAGTTTTCAGAATATGAAGGATTCAAGCCGGCTGCTTGGAAATCCTTTTGCACTTCATCCATGACCTTGGATGGCTTCTGGGTCAAGTTTGCATAAACGGAACTTGTTTCCCCAATAAAGTCGACATCACCAAAGTTGTTCAAAATGGTGGCAATCATGGCTGTTCCGCCAATAATGTGCTTGTCATCGAAATATTTTTGAATCTTTTCAATGTGACCCATACCGTTCATGGCTGCCAAAGCAGTTTGTCCCTTTTGGAACTTAGGTTGCAAGCGCTGCAAAGCATCTGCCAATTGCATTTGCTTCATGAAGAAGATCCAGACATCTGGGGTGCCTTCATATTCTTCTGGTGAATATATGTTCACCTTAATGGGCGTCTTGTCTTCGTGGTCAACTGATCGGTAAACAACGTCGCCTTGTGCCTTAATGACGTCAACAGAGCCTTGTGTTGGCTCAACAAAGTCAACGTCTAGGCCAGCTTCTTCTTGCAACAAGAGACCGTATCGCAGTCCCATCGCACCCGCACCAACAACAGCATATTTCATATTGATTCCCCCTTAGTGTGAAAATATTCTAATCTTTTTCTCATAATATAACAATAAAACAAGAATCCTGCAAGTCGAGTTTGATTTCGTTATAATGGAGAAGTTAATAACTAGAAAGAGAAATAGAAGCCATGGAAAAAGAAATTTATTTAACCGGTGATCGTCCAACCGGGAAACTACATATCGGTCACTATATCGGATCTCTCAAAAATCGAGTGGCCATGCAGAACTCTGGGGAATTTGATCCCTACATTATGATTGCGGATACCCAAGCCTTTACAGACAACGCTCGAAATCCTGAAAAAATTAGACAATCATTGACGGAAGTTGCCTTAGATTACTTGGCTGTTGGATTGGACCCAAAGAAATCAACTATTTTTGTCCAGTCTCAAATTCCAGGTTTAGCTGAATTAACGATGTACTTTATGAATCTGGTTTCATTAGGACGGTTAGAGCGTAATCCAACAGTCAAGACTGAAATTCAACAAAAGGGCTTCGGGGAAGGGATTCCTGCTGGTTTCTTAATGTATCCAGTTTCCCAGGCTGCCGATATTACGATTTTTAAGGCCAAAAAAGTCCCAGTTGGTGACGATCAAAAGCCAATGATTGAGCAGACACGTGAATTAGTTCGTTCATTCAATAATGCTTATCAAAAAGATGTCTTTGTTGAGCCTGAAGGCGTTTTTCCACCAAAAGGGCAGGGTCGTCTGCCGGGAATTGATGGGAACGCTAAGATGTCTAAATCTTTGAATAATGGAATTTACCTCTCTGATGACCCAGATACCTTGGCTAAGAAGGTCAAGTCAATGTATACCGATCCAACACATATTCGTGTTGAGGATCCGGGGCATGTTGAAGGCAACGTCGTCTTTACTTATTTAGATATTTTTGACCCCGATCAAGGGCGAGTACAAGAGCTAAAGGAACAGTATCAGGCGGGGGGCTTAGGTGATATGAAGCTTAAGAAACACCTATTGGACGTGATGGAAGCTGAATTGGCACCAATCCGTGAGCGCCGGTTAGAGTACGCACAAAACATGGATCAGGTATTAGCCATGTTGAAACATGGCTCAGAAAAAGCCAATCAAAGAGCTGAAGAAACCATGAAAGAGGTTCGAGCAGCTATGGGTATCAACTATTTTAATTAAGAACAATTCTTGATTAAAATAGTTTCACTTTGCTTTTTTTTATTACATGACGTAAAGTCTTTTACATAAGAATGTTATTTATTTATCGAAGAGGACCGTCTTGTGTTAATATCACCATTAAAAAAGAGATCATATTTGTCAAAGTGCTTTTTAGCACTTTTTATTATTCTATCGATTATGCTGCGCTTCAATAGTGGTTTTTTAGAATTAATGGATACTGTTTTTGCCATTATAGCCCAAGAAATTGCTAGTCATTTCTTATTTTTAGCAGGCCCTGCTAATATGATGGGAAGTTTGTGGTTCATTTGGTTAGTTAATATTTTCTGGGCGTTTTTCATTCGATCTTTGGGCTTTAAAGTTGGCTCTTGGTGGGCGATTAACGTGACTGCAATTTTCTTTATCAGTATGATTATTTGGTCGGCAATAGTTTTCTTAACCTGGAATCACGGGTTAACTTTAGATCAAACGATGCCTGATTTATCATTGGCAATGTGGGCCTTGTTTTTCTTTGAATTTGACAACATTCTAGTTCATCGATTTCACGTGGCCCACTGGGTCAAGACCACCATTCAGACTGTCTTTGTGTTAACGTGGATTGTGTTAGCTGGCAATAAGATGATTGGGAGTGATTTGTCCTTTACCACGGTGTTGGGCGCTTTCTTACTGGCCTATATTTACTTCCGTTTAGCTGCTAAGGTTTACTTAAAGCACGTTAAAAGTTGGTTAGTTATTTTTGCAGTTGACGGTGATATTTAAATTGTGTTATGGTAGGAACAACAAACAAAGAGGTCGCAACTAAAATGAGTAGCCCTGAAGAGTCTGGCCAAGACGAAGACTGAGGGTGAAAGGTGCAGTTGCCGAAAGGAAATTTTGGGTCAAAAATTTTCCTTGGGCTGGTGAAGAAGATTCATCGGACTGTCGTTTTTAACGGTGCGCTTTGCTAATCATTGCTATCATTATTGAACGAATTTACCGCCTGTTTTTGTTTTGTGACAAAAACGGGTTTTTTTATTGTTTGAAATTCATATGAAGGAGTCATGCAAATGGCTGAACAAAATCAAAATGCCATCCAGCAGGAATTGAAGACACGTCATGTCTCCATGATTGCCTTGGGTGGATCAATTGGAACGGGGCTCTTTTTGGCCTCTGGGGCAACGGTATCACAAGCTGGACCAATGGGCGCCATTACTGCCTATTTGGTAATGGGTGTCATGGTTTACTTCCTGATGACTTCCCTTGGTGAAATGGCAACTTATATGCCAACCACTGGTTCGTTTTCAGAATACGGTAATCGTTTTATTGAACCGGCTATGGGCTTTGCCCTTGGGTGGAATTACTGGTTTAACTGGGCGATTACCATTGCGGCTGAAATCTCGGCGGTTGGTTTGGTCGCGCAGTTCTGGCTGCCTCACGTACCGGCTTGGGTTTTCTCAGCGGTTGTGCTGGCACTGATTTTCTTTATTAATCTCTTTTCTGTTTCGACTTTTGGTGAAACGGAATTTTGGTTGTCGACAATCAAGGTTGTGACCATTGTCTTTTTTTTGTTTGTTGGTGTCTTGACCATTTTTGGGGTTATTCACTCAAACCAAAACGTCATGCATAATCTGTCCGTTGGTAACCACGGTTTTGTTGGTGGTTTCCAGGGTGTCTTGTCGGTTTTCTTGGTTGCTGGTTTTTCATTCCAAGGAACAGAAATGGTGGGCATTACTGCTGGTGAAGCAAAGGACCCATCAAAATCAGTGCCAAAGGCGATTAACTCAGTCTTCTGGCGGATTTTGTTGTTCTATATCGGCGCAATCTTTGTGATTTCTGCTTTGGTTTATTACAAGGATCCAAATTTGTTGTCAGCTGCTAATAACAATGACATCACGGTTTCACCATTTACGATTGTCTTCAAGAATGCTGGTATCGCTTTTGCCGCCTCATTAATGAACGCAGTTATCTTGACGTCAATTATTTCAGCAGCGAATTCAGCTACTTATGCAGCGAACCGAACACTTTACGCCTTGGCCAAGAAGGGTCAGGCACCAAAGGTATTTTCTAAGTTGTCAAAGTTTGGTGTTCCTTGGGCATCCCTATTGTTGACGGTCTTCGTTGGAATGTTTGCTTTCTTGTCAGATATTAAGGGTGGTAGTGAAGCCTACACTTGGCTGGTTGCTGCCTCAGGTCTGTCTGGCTTTATTGCCTGGCTAGGAATTGCCTTAGCACATTTGCGCTTTCGCCGTGCCTATGTTCGCCAAGGTAAGGACTTGAACAAGTTGGTCTATAAGGCGCGCTGGTTCCCATTTGGTCCGATTTTGGCCATTGTTTTGTCAATCGTAGTGATTGTTTTGCAAGACCCAACTTCCTTTACTCACTTTGATTGGGAAAAGATTGGCATGACTTATCTGTCAGTGCCAATTGTCGTCATCCCATACATTGTCTATAAGATTGTTAAGAAGTCAAAGTTGATTCCATTGGATGAAATTGATTTGGATTCAAAGGCGGAACATTAAAAATTGGTTATTCAGCCGGATTTTGGTTGGGTAGGTTATGTTTCTTAATTAATAAAAGAGCTTCCACCGTTAAGGTGGAAGCTTTTTTTGTGAAAGAAAATCAGTGCTAATGGGTTAATCGCTCATTTCAGCTAAATCAAGAATAGAATTTGAGAAAAGATAGATAAAGCGTTGAGCGAAAATCTCAGGCTTAATAGGCTCTTCATGCGTGAGCCAGATACTGATAGCGGCCATGACTTGGTTAATCGTAAGCTCAGCAAGTGTTTGTGAGGTTAATTCATGTTGGTTTCCATTTGCACCATTAAAGTAGGGGATGAGCATGTCGATGTACTGTTGATGTAAATAGGGACGCCAGGCTGGATCTGCTACTTTTGAATAAAAAACACCGAGGAATTCATGTTTTTCATAAAGTGATGGAATAACGTTTTCAGCGAAAAAATTTAGTAATTCTTTGAAGGAATGGTTTTTGTCATGAAAGGCAAAGCACTTTAACTGTTGGTATGGTTTATTATCAACGTAATAATGCAGTGATTGCGTTAGCTCCTCAATATTTTGAAAATGATTTTTGTAGATAGCTTGTCTGGAGACACCCAATTCTTCAGCGATTTTGGCTAATGAAATATCTTTTGTACTCTCAGCGACTCGGGCGACCTTCAGGTATGCGTAAAAAATGCGTTCGGTTGTCACGGGTTGGGGATTTTCCATGGTGCCCTTTCGATTAAATGAAAATTAATATTGTGGATTATTGAACATTATACCATCTCGGGGGATGATAAAATGGTCTTTTTAAAATTGCTTGACAGTTGTGGTTAACGCTTGACAACCAAAAGCCCTTGAAAAGAGTGGACAAAACTCGGTAGAATGTAACTGTTGTGACACTGTTATGTCTTTTATTTATAGCAAAGAGGAGAGACTTTGTGAAGAGGCAGAGCGGTCCGCGTGATGTCCGTGCGTCGTTTCACTTAATCTGCATTGGTGAGAGATGAAAGGACCGGTTGGGGCAACGATTAAACTCCCTGGTCCTTTTAAGGTGCATAACTGTGTTGATTAGCAAATCAGTAATTGGTGAATTGCAAGTATACATGGGTTAAAGGTCCACAACAAAATATTTTTCAAGAAAAGGATTGATCGAAGATGAGAGCGGTCAATCCTTTTCTTTTTTGTTGTCTGGGGATAATTTATTCAATTAATCAATTTAAATATTTATATTTTTTTAATTTATTTAAAATGCGTATTAAGGCCGATTTAACCGTTTTTTGATAACAATTTTTGCTGAATTTTAAAGAAGGGACTCTTGACTTTGATTGACAGAAATGGCCACTTTCCGTATAGTGGATACTTAGTAAAAGTTTTAACAAAGTTCATGGATCCATGACATACCACCGTTTTCGAACAGAAAGGGACCTAACGATGGCATATCAAGAAAAGAATCGCCGCAAAATTTTACTCCTCCTCCTCATGGGCTTTTTGGCCTTCTCTTTAGTGATAGTCGATATCTATCATGGTTTTGGCGCCCTGTCCTTTCTAGGGACGAATGTAGCAAGTCAGCAGCCGGAATTGGCGGGTGTCGTCTTGAAGATGCGCTTAACTCGAACGTTGACAGCGACCTTAGTTGGTGCTTCCTTAGGGTTAGCCGGATTGTGCATGCAGAATATGCTGAAAAATCCGATTGCAACCCCCTTTACCCTGGGATTGTCATCGGCGGCTAGCTTTGGCGCCTCGCTGAGCATCCTATCGGGTTTTCCCTTTGTCTTTGGTCAGGCAAACGTTCAGGCCAGTGCCATTTTTTTCTGCTTTTTGGGCAGTGCAGTTATTTTGCTGATTTTTTCAGCTGGCCAAGTGAGTATGAACACGATTATCTTAGTTGGGACTGCCATTAATTTGTTCTTTACTTCTTTGCAGGAGTTATCCAAGTACTTTGCTAGCGAGCGGAATGCACAACGAATGACGACCTGGAGCCTTGGTGATTTATCAAAGTCTTCCTGGGATAGTGTCTTAGTGGTCTTTATTGTTCTCTACATTGTGCTGGTACTGATTTATCGGCAAAGTTGGGAAATGAATCTCTTGCAGCTGTCTGATGAAAGCGCCCAGTCGATGGGTGTCAACGTCAAAAGAACGCGTCTTTTAATTTTCTTTGCTTCGGCGCTGGTAAAGGCTGTGGCCATTTCCTTTGTTGGGACGATTGGTTTTATTGGTTTGATTGCGCCACACTTTGTCAAAGTGCTTGTCGGTAACGATGCCCGGTTTACGATTATCGGATCGGCGATTATGGGGATTGTGGTCTTGCTACTGGCGGCGATTGTTTCCAAAGCTTTAATCCCTGGGACGATTATTCCGGTGGGCATTATTACTAGTTTGGTTGGCGTACCGTTCATGTGCTTGGTGGCCATTCGAAAGGGGCAACGTTCATGACAATTTTAGTAGAGAACCTAACGGTTCAAAAGAAAGAAAAGCCAATCCTACAGGATGTGAATTGTCGCTTTGAAGATGGACACTTATCGACCATTATTGGTGTCAACGGTTCTGGTAAAAGCATTTTTCTCAAAGCACTATTGGGTTTTGAGAAAAAAGATGGGCAAGTGACTTTTGAAAAGGACCATAACATTTCCTATATCCCACAAAAGGTCACGGCCGACCAATATTTTACGGTTTTTGAATTTATTTTATTGGGGCTGTATGGTGACTTGGATTTTCGAGTCAACGACGGCCAGTTGGCGGCGATTGAATCGGTCATGGATGAATTAGAAATTAGCGATTTGGCAGACCAACAGTTTGCTGACCTCTCAGGGGGACAGCAACAGCTGGTGGTTTTGGCGCAGGCCTTGGTCCGGCAGCCAACGGTCATTATTGCGGACGAACCCACGTCTGCTTTGGATATTAAAAAGCAGTTACAGTACTTGCAAACGCTGCAACGCTATGTTCATCGCCATCAGATTGTGGGCATCATTGTTATCCACGATTTGACCCTGGCTGCCCGGTTTTCAGATAGCCTTTATCTGATGCAGGGTGGTCAGCTGATTTCTGCGGGGGATCCGGACCGGGCTTTGCAACAGGACCGGTTAGAGGACTTGTATGGCGTTGAATTAGAAATGAAGGAAACAGTTGATCAACACTTAGCCATCATTCCTTTGCGACCGATTGAAGAGGGTTCACGATGAAAATAAGAAAATCCCTCTCTTGGAGTATTGTTGTCGTCGGCTTTTTCCTTGGCATTGCTGGGATTAAGGAATTGGAAGGGTTGGGGGATCGTCAGCGAGAAACACCGACGGTGGCGACGCGGCTGATTGAGGATGTTCGCGGCCGGAAGGTGCGAGTACCTAAAAAGGTTACACGAGCCTACTATCCTTACTACTATCAAAACTTGTTATCAGTTGCCGGTCCGGATGCCTTTGAAAAGGTAGTTGCAACGTCGACCTTTGATACGGCCAATTATTCCGGTGTCTTGTATAACCTGTTGAAGGAACGGTCTGCGGGCTTTGATCAGGCCCAAGACGTTGGTTCAACTTTGAAGGGTAGTTTCGATATTGAAAAACTGATTGCCTTGAATCCCGATGTCGTCATCTTGGCTAACTACCAATATGATGGGATTGGAGAAGGCGACATTAAGCACTTAGACGAGTTGGGGATTCCGGTTATCTTTATTGACTATACGGACCTAAGCCCGGCCGCCCATTACCAGTCAACAACCATTCTTGGTCAGGTCTTTGATACACAAAACCGCGCTAAGGCGCTTAATCAGAATTATCAACGTCATATCACCAATGTGGCGCAGCGGTTGAAGTTGGTGAAGGAAAAAAAGCGGGTTTACGTGGAACAGAGGTCTTCTGGGGCTTCCTTTGCTGAATACGGTAAGGCCTATGGTGATGGCATGCTGATGGGCACCTTGGCCAAGGCGGCCGGAGCGGATAATATCTACCGTGACCAAATTAAGACCACGGGGGATGTCAATCCTGAGTTCTTGTTTGCACAGGATCCAGACGTGATTTTCATCGATGGTACCAACTATGCCGATCCACGTTCGGTTTCCTTAAAAGTTGGTTATGGGATTAGTCCAAAGGAAACGCAGCAGAGCTTGGCAAAATTAGTAGCGCAACGACCTGGATTTAGCCAGCTCAAAGCGGTTCAAAGTGGCCAGTTGTATGCTTTAGATAATCATTTGATGCGGACGATGAAGGATTATGTCTTAATAGAGTATATGGCCAAGAGTTTGTATCCAGAACTCTTTACTGATTTGAAACCTGAAAAGAATCTGCAAGACTTTAATGAAAAGTATTTACCTGACTTGGCAGATAAAGATTCTTTTTTGGCGCAGTGGGATATGGAAAAATCATAACGAAGTAAGCTTAAATAAAAGGTAAGGTGAAACCTGTAAGCGTAGTGGGATTTGACCTTGCTTTTTTCTTTGATAATCGGTAGAATAGTAACCAGAAACACTGTAAATAAATATGGCAGTTGGTGATCTCTTGTCCACTCAACGCCCTTATATCAGGCAATGCCCGCTCTTGGCGACAAAAACGTGGCTTGCTTTTTTTGTGCCTTATTAGCCGAAATAAGGGCTTGATTTCGCAAATTGTAACCAAATTGTAATATTTTCCCTAGTAAACAGTGAATAACAGACGAGGTGATACTGTGGCAGGACATTTAGTAAATTATGGTAAATATCGTACCCGCCGATCATACGCCAGCATTAAAGAAGTGTTGGATCTTCCAAATTTGATCGAGGTACAACTGGCATCCTACCAATGGTTCTTAGATGAAGGAATCAAGGAGATGTTTAACGACATCATGCCAATCGAAGACTTCCAGGGTAACTTGTCTTTGGAGTACGTGGACTATCAATTGATGGAACCAAAGTACAACATCGATGAAGCTCGTGAACACGATGCGAACTACTCAGCACCATTGCACGTGACGTTGCGTTTGACAAACCATGAAACTGGTGAAATCAAGTCACAAGACGTCTTCTTTGGTGACTTCCCATTGATGACAGAACAAGGAACGTTCATCATCAACGGTGCCGAACGAGTAATCGTTTCACAGTTGGTTCGTTCACCTGGAATCTACTACAACCAAGAAGCTGACAAAAATGGTCGCCCACACTTTGGAACAACAGTTATTCCAAACCGTGGGGCTTGGTTGGAATACGAAACAGACGCAAAGGGAATTGCCAACGTTCGTATCGATCGGACACGTAAGTTGTTGATGACGGAATTGGTCCGTGCCCTTGGTTTCGGTTCAGATTCTGATATCATCGATATCTTCTCAGACGGTTATGACGCCTTGAACATGACTTTGGAAAAGGATGTTCACAAGAACATGTCTGACTCCCGTGTTGAAGAGTCATTGAAGGACATCTACGAACGCTTGCGTCCGGGTGAACCAAAGACGGCTGACTCATCACGTGCTTTGTTGGTGGCTCGTTTCTTCGATCCAAAGCGTTATGATTTGGCACCAGTTGGTCGCTACAAGATTAACAAAAAGTTGTCATTGAAGACGCGTTTGCTGAACCAGACTTTGGCTGAAACATTGGCCGACCCTGATTCAGGCGAAATTATTGCTGAAAAGGGAACACTTGTTGATAAGGCTGTCATGGCTAAGTTAGCACCGTTCTTGGATCGGGAAGACTTCAAGACAGTTACTTACACACCATCTGGTGATGCTGTTTTGCAAGATGAAGTGGTCTTGCAAAAGATTAAGATTGAATCACCTGAAAACCCAGACAAGACTTTGCTTTTGATTGGTAACGGACACTTGCCTGAAGACGAGCATAATGTTCGTCCTGCTGATATCTTGGCAGGAATGAACTACTTTATGAACTTGCAAGAAGGTGTTGGCCAGGTTGATGATATTGATCACTTGGGAAACCGTCGTATTCGTTCCGTTGGGGAATTGTTGCAAAATCAGTTCCGCATTGGTTTGACGCGAATGGAACGAGTTGTTCGCGAACGGATGTCAATCCAAGATGCTGCGACTGTTACGCCACAGCAATTGATTAACATTCGTCCAGTTGTTGCAGCGGTGAAGGAATTCTTTGGTTCATCACAGTTGTCACAGTTCATGGATCAGACAAACCCATTGGGTGAAATGAACCACAAGCGTCGTCTGTCAGCCCTTGGTCCTGGTGGATTGACTCGTGATCGTGCCGGTGTTGAAGTTCGAGATGTTCACTACACGCACTATGGTCGAATTGACCCAATTGAAACGCCCGAAGGTCCTAACATCGGTTTGATCAACTCTTTGGCCACTTATGGTCGTATCAACAAGTATGGCTTTATTGAAACGCCATACCGTCGTGTTGATTGGGGAACTCATAAGGTTACCGAAAAGATTGATTATTTGACGGCCGATGAAGAAGATAACTATATCGTCGCCCAAGCCAATACGGAATTGGAAGACGATGGTTCATTTGTTCATAAGACTGCCATGGCTCGTTATGGTGAAGAAAACATCGAAACACCAATCGAAAAGATTGACTATGTCGATGTTTCGCCAAAGCAGGTTGTCTCAGTCGGAACGTCTGTTATTCCTTTCTTGGAAAACGATGATTCCAACCGTGCTTTGATGGGTGCCAACATGCAACGTCAGGCCGTGCCTTTGCTCGACCCACATGCGCCAATCGTTGGTACTGGTGTTGAATATAAGGCTGCTCACGATTCTGGTGCTGCCATTATCTCAACTGCTCCAGGAGAAGTTGAATACGTTGATGCCAAGGAAATCCGTGTTCGTCGTGAAGATGGTCAATTGGATACCTACGAATTGATGAAGTTCCGCCGTTCAAACGGTGGTAAGAACTATAACCAAAAGCCAATTGTGAAGGTTGGGGAACAAATCGATGATGACCAGGTCTTGGCCGATGGTCCATCAATGGAAAAGGGTGAATTGGCCCTTGGTCAAAACCCAGTCATTGCCTTTATGACTTGGCACGGTTATAACTTCGAAGATGCCATCGTCTTGAACGAACGCTTGGTTCGTGAAGACGTTTATACATCAATTCACATCGAAGAATACGATTCAGAGGCTCGTGATACAAAACTTGGCCCTGAAGAAATCACACGTGAAATCCCGAATACTGGTGAAGAACAGTTGAAGGACTTGGACGAAAACGGAATTATCCGTGTTGGTGCCGAGGTTAAGGATGGTGACATCCTGGTTGGTAAGGTAACACCAAAGGGTGTGACTGATTTGTCAGCCGAAGAACGTTTGTTGCATGCCATCTTTGGAGAAAAGGCTCGTGAAGTTCGCGATACTTCTTTGAAGGTACCACACGGTGGTGGCGGGGTTGTGCAATCCGTTCGAATCTATACACCTGAAAATGGTGATGAATTGGCTCCAGGTGTCAACATGATGGTTCGTGTTTACATCGCTCAGAAGCGTAAGATTCAAGTTGGTGACAAGATGGCCGGTCGTCACGGAAACAAGGGTACTGTTTCCGTCGTTGTTCCTGAAGAAGACATGCCATACTTGCCAGATGGAACACCAATCGACATCTTGCTGTCACCCATGGGTGTGCCATCACGTATGAACATTGGACAGGTTTTGGAATTGCACTTAGGATTTGCCGCTAAAAAGTTAGGCATCCATGTTGCTTCCCCTGTCTTCGACGGTGCTTCAGATGATGAAATCGAAGAAGCATTGGCCGAAGCCGGTTTGCCACAAGATGGTAAGTCTGTTGTTTATGACGGACAAACTGGTGAAGCCTTTGACAAGCGCGTTGCCGTTGGTGTGATGCACTATATGAAGTTGGCCCACATGGTCGACGACAAGATTCACGCCCGTTCAATCGGTCCGTACTCTCTTGTTACGCAACAGCCATTGGGTGGAAAAGCTCAGTTCGGTGGACAGCGTTTCGGAGAAATGGAAGTTTGGGCTTTGGAAGCCTACGGTGCTGCCTATACCTTGCAAGAAATCTTGACTTATAAGTCAGATGACGTTGCTGGTCGTGTCAAGGTTTATGAATCAATCATCAAGGGTGACGCAATCCCTAAGCCAGGTGTGCCGGAATCATTCCGTGTTTTGGTGAAGGAATTGCAAGCCTTAGGTCTTGACATGCGTGTCTTGGACCAAGAAGGTGAAGCCGTTCAATTGAAGCAGATGGATGAAGATGACTCAGTCTTGCCAGTTGATGCTTTGGAAAAGTTGGCTCGTACGAACCCTGATTTGCTTAACCGTGATGATGAAGAAGTTAAGGTAGCCTTTGATAAGGTAGAAGAAGACGCTGGTCAAAACTCTACCGATGAACAAGAATAATTAAAAGAAAGGTGACCGAATAGATGGCAATCGATGTTAATAAATTCGAGAGTATGCAAATCGGTCTGGCCTCACCTGATCAAATCCATGACTGGTCTCATGGAGAGGTCAAGAAGCCAGAAACGATCAACTATCGTACTCTTAAGCCTGAAAAAGATGGTTTGTTCGATGAACGAATCTTTGGCCCAACAAAGGATTACGAATGTGCTTGTGGAAAGTACAAGCGTATCCGTTATAAGGGAATCGTCTGTGACCGCTGTGGTGTTGAAGTTACTTCTGCCAAGGTTCGTCGCGAACGCATGGGTCACATTGAATTAGCTGCCCCAGTTACCCACATTTGGTACTTCAAGGGAATTCCATCACGAATGGGATTGGTCTTGGATATGTCACCACGATCATTGGAAGAAGTGATTTACTTCGCTTCTTATGTCGTTGTTGAACCAGGGGATGCTCCTGTTGAAAAGAAGCAATTGTTGACTGAACGTGAGTACCGTGATTATAAGAAGGAATTCGGTGCAAACTTTAAGGCCGGCATGGGTGCTGAAGCTGTGAAGGAATTGTTGGCCAATGTTGATTTGGCTGGCGAAGCCGATGCTTTGAAGCATGAATTGCAAGAAGCAACTGGCCAAAAGCGTGTTCGTGCGGTTCGCCGTTTGGATATTATTGAGGCATTCTTGCAATCAGACAATAAGCCAGAGTGGATGGTCATGGATGTTATTCCAGTTATCCCACCTGACTTGCGTCCAATGGTTCAATTGGAAGGTGGCCGTTTTGCCACTTCTGATTTGAACGATTTGTATCGTCGTGTGATCAACCGTAACAACCGTTTGAAGCGTTTGTTTGATTTGCATGCCCCAGGCATCATTGTTCAAAACGAAAAGCGGATGTTGCAAGAAGCTGTTGATGCCTTGATGGATAATGGTCGTCGTGGTCGTCCTGTTTCTGGTCCTGGTAACCGTCCTTTGAAGTCTTTGTCTCACATGTTGAAGGGAAAGCAAGGACGTTTCCGTCAGAACTTGTTGGGTAAGCGTGTTGATTACTCAGGACGTTCTGTTATCGATGTTGGTCCATTCTTGAAGATGAACCAAATGGGATTGCCACGCCCAATGGCAATCGAATTGTTCCGTCCATTTATCATGCGTGAATTGACGAAGCGTGGCCTTGCTGGCAACGTGAAATCAGCTAAGCGTAAGATTGATAAGGCTGACGAAGACGTCATGGACGTTTTGGAAGACGTTATCAAGGAACACCCAGTTTTTTTGAACCGAGCACCTACATTGCACCGTCTTGGAATCCAGGCCTTTGAACCGGTCTTGGTTTCAGGAAAGGCAATGCGTTTGCACCCATTGATCTGTGAAGCGTATAACGCCGATTTCGATGGTGATCAGATGGCCATTCACGTGCCTTTGTCTGATGAAGCGCAAGCGGAAGCTCGTTTGCTGATGTTGGCCGCAGGCCACATCTTGGCACCCAAGGATGGAAAGCCAATCGTTGCTCCTTCACAGGATATGGTGATTGGTAACTACTACTTGACGACTGAAGAAGCTGGTCGTGAAGG
The DNA here is from genome assembly GCF_001038455.1 of Fructobacillus sp. EFB-N1. Taxonomy (GTDB): domain Bacteria; phylum Bacillota; class Bacilli; order Lactobacillales; family Lactobacillaceae; genus Fructobacillus; species Fructobacillus cardui. Next base: position 24,523 of record NZ_LDUY01000009.1, on the reverse strand, counting down.
CGAAGGCATGATTTTTTCATCTGTTGATGAAGCTCGCATTGCCTTTGCTAACAAATTAGTTCACTACCAAACTCGTGTCGGTATTCAGACTTCTTCATTCTCAGAAAAGAAGCCATTTACTGACGACCAACGGTCAAAGATTATGGTGACCTCAGTTGGTAAGCTGATTTTTAACGAAATCTTGCCAGTTGAATTCCCATTCATCAACGAACCATCTGATGATAACTTCCAAGGAGTTTCTGATGACTTCTTTATGGAACCGGGGGAGAATATTCACGAATTCTTAGCAGATCGTGAAATCATTAAGCCATTCAAGAAGGGCTTCTTGTCTGACATCATCGCGGAAGTCTACAAGCGCTACAAGGTGACGGAAACGTCATTGCTTTTGGACCGCATGAAGGATTTGGGTTATGACATTTCAACCCAATCTGGTTTGACCGTTGCCATGACAGATGTTACGGAATTGGCTGACAAGCCAAAGATTTTGGCTGATGCGCACGCTGAAGTTGAACAAGTAACGAAGCAATTCCGTCGTGGTTTGATTACAGATTCAGAACGTTATCAACGTGTTATTGATATCTGGTCAAAGGCCAAGGATGTTATCCAAGACGAATTGATGGCTACTTTCGACACTCGTAATCCTATCTACATGATGCAGGATTCAGGTGCTCGTGGTAACATTTCGAACTTCGTTCAGTTGGCTGGAATGCGTGGTTTGATGGCTGGACCTGGTGGTAAGATTATCGAATTGCCAGTTACATCAAACTTCCGTGATGGTTTGACTGTTATGGAAATGTTTATCTCAACTCACGGTGCTCGTAAGGGTATGTCTGATACGGCCCTTAAGACGGCCAACTCAGGTTACTTGACTCGTCGTTTGGTTGATGTTGCTCAGGACGTTATCGTTCGTGAATACGACAACGGCTCTGATCGTGGTGTTGCTGTTAAGGCTATCGTTGATGGCAGTTCAGTGGTTGAACCATTGTACGACCGAATTCTTGGTCGTTACGCTATGAAGACTGTCTTTGATCCTGAAACAGGTGAAAAGATTGTTGCCCGCAACGAAATGATTGATGAAGATGCCGCTAAGAAGATTGATGCTGCTGGTATCGAAGAAGTCACTATCCGTTCAGTCTTTACATCAACGACAGAACACGGTGTTTCTGTCTTAGATTACGGACGTAACTTGGCTACTGGTGAAGAAGTTGAAGTTGGTGAAGCCGTTGGTACTGTTGCCGCCCAATCAATCGGGGAACCTGGTACGCAGTTGACCATGCGTAACTTCCACACGGGTGGAGTTGCCGGTGGAAACGATATCACGCAAGGTTTGCCTCGTGTGCAGGAAATTGTTGAAGCTCGTATCCCTAAGGGACGTGCTGAAATTTCTGAAGTAACTGGTAAGGTTACGACCATTGAGGAAAATCCAGCCGAACGTACAAAGGAAGTGACAATTGAAGGTGAGACTGATACTCGCACCTACACATTGCCTTTGGCTGCTCGGATGCGCTTCGGTGAAGGTGACATGATTAACCGTGGTGATGCCATCAATGAAGGACCAATCGATCCAAAGGAATTGTTGGCCGTAACGGATACTTTGACTGCTGAATCATACATGTTGTCAGAAATCCAAAAGGTTTACCGTTTGCAGGGTATCGAAGTTTCCGATAAGCACATCGAAGTTATGATTCGTCAGATGTTGCGTAAGGTTCGTGTCATGGATCCAGGTCAGACTGATTTGTTGCCTGGAACTTTGATGGATATCGCTGATTTCAAGCGGGCTAACGAACCAGCGTTGTTTGCTGGTAAGGTTCCTGCGACTGCTCGTCCTGTCTTGCTTGGAATTACAAAGGCTGCCTTGGAGACTAATTCATTCTTGTCAGCTGCCTCATTCCAAGAAACAACGCGTGTCTTGACGGATGCTGCTATCCGTGGCAAGAACGATCCACTTGTCGGTTTGAAGGAAAATGTTATCATTGGTAAGATTATCCCTGCCGGTACTGGAATGGCTGAATATCGTAAGATTAAGCCAGAAGTTGTTGGTGAAGTTGTTGACCAACCAGAAGAAAAAGACATTCAATCTTTGGACCAAGTTGCCCAAACAATTGACGGTCAAGACTAAAAGAATCATGGGAAAACCAGCGAAAGCTGGTTTTTTTATTGTCCAAAGTCTCTGAGTACGGTAGACTAGGAGTAGATTTAAAAACGAGGCAAGCATGAAAAAAGTAAAAATTGACTGGATTGATTGGATCCAAAAGCTGAATAAAAAACAACTTTGGGCAACGGCGGTCATTCCGGCGGTGCTCCTATTAGTCTTATTGTTGGTTCGCATTGAAACCGGTAACGAAGCCTATAATCAAAACTGGTTTGTTTATTTCTTTGCGGTCCTTTACGCTGCCGCGTTTAGCCCGATTGGGGAACAAATCCAATTCCGTTTGTTTCCACAATCCATTCCGCATAACCAATACCAGGTAACCACTTGGTCGCAATGGAAACAGGCGATGATCACGGCTGCTGTTTTGATGATTATTTCGCTTTTATTTTGGCCAATTCAAAAGCAAGGTGAAATTGCGATTCACCTGATTGCCGCGATTATTGTTGGCTTTTTGTCAATGTGGACAATTCGGATGGTGCAGGGAATGCGCCAAGAAAAGAAAAATAAGCGTTAAGTTAATCACTCGTTATCAGTCAGTGAGCTCACGACTGGGGCGAGTGTTTTGCCTTGTTAAATGAATGTTACTTAGGCTTTAATTTGGTAAAATCAGGACAAAAAGAGCCTGATTACTTGTTGGGTCAGAACAAAGTTGGTACTGTCTAGGTGTCGCTAGCCTGGTTGGACCAAACTGAAAAGAGATATTGAATGGAACAACTTGACTATGAACAGATGAATGGGCTGTCTTTAGCCTACATCGGTGATGCGATTTATGAATTAACGGTCCGCAATCATTTGGTCGCCATGGGATTAACAAAAGTAAACGACTTACAGAAAAAGTCACGGCACTATGTCTCGGCTAAAGCACACGCTGCCTTGTACCAATTGATGGAAGATGATCAATTGTTAAAGGAGAATGAGTTAACTTACTTTAAGCGTGGTCGCAATGCCAAATCATATACCAAGGCTAAAAATACCAACGTTGTGGCATACCGGATTTCAACTGGTGTGGAAGCGATGATTGGCTACTTGTACTTGTCTAAGCAAGAAGAGCGTTTACAAACGATTATGGAATGGATTTTCGACCAAGTGGAAAGTGGGAGAACGAACAATGTCTAATGAACAAGCACCAGCCTTTATTTACGGTCACCATGCCGTTGTTGAGGCTTTAAAACAAAAAACAGCAATCAACAAGTTGTGGCTACAGCCAGGTCTGCAGCCAAAGGTAGAGCGGGAAGTTAGCCAATTAGCTAAGCAACAAGGCATTGTTATCCAACAGGCGCCGAAAGCAAAGTTGGATGAGTTAGCGGATGGTGGTAATCACCAGGGCTTGGTTTTGTCAGTGGCTGCCTTTACTTATGCTAGTCTAGACGACTTGTTTGACAAGGCTAAGAGCAAAAATGAGGATCCTTTTTTCCTGATTTTGGATGAAATCGAAGATCCCCATAACCTAGGATCCATTTTGCGAACGGCTGACGCTGCTGGTGTTCATGGTGTCATTATCCCGAAGCGTCGGGCAGTGCAACTGACGGGAACGGTGGCTAAAAGTTCTACTGGTGCCATCGAGCACGTACCGGTTTGTCGCGTGACGAATTTGGTGCAAACGGTTAAGACATTGAAAGAACGTGGCGTTTGGATTTTTGGCACTGACATGGCTGGACAAGATTATCGGACATGGGATGCCAAGGGTGCTACGGCTCTAGTTATTGGAAATGAAGGAAAAGGAATTTCGCCCTTGCTGAAAAAGCAGGTTGACGGTATGTTAACCATTCCGATGATTGGTCATGTTCAGTCGTTGAATGCCAGTGTGGCCGCTAGTTTATTAATCTATCAAGGATATAGCTCAAGACACCCTCTCTAAGGGGCCTTGTGTTCACAAAGCCCCCTGTGAAAAGGAGGCTTTTTTGATGGAAAAAATACAATTGCGGGAGGGGAGCCACGAGGTGCTCTTAGCGCAACAAGGTGATGAGGAGGCATTTGTAACCCTCTATCGTCGTCATGTGGGCATGGTTTGGCTGGTCTACGGTAACTATTTGACCAATGTTTGCCGCGCCGATGATTGGGAGGCGTATGCCCTCGAAGCCATGCTACACTGCCTAAGGCGTTACGATGTGCAAAAGGCTCGGGCCAAGTTTTCGACCTATTTAATGGCTGCCTTGCGTAATCAGGCGATTGACTATATTCGCAAGCAAAATACAAAACAGGAGCAGTTTAACCGCGCCATGACGCATTTTGATGCCGGTCAGGATTTGCCTGTTGTTATTGCTGAGCCAACGGGAACACCAGAACAACAATGCATTGCTCGTGAAACTCTAGCGGAAGTCTTAAACTGTCGTAAAAGCGAAGTGGCTCAAATTATTAGTTTTTTAATTGGTGATGGAAAAATATTATTAAAACCGCATGAATCAAATCATCAAGTGACGAGGGTTCAATATCGGTTGAAACAGGCCTATTTACGTCGACTCCATGAGTGAATGTTGAAAATCAAGCCTAAAGATGCTATGATGCTAGTCAGTGAGGTAACTTTATGCCAAGTCAAAAAGCATCATTGGCCTGTGAGGTCTGTGGATCAAGAAATTACACCGTTACCCTGGCAAAGGGGCGGGTTGAGCGCTTGAGCGTGAAAAAGTTTTGTTCCCATTGCGGAAAGCATACGCTCCACCGAGAAACAAAGTGAGGTAGTGAACCATGATTACATACTTTAAAAATGTCGCTGCAGAAATGCGCAAAGTTTCTTGGCTGTCAATGGAACAAACGACAAAGGAAACGATTGCTGTAATTAGCATTTCAATCGTTTTTGCTATCATTATCGGTGCATCAGACTGGCTTTTACAACAAGGAGTCAATTTGTTCTTGGCACGATAAGCCGGAATATAGTATACTAAAGGCAGTTAAAAGAGTCAGCGGACTCTTTTTTATTTGCAATTCAAGGAGGAAGGGCATTCGCCCAAAATAACCATGACTGAAGAAATCGAAAAAGCTTGGTTCGTTGTCCACACATATTCAGGTTACGAACACAAGGTTCAAGCAAACTTGGAATCACGAACACAAACAATGGGAATGGCCAACCAAATTTTCCGGATTTTGGTGCCAGAACAAGAAGTTTCGACTGTTCAAGATGGTGAAGTAAAGACTTCCATCGAAAATGATTTCCCTGGTTATGTCTTGGTTGAAATGGCCACTCCACAAGATGGTAACATGACCGATGAAGCTTGGTACGTCGTTCGTAACACGCCAGGCGTTACTGGATTCTTGGGTTCTCACGGAGCCGGATCAAAGCCGAACTCTTTGTTACCTGAAGAAGTCGAATTGCTGATGAAGCGAATGGGTATGACTGGTCAAGCAACTGTTGACTTGGACATCGAAGTTGGTCAAACAATCAAGATTGTTGCTGGTCCATTCAATGGTATGGAAGGAATTGTCCGTGCAATTGATAATGAGAAGCAGGAAGTTGAAGCAACGGTTGAGGTCTTTGGCCGTGAAACGCCAACTGAACTTGGCTTCAATGATATCGATACAAACTTTTAATTAAAGTTTAGACCTGTTACAAACGCCTTTGTTAACGGGTTTTCAGAAAAAACGTCCTTTACTTGGGACGTTTTTTTTGTTATACTATTCTGGTATGTCAAAGACATGCGTGGAAGTAGCACTAAAGCTACGTTCTACCACAACACGAGGAGGAAATATATCGTGGCTAAAAAAGTTATCAATGTTGTGAAACTGCAAATTGCCGCTGCCAAAGCAACTCCAGCTCCACCAGTTGGACCTGCCTTGGGACAAGCCGGTATTAACATCGCACAGTTTACTAAGGAATTTAACGCACGGACTGCTGACCAAGCTGGTTCAACAATCCCTGTCGAAATCTCAGTTTTCGATGATCGTTCATTCGAATTCGTTACTAAGACTCCACCAGCAGCTGACCAATTGCGTAAGATTGTTGGTAAGGGTTCTGGTGAACCTAACCGTACTAAGGCCGGTAACGTAACCTTGGACCAAATTCGTGCAATTGCTGAAAACAAGATGGCAGATTTGAATGCCAACGACGTAACAGCAGCCATGAAGATGATCGAAGGAACAGCCCGTTCAATGGGTGTTACGGTCGACGGTGTGGACTTGACTGTTGAAGGAACAGCAATCAAGGAGGACGCAGAATAATGACACAAAAGCATGGTAAGAAGTATTTAGAAGCTGCTGCTAAGGTTGAAGCTGAAAAGGCTTACGCATTGGCAGACGGAATTGCTTTGTTGAAGGAAGTTTCATACGCAAAGTTTGACGCTTCAGTTGAAGTTACTTTCAAGTTGAACGTTGACACTCGTCAAGCTGACCAACAACTCCGTGGTGCTGTTGTTTTGCCTAACGGTTCTGGTAAGGACAAGACTGTTGTTGTCTTTGCTCAAGGCGACAAGGCAAAGGAAGCCGAAGCTGCTGGTGCTGACGTTGTTGGTGCTGCTGACTTGGTTCAACGTATCCAAGACGGTTGGTTAGACTTTGACGTTGCTGTTGCAACTCCTGACATGATGGCGCAAGTTGGTCGTGTTGGTCGTGCATTGGGCCCTAAGGGATTGATGCCAAACCCTAAGACTGGAACTGTAACCATGGATGTTACCAAGGCTGTTTCAGATGCTAAGGGTGGTCAAGTGACTTACCGTACTGACCGTGACGGAAACGTTGCCGTTACTGTTGGTCGTGTATCATTTGACGATGCAAAGTTGGCTGAAAACATCAAGTCAATTGCTGACACTGTTTTGAAGGCTCGTCCTGCAGCTGTTAAGGGAACTTACGTTTCAAACGTTGCTTTGTCTTCAACAATGAGTCCTGCAGTTACTTTGGACTTGGCTTCTCTTTAATTGACAGACTAGCTGAAAACTGCTAAGATAAATAAGTAAATAAAATCAATTTTGCCTAAGACTCAGGTGGTGCTTGCACCTTAATATCCTGCCGAGGAAGTTATCAATTAACTTTACCCGTCTGTCTTTTGCAGGCGGGTTTCTTTTGCAAAAAAATCTTTGAAAGGAGAATTTCATATGAGTGAACAAGCTATTGCAATCAAAGCACAGAAGGTTTCAGAAGTTGCCGATCAATTTAAGGCCGCTTCAGCCGCTGTTGTTGTCAACCCTCGTGGTTTGACTGTTGCTGAATCAACTGACTTGCGTTCACAGTTGCGTGAAGAAGGCGTTGTTTTGGAAGTTATCAAGAACAAGGTTTTGGAACGTGCTGCTAAGGAAGCTGGTTTCGAAGAATTGAACGATTTGTTTGCTGGCCCATCAGCCGTTGCCTTCTCAAACGACGACGCTGTTGCCCCAGCCCGCATTTTGAAGAAGTTTGCTGACGGAAATGACAAGCTCGTTATTAAGGGTGGTGTTGTTGACGGAAGTATTGCTGGTGTTGATGAAATCAACAAGTACGCTTCATTGCCTTCTTACGAAGGTTTGCTTGGTCAGTTGATGGCCGAATTCCAGTTCCCAATCCGTTCTTTCGCTTATGCTGTTAAGGCATTGCAAGAAAAGAAGGAAGCTGAAGAAGCTGCCCCAGCTGCTGAATAAGCACAACTATAAATTACAAACTATTTAAAAACTAATTGGAGGAATTAATCATGGCTTTTGATAAAGACGCGATTATCGCATCATTGAAGGATGCAACAATTTTGGACTTGGCTGATTTGGTTTCAGCTATCGAAGAAGAATTTGACGTTTCAGCCGCTGCTCCTGTAGCCGCTGCTGGTGCTGCTGGTGCCGATGGCGCAGCTGCTAAGTCAGACTTTGACGTAGAATTGACTTCAGCAGGTACTGCTAAGGTTAAGGTTATCAAGGCAGTTCGTGAAGCTACTGGTCTTGGCTTGAAGGAAGCTAAGGACATGGTTGACAACGCACCTTCTGTTATTAAGGAAGGCGTTGCCGAAGCCGATGCTAACGAATTGAAGGAAGCTTTGGAAGCTGCCGGCGCTTCAGTTACTTTGAAGTAATCCTAGAAAACGGGCCTTTAGGGGCTCTTTTTTTGTACATATTTTAGTAAAATGAGAACAGAGGACGACAACGCAATGACGGAAAAAATTTCAGGTGAACAATACTTCACAGCGCAACCAGATGCAGCCCATGACTATCAAAATTTTGATTTCGAGCTTTTAGGCAATAATTTGCATTTCACGACGGATGCTGGTGTTTTTTCCAAGAGAACGGTGGATTTTGGGACACGGACGATGCTTTCCGTCGCGGCGGAAACTGATTTTCCAGCTGGTCGGGTATTGGATTTGGGAACTGGTTACGGTCCGGTGGGGATTGCTATTGCCAAGGCGCTGAATAAGAATGTTGACATGGTCGATGTGAATCAGCGCGCTCTTGATTTGGCCCAAAAGAATGCCAATAAAAACGGGGTGGGCAGCCAGGTGAAGGTTTTCCAGTCCAATATTTATGAAGACGTTCAGGACCAATATGCCTTAATTTTGGTCAATCCGCCAATTCGAGCTGGAAAGCAAGTGGTGACAGCGATGCTCCAGGAAGCTAAAAATCATTTGCTGCCAGGTGGGAAGTTGTTGGCTGTTTTGCAAAAAAAGCAGGGCGCACCATCAGCTCGAAAGAACCTGGAAGCCGTTTTCAATGATGTTTCGATTGCCGGTAAAAATAAAGGCTACTATGTCTTGGAGGCAGTCAATGGCTGAAATCCCAACTTTAAGCTCTGACCAAGTGGCTTATTTTATGGATGTTGCTTTAACGGAGGCGAAGCGGGCGGGTGAAATTGGTGAAGTGCCAATTGGTGCCGTGATTGTCAAAGACGGGCAGGTGATTGCGACCGGTTCCAACCGGCGGGAAATTGATCAAGAGGCCAGTAGTCATGCTGAATTATTGGCGATTAACCAGGCAAATCAGGAGCTCGATACTTGGCGCCTGGAAAATACGGCACTCTTTGTAACATTAGAGCCCTGCTTGATGTGTGCAGGTGCCATCATCAACGCTCGGATTCCATTGGTCTATTATGGTGCCCAGGACCAAAAAGCAGGGGCTGTCTCGTCTCTCTATAATGTCTTTGAAGACGAACGGTTGAACCATCAAGTGAAAGCTTACGCGGGTGTTAAGGCTGAGCAATCTAGGGCCTTATTGAAGGATTTTTTTCAAGAAATCCGTCAGAAGCAAAAGGCAAAAAAGCAGGCTGCCAAGGAACTGAAAAAGTTAGCCGAAAGTGAGTAATCATCAGGTTTCCAGGCTGATTTTTCTTTTGGGAAACGCTTGCTAAAAACCTGATATTTCGCTATAATAACAGTGCAGGCAAGGGTTGCCTTTCGAACCGAGTCAGGACAGAAATGTAGCAGCTCTAAGATTGATTAACCTTGTGCTTGTGTACATAGTAAAACCGCCAAACGGCGGCTTTTTTTGTAAGGGAGGGGACCACCATGGCATATCAAGCACTTTACCGGGTGTACCGGCCAAGGACTTTTGAGCAAATGGTCGGCCAGGAAGTGATTACCAAGACGCTCGAGAACGCTATCGAGCAAAAGCAAACGGGTCACGCCTACCTATTCTCGGGACCACGAGGAACGGGAAAGACTTCAGCGGCCAAAATTTTTGCTCGAGAGGTTAATGGTATCAGCGAAGGCCATGCAAATGAGTCCCACCCTGACATTATTGAAATTGATGCTGCTTCGAACAACGGTGTTGATGAAATCCGCTCCATCCGTGATTCGGCTAATTACGCGCCGATTGAAGCACCGTTTAAAATTTATATTATTGATGAGGCCCACATGTTATCGACGGGGGCCTTTAATGCGCTTTTAAAGACTTTAGAGGAGCCACCAGCTCAGGTAAAGTTTATTTTAGCGACGACTGAAGTGCAAAAAATGCCCGCAACGATTCTGTCGCGGACACAGCGCTTTGAGTTTAAGCGCCTTTCAAACGAGACAATTAAGAACCGCATGACTGAAATCCTACACCAGGAAAATCAGGCATTTGAAGACCAAGCCTTAGATGTTGTGGCGACTGCCGCCGAAGGTGGGATGCGCGATGCTTTGTCAATTTTGGACCAGGTGATTGCCTACGGTCCCGATAAAATTACGCTCGAAAACGCCCTGACGGTAACCGGTTCGGTCAAAATCGATCAGTTACTGACTTACTTAAATCAGGTGTTGGACCAAGATACGGCGGCCGCTTTGGCCACTTTGTCTGCGATTTTGTTGGCAGGGAAGGATGCCAATCGCTTCTTAGCTGATTTGATGGCGACCCTGCGGGATGTGATGCTCGTTGATTTAGCGCCGGATTTGGTCAAGGCAACCAGCAAGGTGGAAGAGTTAAAGGCCTTTAAAACCAAAATCTCTCAAGACCAGTTGCAGCAAATGCTCGTTGTTATCGACGACGTAAAAACCCAGTTGGCGGCCTCGCTGCAAAGTGATATTTACCTTGAAATCTTAACGGTTAAGTTGACGCTTTCAGACGAAGACAAAAGTCAGCCAGTCTCAAAGGGTCAGTCGACTCAAACACCGCTGACAAATGGCGCAACTGAGAAACAAGTCAAGCCAACTGCTAAGGCAGTTGACACAGACCAGATTAAGTCAGCCGCTGTTTATGCTTTGGATACAAAGCAAGATACAACGACCGGGGTTAGGGTTGCAAAAACATTACAAGCCCAACCAGCTGCTATCGAGGCTGCTAACCAACATGCTCAACAAGAGCAGGCACCAAGCACAAAGCCAGAGCAGAACACTGATTTGTTGGCGGAAGATGACTTTGCCGGTGAAGAACCAGGTTCACCAGTTGAACCTGAGGTAAGCCGGCCAGTAGCAGAGCCAAAGCAAAGTACAGCGGACACTCAAGAACAGCCGGCCCAAGCAACAACGGCTACCAGCCAGCCAGCTACTCGAGCGCTCCCAACCGTTTATATCGGTCAAGAGCCAGTTCAAGCGGTTCTGTCTCAAGCAAAGCGTGAACGGCTGACACAGGCGCAAAACATCTGGCCCGACTTAGTCAAGGGCTTTGCAGTCAAAGATCAGGCGGTCTTGCAGACGGTCGAACCAATGGCCTCTTCCGACCAGGCCCTGATTTTAGCTTTTGATTTTCCGGCCATTATGGATGCTAGTTTACAGAATAACGATTTACTGGCGAACTTGGCAAATGCTCTGCGGGAAAATCAGCTACCAGAAACTTTAGTCTTGCGAAGTAAGGACGAATGGCAAAACGATCGGGCGGCTTACGTGGCAGCCTTGCGATCGGGACAAAAAATCGAGATTTCACTCGCTGACCTGACTCCGACTGTCTTAGAAGCCAATCACGACCAGGTGGCTCCAATGATTGAGACGGCGAACCAAGAAAAAGTTGACCAAGGGCCTGATTTAGTTCAAGAGGCAAAGGATCTCTTTGGGGATGATTTGGTCGTTGTGACCAAAACAGATGATGAAGGAAAATAGGACATGCAATATCCAGAACCAATTGCAAAATTAATCGATTCATATTCGAAGTTACCGGGGATTGGGGCAAAAACCGCCAGCCGGTTAGCCTTTTACACATTGGGGATGGATCAAGAAGATGTTAAATCCTTTGCAAACGCCTTGGCAACGGCGAAAGAATCAGTTACATTTTGTGAAATTTGCGGTAATATAACAACAAAGGATGAAAATCCCTGTGCCATTTGTTCCGATCCTAGCCGTGATCAAAGTACGGTTTTGGTCTTGCAAAATCCAAAGGATGTGATGGCGATGGAACAGACTGGGGAATACCACGGACTTTATCATGTCTTAAATGGCGTGATTTCCCCCAGTGCCGGAACAGGGCCAGAGGATATTAATCTGCCATCTTTAATTAAGCGCCTTTCAAAGGATGAACAGATTCAAGAAGTGATTGTTGGGACGAACGCCAATACCGATGGCGAAGCTACCGCGATGTACTTGGCGCGCCTTTTGAAGCCAGCCAATATTAAAGTAACCCGACTAGCAACCGGCTTAGCGGTTGGAGCCGATATCGATTATGCTGACCAACTGACCTTGATTAAGTCCATCGAAGGCAGAAATGAGCTCTAATGTTTAATAAAAAGAAAAAAGTGAATACGGGTTTTCTCAAAGAAGAGTTTGATGAATTGCTTTTAAGTCAAATTAATCAAGCGCGTTTAGAATATCACCAAGCGCAAGAATCCGAAACGGCATTGGTTGATTCGCGGGTCAACGGTCATATGATTCAGGCCCAAACGGCAGTCGATAAGGCAAAGTTCTTGTACCTCTACAATGAAGCAAAGCGTCGCAAAGCGGTGGCGAAGCAACCGCTGATTTTCAAGCAACCACAGGAATAGGAGCTTCACATGAGTGAGATGCATTTTTTATCATTTGAGGGTCCAGAGGGTGCAGGGAAAACCACGGTGATTGAGGCGGTGCGCCCGTACTTAGCAGAATTGGCTCAGGCGGATGTCTTAGTAACCAGAGAACCAGGTGGAACACCAGTAGCCGAAGGAATTCGAACGCTTCTCCAAGAAAAAACGGAGCCAGCAATGGATCCGTGGACGGAAGCGCTGCTCTATGCCGCTTCTCGGCGTGAGCACCTTGTCCAAACCGTCCAACCGGCAATTGCTGCGGGCAAGGTGGTTTTGTCAGACCGGTACCTTGATTCGTCATTAGCCTACCAAGGTGGTGGGCGTGAACTGGGTGTTGGCCGAATTGCCGAGTTAAATGCTTTTGCCACGCAGGGGCAACTACCAGACCTAACGATTTACTTGGATTTACCGGTTGAGGTTGGGTTGGAGCGGATTTTTGCCAATCGAAAGGGCAAGATTGACCGACTGGATGAAGAGGAACTTTCTTTCCATCAGACGGTCCGTCAAACTTATTTGGAATTGGTGGAAAAAATCCCCAAACGAATCAAGCTGGTCAACGCCAACCAAGATGTTCAAGCTGTAATTGAAGAAGTCAAGCAGGTCCTGGCGACCTATTGGAGGTAAAAAGATGAAATTAGTCAATGCCATTGTTCAAGATAAAGATGCAACAAAGTTAGCCAACGCCTTCGTCAAGGCTAAGATTCAAGCAACTCGTCTCGCCACATCCGGTGGCTTCTTACGGTCTGGTAACACGACCTTCATCATTGCTATTGATGAGGACCGGGTTGAGGAAGTTCTGCAAATTATTAAAGATATTTCACAAAAGCGGAAGCAATTTATGGTGCCACCAATTAGCGTGGAGGGGGAGCGGACAGGTGCTTTCCCAGTCGAAGTCGAAGTGGGTGGGGCCACTGTCTTCACGCAGACAATTGATGATTTCTACCAGTTCTAATTTTTAATGGCTAAAAAAAACAGTAACAAGGGTCAAATAGCCCAAAATACCGCCGAACCGGCTCTTGTTGACCAAGACTTTCAGGCAATGGCAGAAGCGGCTTATCCGGCTAATTACCGCCAGTTTGAGCAAGCGGTAGCAGAAGATCGCCTTTCACACCTCTATTTGTTAACCGGTGTGGGGGATGCTGAAAAAATCGCCTTGGCGAAGTCGTTAGCTTCCTTTGTCCTTGGCCAAGATGAGCTGACAAAGCAGCGACTAGCGGCCTTTGACCATCCTGATTTTGTGACCGTTTTACCCGAAAAACCGGGAGCAGCGATTAAAATCGCGCAAATCAGGTCCTTGGTCCCAGAGCTGACGACAACTGCTTTGGAAGGAAAACGAAAAATCTTCGTGATCGACCAGGCGGATACGTTGACGACGGCCGCGGCTAATTCCTTGTTGAAGTTTATCGAGGAACCGGCGGGCCCGCAATTGATTTTGCTGTTAGCAAATAAAGCAAGCGATGTCTTGGCAACGATTCGATCGCGTGCCCAGCTGGTGAATCTACAGGCCTCCAATCAAGTCAACCTGGATAGTCAGGCTGCGAAGGAGGCTTTTGCCAAGGAAGCCCAGACAAAGGTTTTCAAGTGGTTTGAGCTAGCAATGACGCAGGATGTGGCTTTAATGGCTTATCTGCAGGGACAGCTTTTGCCCTTGGTGACCCTCAAGGACCAGGAAAATCAGGTTCTGTCTTGGCTTCAGTCACTCGGTCGCGATTTAGCAGTTTATGCTTATGTTGATCAAGACCAATTGGCTTTTCCACAGTTGCTTGGTTTTTATAAGGAAATGGTCAAACGTTATCAACCAGACCAGCTGTTAGCAGTGGGTAAGCTGATTTTGCAAACCGACCAATTGAAAAACGTTAATATTTCTTGGCAAAGTCGGTTAGAAAAGCTAGGGCTCGAAATCACAATAGCCTTGGGATAGGATGATATGCAGGTACAAAAAAGTTTTGCAGAACAAAAAACGGGGACGTTGTACCTCGTTGCCACACCAATCGGTAACCTTCAGGACATGTCAAATCGCGCCATTGAGGTCTTGTCGACTGTTGATGTGATTGCTGCTGAGGACACAAGACATACACAGCTGTTATTAAATTATTTTGATATTCATACCAAAAAGACGGCACTGCACGAACATAACTGGCAGGAAAAGGCACCACTGATTGTTCAAGATCTTTTGGAAGGGCAGTCGGTTGCCCAAGTTTCTGATGCGGGCTTGCCCTCCATCTCGGATCCGGGGAAGGAACTAGTGGCCCAAGCAATTGTTGCTGGGATTCCAGTTGTGCCTGTGCCAGGTGCTTCAGCCGGTATTACAGCCCTAATTGCTTCTGGCTTAGTGCCTCAACCCTTTTATTTTCATGGTTTCTTACCACGAAAGAAGGGGGAGCAACAGGCTGTTTTGGCGGACCTTGCTCGTCGGCCAGAGACGCTGATTTTTTATGAGGCCCCTCATCGCCTAAAGGCAACCATGGAAAATCTACTAACTGTTTGTGGCCCCAACCGTCGCGTCGTCTTGGCTCGGGAGTTAACAAAGCGGTACGAGGAATTCTTGCGCGGGACCACGAAAGAGTTGGCCGATTGGCTAGTTGAAAATCAGGCCCGTGGGGAATTTGTTTTGATGGTTGCCGGCGCTAACACAGAAGACCTAAAAGAAATGGCCGAGCCACAGCAAGGAGATGCACAAGTCTTGGCTGAAACGGCTGACCTCCCCGTGGACCAAGCGGTGGCCGAATTAGTGACGGCCGGTCAAAAGCCCAATCAAGCCATCAAGCAGGTGGCCAAGGATCGGGGATTAAACCGGCAAGAGGTTTATAAAATTTATCATCAAATCGAGGAAGACCATGGCTGATATTTTTTCAATTACACGACCTATTGAGTATTATCAGGTCGATTTGACACGAAAGCTTTCATTACCAATGGTCTTGAATCTGGCCATCCTGTGCTCACGACTTCAGGGTGAGCATTTGAACGTTGGCTATACCGAAACCGATAAACGCGGTTTGGGTTGGGTCATCTTACAATATGATTTAAAGATTATTCGCCGGCCAAAATTAGGTGAAAAAATTACAATCGAAACCAAGGCTGGTGAATGGTCTTCTTTCTTTGCCATGCGTGGTTTTTACTTTAAGGATGCCAATGGTGAGGTCATTATTGATATTGATTCCCTTTGGGCCTTGATTGATCTAGAGACCAGGCGAATGCAGCGCTTGCCAGAGGACCTGGTGGTTCCCTATGGTGGCCAAGAGGTGCATCGCTTGGACAAGATGGTCAAAGTTGATAAAATTAAAGATGAAGATGTTCAGGTTAGGCGACCCTATCAAGTGCGCTTCTTGGACATTGATGGAAACCGCCACGTTAACAATTCCAAATATTTGGAGTGGATGCTGGATGTATTGCCCTTTGATTTCTTGAAAGACCATGAGGCGACTAATTTGACCATTCGTTATGAAAACGAAGTCCATTACGGTCACCAAGTTGAATCACAAGCGATTTTAACAGATAATAAATCAAGACACCGGGTTGTCAAAGAAGACGGTATTTCGGCGGAAGCCGTGATTACCTGGATGGATCGACCCGGACAAAAAAGTGAGGAAAAGTAAATGTCTGTATTAGTATTAGGTGGCGCTGGCTATATCGGTTCGCACATGGTGCGCCGGTTGTTGGACCAAGGCCAGGATGTTGTTGTTGTTGATAATTTGGTCAAGGGCCACCGGGCAGCGGTGGCCCCAGAAGCCAAGTTTTACCAAGTCGACATTCGTGATAAGAAGGCTTTGTCGGAAGTTTTTGAAAAAGAGAACATCGATGCCGTTGTTCACTTTGCAGCCTTCTCAATTGTGCCTGAATCCGTTGCCGAACCATTGATGTACTTTGATAACAACACGGCAGGTATGGTGACTTTGCTTGAAGTGATGAAAGACTTTGATGTGAAGAAGATTGTCTTCTCATCAACGGCCGCTACTTATGGTAACCCAGTCAACATTCCCATCAAGGAAACTGACCCACAAAACCCAATCAATCCCTATGGGGAATCAAAGTTGATGATGGAAAAGATGATGGCCTGGGCCGATTCAGCCTATGACATCAAGTGGGTGGCCTTGCGTTACTTCAACGTGGCGGGTGCCATTGATGATGGATCAATTGGTGAGGACCACGGTCCAGAAACACACTTGGTGCCAATCATCTTGCAGGCAGCAGCCGGTCAACGTGACTACATCGAAATGTTTGGGGATGACTATAACACGCCAGATGGTTTCAACGTCCGTGATTACGTCCATGTTGTTGACTTGGCAGACGCTCACATTTTGGCCTTGGATTACTTGGCTAAGGGTAACAAATCAGCTCAATTTAACTTGGGATCAGCCACTGGTTTTTCTGTTAAGGAAATGGTTGAGTCAGCCCGTGAAGCAACTGGTGTAAACATTGAAGCCAAGGTTGGCCCTCGCCGTTCTGGTGACCCTGATATTTTGGTTGCGGATTCCACGCAAGCTCGAGAAGTCTTGGGCTGGCAACCAAAGTTTGACAACGTGAAGGACATCATCAAAACAGCTTGGAATTGGAAAGAAAAGCATCCAAACGGCTATGATGACCGCAAATAAAGTTAAAAGGCCAAAAGGCCTTTTTTTAGTGCGATTTTGTAATATAATTAATAAAAAAGCAAAAAAGTGTTGTTTGTTTTTCTGTAAGCGTTTACAATAAAGGTAAAGAAACGTGTTGACTAAAATCAACCTCCGGTTCAAAACAAAGCGGAAAGGATGTTCGCCATGGCACTATTAGGAGCAATTGAAGGCGGCGGTACGAAGTTTGTTTTAGCTGTCTGTGATGAGGATATGAAGATTGTTGACCGTCAGTCGATTCCGACTGAAGACGGTGAAAAGACGCTTGATGCGGTGATTGCCTACTTTGATCAGTTTGAGGATATCAAAGCAATGGGGATTGCGATGTTTGGACCGATTGATATTAACCCGGAGTCCAAGACTTATGGCCGCGTCTTAGACACACCAAAACGTGGTTGGTCTGGTTATGATTTCATGGGTCGAATGAAAGCCTGGCGTGACATTCCTTACTACTGGACCACGGACGTTAATGGCGCTGCGTGGGCAGAGTATAAGACGGGGGCTGTGAAGGAAAATCAATCAATGGTTTACCTGACGATTGGTACTGGTGTTGGTGCTGGAATCATCAACCGTGGCCATTTTCTAGCTGGTTACGGCCATCCTGAAGCAGGCCACATTATGATTCAAAAGCATCCAAAGGATGACTATCAGGGCCATTGCCCATTTCACCAAGACCACTGTTTGGAAGGTTTGGCTTCTGGACCGGCTATGGCCGAGCGTTGGGACATGACGGCCAAGGAATTGCCTGATGATCATATCGCTTGGGAAATCGAAGCCGACTACTTAGCACAGGCCGCTGTCGACTTTACGGTCATCCTCCGTCCCGATAAGATTATTTTTGGTGGTGGGGTGCCACACCGTGAAAATTTGTTACCAATGGTTCGGAAGGCCTTTGCGGATAAGTTCCGTAACTATTTGGCAACACCTGATTTTGAGGACTACATTGTGCCCGTTTCGACTGGAGATAATGCAGGTATCATTGGTTGCTTCTATTTGGCCCAAGCTAAGCTAGCGGAAGAAGAATAAATTAGAAAATTCCACTTTTTTGGTGAAAAAGCTTGCCGATTGTCACTATATATGGTATGATATCTTTTGTTGTGAAAGACATCCATGGTTAGTTAGCTCAGTTGGTAGAGCAACGGACTCTTAATCCGTGGGTCCAGGGTTCGAGCCCCTGACTGACCATCATAAAATAAAAGGCTGGAATTTATTCCAGTCTTTTTTTGTACCGTAAGGCCATAGGAGGTTTGCTGATGACAAATAAAAAAAGAATCATAGCGGTGATTATCGTTCTGATTTTATTGGCGGTGATTGCTTGGTTGGCACTTGGATCACATAGGCAAAATCAAGGCCAGAAAACGAGCCAGTCACAGACAAAGGCAACGACAACTAGCCTGCCAAAGGGTGTCAAGAGCACCGACTGGAACCTTGTATTGATTAATAAGCAACATCCAGAAAATCAGGAAATTAGTTTTACCCAGGCTAAGGTTGGGGATAAGGTTGTTAACCAAAAGATTCAGCAAAGCGTGATTGATTTTATGGCAGGAGCCAAGGCGGCCGGTTATGATACCACCTTGGTGTCAGGCTACCGATCAATTGAATATCAGAAGGAAGTCTTTGCGAATGTCTTAGCAAACAACGAAAAGAATGGTGAATCGGAGGAAAAGGCGTTGGCCGAAACTAAGAGGGTTGTGCAAACACCTGGTTCATCCGAACACCAAACTGGTTTGGCCATTGATTTAGCTGGAAACGATGCTTTAGCGAAGTATCCAGGCTTAACTGGTGAGATGGACCAGTTCGCTTCGCAGCGTTGGCTAATTGACCACGCCCCTGACTATGGTTTTATTCTTCGTTACCCAAAGGACAAGGCATCGATTAAGGAGACGGGCATCGATTATGAGTCCTGGCATTTCCGGTATGTTGGGGTCACAAATGCGAAGTATATGACAAAACATCATCTAACCCTCGAGGCCTATTTGAAGGCTCTGAAGGCGCGTGAGGCGTCTTAAAAAATGAAGGCGGATAACTTGGAATTACGTTCCTAGTTATCCGCTTTTTTGTTGACTGTGATTTAGTGAATTGTTCCTTTATCGAAACGATTGGATAAATTTAATAAACAGATGGAAAATGACATCTAATCAATAAAATTAGCGACTATACCAATTTTAGAATGTCTGTTCGGTTGATTTGCGGTAAAATGAATAGTTGAGTTACAAAAGAGTTTTTAAATTCGCCTTTTCTGTGGAAAAAGCCGGTATTCAGCGCTTTATCACAAGGACAACCTTAGACTATGTGGCAAAAAGACGAATGTTGACATGGACTTAAGGGGAACAGATGTGCTCTTTTGTTCGTAAAAAGGGGAATGGGGGAAAATTTGGGATAAGTTTTCAAAAATCCCAGTCTTATCGCCTTTCTCTTTTTGGAAAAGTCCCCCCAAAAGCCTGTGGATAAGTGGTGCGTTTGGGGATAAACCAGCAGAAATTGGTCTATGTTGGCTGATTTTGTGGGTATAAGTCTGGGGAATAGTGGATAAAAAAGTGGATAAGTTGAATGAAAGGGAACAAGTTTTGATTTTAGACCAAAACAAGTGGTGAAATTAAAATGAAAATTAAAGTATTAACGGTTGGAAAATTAAAAGAAGATTACTTGAAAAAGGGAATTGCGGAATATGCCAAGCGCTTGAATCGTTTCGGGACTGTTGAAATGGTGGAGGTTGCTGATGAAAAGACGCCTGAAAAAGCATCGGCAGCCGAAAATCAACAAATCAAGGCAAAGGAAGCGGAACGAATCCAAGGAAAAATTGGGGAGCGGGACTTTGTCGTTGTTTTAGCGATTGAAGGGAAGGAACTAGCTTCGGAAGACTTTGCGCAGAAATTAGAAGCTGCCAAGAACACGGGGCACGGTACCCTCACCTTCATTATTGGTGGATCCCTGGGGTTGGACCCCGCCATTAAAAAGCGCGCCAACCTCTTACTTTCCTTTGGACGGTTAACGCTGCCGCACCAGCTGATGCGTTTGGTGTTGGTTGAGCAGATTTATCGAGCAATGATGATTTCAGCGGGTTCGACTTATCATAAATAAGTAGTAATCAAATGCGACAAAAAAGCCAAACCCTTCGAGGTTTGGCTTTTTTCGTAGTATTGCTATTGCTCTTTAATTGAGAACTGGAAGTCCTCTGGGACGACAATCCCAATATCCTTGACCAGGACTTGTCCAGCAGATTTTTTTCCTGGATTCTCAGTGACACCGGCCTTGATAAAGCCAAAGGAAATTGTCGTTTTGGCTTTCAGTGCGGCACCCATAATTTGGCCGGTAGTGCCATTCACACCTGTCGGGAGGTCGAGTGCCACAACGGTACTTTCGATATGGTTGGCCGCCTTGACCATCTTTTGCAGGCCTTCAGGTAGATCCTTATTTAATCCAGTCCCAAAGATGGCGTCGATGATTAATGAAGCCTGCTTGAAGTCTGATTTTTCAGAACGGGGAACGCCACAGGATTCAGCAATTTGTAGCTGATGCTTGACGGCGGGCTTAGCCTTGTTGGCATTACCGACAAACTGTAATGAAACGGGAATGTGCAACTGGTGCAACAAGCGCGCAAGGGCAATCCCATCGGCACCGTTATTGCCTAGGCCAACTAAGACCAAGACGTTGGAGAGGTCATAGGCACCGGCGCCAAGAACGTCCAAGGCGGCTAAAGCCGCACGTTCAATCAAAACATCTTCTGACAAACCGATGGTTGTCATCGTGTATTGGTCTAGTTCCTGCATTTCTTCTGTTGTCACGAGTTGTGTCATTCAAATCACCTTAGTATAATAGATATATTCAATTATAATATAGAACAGCAAAAAAGAGTAATGAAAGGCGGCCACAAAATGGATAACATGGAAGTTGCTGATGATTATCAACAGGTAAAGGACCAAGTGGCGATTTTGAATGCCCGAGGTGAAGCGGTCACCGAAGAAGAAATGATTGAGCGGACCCTTTTGCGTGGTTTGGAAGAAATTTTGGACTACCGGATGGATGGTACCTTTTACACGGTTAAGTGGAACAACCAGAAGGAGTTGGAGCTTTACGATGTCTATCATGAGCTTTCCGCAACCATTAAGCCAAAGGGCAGCTCTTTGATGGAAGACTTTAAGAATGACGATCAAGGATTGTGGGACAACTTCAATTTGTCCGTGATGGCAATCGAGAACCGTTAAAAATGCTTGCCGTAACAAACATTATCTGTTATGATATTATCTGTTACGGAGAAGTACTCAAGAGGCTGAAGAGGCGCCCTTGCTAAGGGTGTAGACGTGTTAAAGCGTGCGAGGGTTCGAATCCCTTCTTCTCCATAGAAGCCTGCAACAGTGGGCATTAGTAGTTAAAAATCTTGAGAAGTGTTACTTTAGTACTCAAGGAAAATCAATAAAATTAATCTAAATGGTACTTTTTTTGAATAAAAAAATTGCTGACAGGTGACAGAAAAAGCTTACGATTTTAAATCGTAAGCTTTTTTATTAAAAATGAGTTCAATCGGTTTTACTCTTTAAAAGATATAAAAATATTTGTGGTAATGGCTAGAGGATTATAGCTTTTGTTGATTTTAGGTTTTTAATTAGGATAAAAGCAACAAGAAAATATCGATAATTGAATACGTGTTACTAAATGACAAATAACAATTAATATTTTGTTATTGGACTGTTATTCACAAATCCGATATGTGTCTGTTGTCTTGGAAAAAGTGGGAGTCTATAATTCCACGAAATGTGTAAAGAGAAGGAGGAAAACTGAAAAATATGCAAAAAGATAAATTAGCAAAGGTAGTAATAATAATTACTGTCCTTATAACTTCAGCTATTCAAATTGAGATAGAGAGTTTTATGCCAAAATATTCAATTGTAATTACTATAGTAGTTTTGCTAATTGAATTGCCTATCCTTTATTATATTTTGCAAAATATCCACAAAAAATGAGCTTAGCATAATGTACGATTACGCTAAGCAAATATCCATGGTTTGATAGGTATCAAGTTCTGTTTTTTTGTGAGAGTGATTACTTTGAACTTTGTTGAACTTAAGTTAGGTTATATTATAGTAGATATCGAGCATGAAAAAATCTTCTTTTATAAAATGATATCTTCCTCAGAATTTTTGATTAAGAGTTGAAAAAACAAAATGATGACTGTACTAATAAAATGTATTTGTAGTCTTAGTTGCAACCCTTTTACTTAACTTTGAACATCAAAAAAGTTTTTGGGACTCTTTTTTTAGAGGAATTTGAGACAATATAAATAAGAATAAGTCAAAGAAAGAAGAATAAATTTGTACAATCTGTTTCGAAAATATCATACTTTAGTTTTGACAATAATCACATTTGTAATGGTCGTGAATATATTTAGTAGTATTCATATTCATAATAAATATGAATTTTTAAGCGTTCTTGTTTGGCTTTTTACGGCTACGTCAGCCATCATTAATTCAAGAGCTCAACGTTCTCATGAAAATTATTAATTAGTAGGTGATACTCTATTTGATTTCAACCATGATCTTCTTTTTTATTATTCATTTTCTTTTTCATAATAATTTTGTAAAGGATTTTTTATCAGTCATCTTTTTTATTACTAGTTATTATTTAATAAACGTTATCTTACAAATACTTCTCAAGATTCTAAAAAATAACTTCTTTATTAAAACAGTGTTGAGAAAGGAAGGAAGTGTGAAAAAAGTATTATCTTACATCAATTGGAGTGCTGCTGTGGCACTCCAATTGAATGCTTTAATTACTAATTTCATTTGGCACGTTAATTGGATTTTATCGATATTACTTTTTATCATTCTATTTGCCCTATCAGAAAGTTTAGTCCAATACATCAAAAAAAATTGCATCAAGACTCTCAAAAGATCATTTTTTCAAAAAAATGATTTTTTGAAATCTATGAGAATCACATCAATTGTTAACTGTTAAATTTCAAAATAGACACCTTAACAAAGAGAAAAGCAGGCCCCAAGTACTGGAATCTGCTTTTTTGCTTTCGTTAGCCGGCATTATGTTAGGTTGGTGTATCCAGTTGATTTTCGTCAGACATTTTCCCTCTACAGCTATTTTTGTATTATTACTGAAGAGGGGGAACTTTTTTCATAAATTAGTTTAAATAAATTACAACTTAATTTGTAATATTTATGCTGTTAATTTGATTTTTTAGTTCTTCAAATGCATTCTTTTCTATACTTTGTGCAAAATTTATTTTTTCTATGAGTTTGGACTTCATCTCTTTGGTTGGATTAATTTTAAATATTTTAAATAATTGTATAATTTCATTTCGTATACGGTTAGGCACTTTTAATTTTTTTGTTTATCTATGATAATTCTTGTTACTCTTCTTGCACTGTTCTTCCTACTAAAATTAACTTTATTATTTTTTATTTTATGCCCATAAGCATGAACAACTTTTGAAATTAGTGAGATTATCTTTTATTATTGAAATTGTCAGGACCTGATATTGTAATATCATCTACCCAAGTAGTCATAATTAAACCTCGCTCACTTACTATTTTGTTTATTTCAAAAAACATATCTTGGTACGCAAAAAAAGATAATACCATGCTGGGAGATGAGCCCTGGCATAGACCGTTATTGTACAGTAATAAATTGCATAATAGCTCACTAACGTCAGGGCTACATTGCATTTTTTTGTTAAAAAAAGAATAAATATATTCTCGAGTACAATTCGGGTAAAAGTTTGACATATCTAACTTTAAAATTTGATTGTTTTTAAGGTGCTTGTGAGCATTCTTAAGTGTGCTCTTTCCTTTTTCACCAGCCATAAGATAGTCTGGCCTATCGATTCTTTTTAGTAACTTGAATATTCTTCTTTGAATTTTTTTTAAGGAAGCAGATGGTGCAGATATAGGACGAGTTTCAGTACTATTTTTTTCCTCTTTTGATAGGTTATATATTTTTTTGTCACTCTGTTTCGATAGTTTAATAAGATCTTGTAGATCTATATGTAATAATTTGGATAATTTTTTTTACTACTGCAATTATAAAGCGCATTTTGGTCGATATTATATGTTTTTTTCATAAAAGAATTTTATAGATTTGATGTTCCTTTTGCTGTCAAAGTGCCTAGTAGTTTCTGTAGAACACTAGACACTACCTTTTCTGCCATATTTTTTTCATTACTAAAATTAGAATCTTCAACTAATAATAAAATGCTTGAAGTTTTAATGCCCAAAACATCAGCATATTTATTCAGTAATTTTAGGCTGGGCTCTTTTTTCCATTTTCTATTTCTGACAAATAGCTTGGTGAGATATCGAGTAGTGTTGAGAAGTCTTTAGCCGAAGAATCATATAGTATTCTTAATTTTTTTAATATTTCTGACATTGTTTTTTGCGTCATGTTTGAGCTCCTTATTTTTTATTCAAATTTTTATTAAAAGGCAGATTACAAGTTTAATTCGAACAACTCCGAAAAACTTCTAGTGGCGTCTGGT
>NZ_LDUY01000008.1 GCF_001038455.1 Fructobacillus sp. EFB-N1 | reverse complement strand
GCTTTAAAGAGGTTATTTCAAAGAAAAATTTTAAACTGTTGCATTAAGACTTGACAAATGCCCTTAGTCCATTTACCCCAAAGCGCATTATTAAAAGCAACAGAAGGCGAATTTAGTGAGTGGTAGCAATGGTTTCATTGCTAATAACTCTTTATAGTTTTTGCATATATGCAAACCAAAGAAGCCCGATGTGGCTTCTTTTTTTTTACTTTTTTTAGTTGGTGGTCACCAAGGGCCTTTACACATAGTAGGAGTATAACATGAATAACAATACTGGTTTAGATTTACGGCAAATTATTAAGGGATATCGAGTTAGTCATTCAATGACCCAGAAAAATTTGGCCGATTCTTGGCAAGTACCACAACGTGCGATTTCAAGATGGGAACAATCCGCTCAATCAAATCCTTCAATTGAGTCATTGTTGCATATCTCTTCTGGTTTAAATCTATCAATTGATGAATTGATTGAACAGACTTTTGTTAATGAAGAGGAGGACACATCAAATGCAAAGAATTAACCTCCAACAAATTCATTCATTTGAACAATTTTATCGAATTCCAAAAATCTTTTTTACTTCAGAAAAATATAAAGATATGAGATTGGAATCCAAGACAGCCTATGCCATTTTAAGAGACCGGTTTGAATTGTCGTTAAAAAATGGCTGGGTTGATGAGCAGCAAAATGTTTACTTTATTTTCACGGTTGCTGCTCTTCAAGAACTATTAGGATGTGGCAATAAAAAAGTAAGTGCCATTAAAAAGGATTTAGCAAATCATGGCTTACTTGAAGAAGAGAGACAGGGCATGAATCAACCAAATCGAATGTATCTTGGTTCTGTAACTTTTGATTTTGAGCAAAAAAACACCTCTGAACCCTTGGTACAACTGGAAGTGTCAAAACGACACGTCCGGAAGTGTCAAAACGACACGTCCGGTAATGTCAAAACGACACGTCCGGAAGTGTCAAAACGACACGGTAATGATACTGAGTATAGTGATACTGAATTAAGTGATACTGAGAAAAAAGAAAAACAAGATGATGATGATGATGACGTATTAACTCAATCTGCAGAATCGCAAAAGGAAAAATTGCTGATTGATCAATATCGAAAAGAGACAGGTGGATCGATTACTCAAGTGAAGATACAACGGTTGTCAGAATTAGCAAAGTATCATGGTCCATTAATTGTTAGTGAAGCCATCACGAAAGCAGCGCTAAATGACTCGTCAAATCTTTTTTATATTGAACAAGTTATCGACACGCTAGAACAAGAAAAGAAACAATGGCAGAAAACATTAAGTGAACAGTCTACTCAATCAAAAGAAATAGCACCTAAAGTGCCAATGTTTCGTTTTGACAATTTGTAAAACAACAGGAGGACAAAAATTATGAGTATGAATATTGCAGCATTACGTGGCCGTTTAGTTATGAAAACCGAGTTGGCCCGCACGGATTCTGGTAAAACTTTTACAACCGGCCGGATTGCCGTACCAAGAAATTTTACGAATAAAGATGGAGAACGGCCAACCGACTTCTTCCGCTTTGTTCTCTGGGGGAAACAAGCACAGAATTTTGTTGAATTGGTTGATCAAGGTGATCGTATTGGTTTAGATGGTCATCTTCAAAGTAGTTCATACGAAAAAGATGGCTATACCCACTTTGTAACTGACATTTATGTGGACCATTTTGATTTGATTGAAACTCGTCAAGATAAAGAAATCCTCCGCCACCAGTTAGCAGAAAATGAATTAGTTTCTGACGGCAATGATGAGGTTGTTGTAACCGATGATGATTTGCCCTTTTAGTTTTGGAAAGGAGACATAAGTATGAATAACATTGATATTTCCATTGCTAATTATGAAAAAAGAAAAAATGCTGGTTTGTATTATGCAGCCGAAGTAAACGGAGTGAATCAGAAGCTAGTTAAACAAAGTAGTAAAGCTCCAAAAAATTTAGCGTTGCAGAAAAACATTAAGATTAGAGAATTAAAAAATGCCCCATTGCCATACGCAAAGCATATGAAATGGTTAGCCCATCCATATTATTAATTAATACATTTCAGAGAGATTAGGGAGGGAGAAGTGTAATGGTTACTAAACAGTTGAGCTTATTTAAAACTAAAGAAACAATGCTAACTGACCGTGTTGAGCAGGTAATAAAAGAAGCAATTATTAATTGCAACACACAAACAGTTAAAAATAAAAAGCAAAAGAAAATTCGTCAATTACAAAAATATATTGATTTTTTGAATATCAGATTAAGCTTCATCCCAATCACGAGTGAGCAACATGCAATATTGAAATTTAAGATTAATCAAGAAACCAAAAAACTCAATCAATTAATCATGAAGGAGGAAGAAAATGAAGACTAAAAAAGAATATTTACGTTTTACTTTTTTAACAGGAAATGGATTGGAACATCAGTCAGATGGCAAAACCATTGAGCATGATGGCTTAATACCTGAGAGTCTGTCTTCGTTCAAAATTCCTAAAATGAGTTTGATTGCCGTGGTTGAAGATGACAATCAGCCAATACGGTTTGCTGTAACTACAAGTAACAAAATGCGGAAAGAAATTAGTGATAGGGGACAAGAAAAAACGGATTCTTTTAAAATCATTTTTGTTCCTGATCAAAATGACGCCTTGATGAAAACAGTCATACGAATTGCTTTAACAACTGGTCGAGTGCGGCCAATGCCAGGTGAATTATCATGAAGCGAATTGAAACATTTTTTTACAGACTCATGCACATTATTGCAGTAGTGGCTGTTGTGTTAATTAGTGTTTTAACTTTTAAATCTTATCAAGCAGTGACAGCCGGTGATTTTTCAGAAACGCCCAACGTTTCTTCTTCGGATATCATTCAGTCTTCAAGTAAAAATCGAATTTTGATTGTTTTTTATAAACCAGGAACCCAACTTGAAAAATCTGCTAAAAAAGTGATGGACAACCAAGTCGGTTCTCAGATTGGCACAAATAGTATTAAGGTTGTTTATTTGAATCAGTTTTCTGACCAAACCAAAAAAATTGAAAAGAATTTTGAACTTAAAGTTCATTCAAATTTTTATATTGTACCTGTCTATCAAGGCAATGTAGGTATTCAAATTTCTGGTATGAATCTAAATCGGTTAAATCAATTTATCGTCTCAAATAATGACGTTGATAGTTCTAATTTGAAAAGTATTTTAACTACGAATTGGGGGCAGTAATAGATGTTTAAGAAATTTCATTTAGCACCAGGGCAATGGCAATTTTTTCTTGAAAATAAGATTGTTTTTCGTCAAAGATTATATGCCGTTGTGACATTTTCCTTGATTTCATTCTTGTTAATTTTTGCCATTGTTGATCGACAGGGTGAGCCAATTAATATTCAACCAACAAAACTGAATACGCCCATTTCAGTTGGTGGTGATTCCTCACTACAAGTTCAAATGACTTCTGCACAATTTAATCCTGATGCACATATTGCAGTATTTAAATTTTCCGCTACGGGAATTGCCAATGACTCTGTTTTAACGGGAGATGAATTAAAGTTTTCTGGGAAAACCAGTCAAGGTGATGGCGAGATTAAGGTGATCCCGACATTGAATAATCAATGGGTGGTCATTGTGACTGATTTAGATAAAACATTTGGGGCAATTCAAATTCAAGCCAATTCAAATATGCCACAAAAAATCACGCCGTCAAGTAATGTTTCATCTGATTTTTCAAGTTCTTCCGACTCTACTGCTCAAGCTTCACCGAAAGCCATTTTTTCAGTTATTCAAAAAAAGATTTCGCGGAATTATCATTTGAAAGATCAATCTGCTAAGCAAGTCACTTTGTCTTCAATCGAATCTGAGAAAAAGCAAAATCAACAAAATATTAAGAACATTCAACAACAAATTTCGAGTGCTAATCAGTTGATTAATTTTGACAATCAACAAATTGAAAAGCTTCAACAAAATACCGATTCAATTACTCAGGATGAAGCTAATAAGCGAAACGTGACCGTCGATAATTTTCGAAATGAAATCAATTCAACGAACCGATCTTTGACTGATCTGAATCAAAAATTAAACGATGCCAACCAAGAAACTGCTTCATTAAATCAAAAGAAAAATGATGTTGAAAGTGGCAAATTTAAATTCCCCGATATTCAAAAAGCCACGAAAATTAAGTAGTTTTGTTGGGAATAATCTGTACATACAGCGTATGTACAACAGGTGAAACCGACAAAATTTAGGCCATTTTCTGTACGTACGCTGTATGTACAAGAAAAAATGGCTGAGTACTCGGGAAATCCCCACACTGTGGGGTAGCACGCTTGCGTGAGTACAATTTCCCCTTATGCTCTGTTTTGATGATTTTGTACATACGCTGTACGTACAAAATGTACATACGCTGTATGTACGATATGAAAGGAGTTTATTTTGTCAAAAGCAATTCGCATACAACATATTAATGATAATGATTATGCTGCTTTGAAGTTATTAAGCGAAGAACAAGGATTTGAAACAGTTACAGCCTTTATGCGTTATGTAATAAATTTATTAACACATGAAATGGATCTACCTCAAAATAATGTTTCAAAATTATTGGAATCAATGAAAACGAATAAGAACGAAATTCTTGAATCGACGTCCTTAATCCAAGCCACTTTAACCAAACAAGTTGAATTATTAAATCAAATTTTAGAGGATAACTATGACTAACCAATATCAAAGACATAACTTCCGTTTTGATGAAGATGCCGAAAAAAATTTACAAGAAATTTTTAATTGGGTGAATCAAAATGATGATAATTTTGAATATGAAATGAGTAAAACGGATGTAGTTAAATTTTGTTTGATGATGGTTTCAAAATTGTTCGTCATACCTTATGAAAAAAACAACCAAAATACTTATGCCAATCAATTACAAAAAATAGAAAAAGCTTTAAGACAGAACAACTTAACGGAAGAAAATCGATTAAAACTAATTTTAAACGAATTGACTCAAATGAAAATCGTGCTATTGAATTTACCGTTAAATGGTGAACTGCAAAACTTTACGGAAGAAGGTTCAATTCCATATCAACGTAACCAAAAAATTAAAGAATTGATCAATCAAGAAATTGAAAGAATTCAAAAGCAAAACAATAATTAGGAGGAGTTAGATGGCAGACAAAGAAATTGAACAACTTCAATCATTGCTTTTGCAACTTGATCAATTGGATGAAATTTTTTGGAAAGCCAAAAATCCAACTACTGATATACCTGAAGAAGAAAGATGGTATAAGACGATTGGCGATTCAGATTCTCACGGCAATTGGTTGTTGCCAGCTGAATTATTGGGACTGGATATTGCACATACACAAAAAATTAAAGTACAAAGAACAATCGTCGGAGAAATCCGCGTATTGATACATGAAATCCTAGAAAAAGAAGGAAGTGATTTTTCACATTATTTGTCAAATGATGAATTAGAAAGATTGAAAGAAAACGTACGATGGGCTAAGAAATTTGGCTTGTCTAATTCGCAATGTGCAGAAGTCTTGGGCGAAAAAACAGAAGCAATTAAATCAATTTTAAAAAAGAAATAAAACTGGTTTTTCCAGTTATACATAATAAAAAAAAGAAAGGAAAATGACAGTAATGGGTCAAAATATAATAACAAGTGCGACTTCAGGTTCAAACCCAGACATTATCATTAAGCATCAATTTTCAAAATGTCGGTCTGGCTATGTGGACTATTTATTGGACCATCGTGGTAGAGATGAAGAGGTTACCAGCGTTCAAAACGACCAAGACATTTTAGGACAAAATTTAGCTAAGAAAAATGGCCGATACACTGATTATGTTGAATATGGAAAAAAGGAATACGCGACAGCATTGGAAGAAAATGTCCAAGATGATTTAACCCCAACTTTTTCCAAAAACAAATTTAATTTAAGTCAACCTGAGCTACAAGATATCAAGAAAGAAATTAATCAAGCTGCAAAGAACAATAATTTGATGTGGAAAACCGTAATTTCGTTATCTGATAATTTTCTAGTAAAACAACAAATTATGGATAACGTGGTTGATCGTAATCTTGACCAACGTCGTTTAAAAAAAGTTGTGCAACAAGTGATGCCTAATTTATTAAAGGCGGAGGGTATTGACCAGTCAGCTAATTGGTTTGGCAACATTCATTTGAAGGGGGATCTCAATGATCATCACATTCATATTCATTTAGCAACTTATGAAGTCAATACAAAGCGACCAATTAAAAAAAACATTCAAAACGGTCAATTAGAACCAAAGGGTGTCTTTAAACAAAAGACGATTAATCATTTAAAACGAGATTTTTGGAACGCTGCACGATTAGATAAAAATCAAGAAATTGAAAGAAATTTATTAATTAAAAGACAAATTGATAGTAAAAAACTAATTCAAAGTTTTCAAAAACAAGATACTTTTTATCATAGCTACCAACAAAAGGAAATGTTAAATGCCATTATTCATTTGTTGCCTGAGGATTCAAAAAAATGGCGTGCGAAATCGAATGCAATTGAAATGAAGGCTGCAAATCAATTAGCAAATGACTTTATTCAAGACTTTTTAAAAAATAGCCCTGCTAACCTAGACCTTCTGGAAGATAATGAAAAATTGCAAAAAGTCTATCAAAAGGGTTATGGTCATTCGACCAAAACTGATCAATATGCTCGTAATCAACAGGAAAAAATTCAAAATCGATTAGTCAATGAACTTTATCGCACCATTAAAAATCTTGAACCTCAATATTTTGAAATTGATTATGAACAAGAAGAACGTTCGCTTGAAAAACATGTTGAAATCAAAAATCGATTAGAAGAACAAGTCAAAGAATTAAGAATGAAAAAGCAACCCGTACCCAAAAAATTATCCAAAGAATTGGGACGACAAAAAAGGGCCATTCATGTTTTCCATCGTGAACAGGAACTTGATGATTTAAAGACCAAGCAAGCCAACTTAAAAGACAAGCACGATGCTTTCTCTCTCTTCCAAAACGAACAGA
Source organism: Fructobacillus sp. EFB-N1 (assembly GCF_001038455.1). Taxonomy (GTDB): domain Bacteria; phylum Bacillota; class Bacilli; order Lactobacillales; family Lactobacillaceae; genus Fructobacillus; species Fructobacillus cardui. Next base: position 49,921 of record NZ_LDUY01000008.1, on the reverse strand, counting down.
TCCAACAAAGAATTCAGTATTTAGAAATTGATCAAACCCCAAATTTCAGACTTTCCGATTCACAAAAAGAAACAAAAAAAGAACTCGCTTGGCAAACAACATTACCGGAGAAGGCCGACGTTAAGCTGGTCAGCGATTCATATTACAAGTACCACTTGAAAAAAATTCAAGATGAACGTGTCTTGCTAACGGATAATGAATCATCCAAGGAAAGCTTATCAGCTAAAGAACGTCAAGACGAATTGACCTTACTGGAAAGACGGGAAAAAATCTTATTCGCTAAACACAAGATATTTCTCAATAATGAATTGATGCAGTCATCTGAGTTAAGTGCCACTGAACGGCGGAAATTACTAAATGAAAATCGTAATCAATTTGAACATATTAATTCACTTAATAATGGTCAACAAGATGATGGCAAAAAAGTTCGTGCTACTAAAATCCAGCAACCAGTAAAGCATATTGCCAAAACAAAAAAGCATTCATTCATTAAATTGAACTCACTCGGCGTAGAGGCCATTTTAAAGCAACTTGCTAGGGGTGACAGCCAACGGGGAATGGACGAGGCAGAATACGCTTATGAAGCGGAACAAGCACGTATTAAATCAGCAGAACGTAAGAAAGAGTTGGAGGAGTAATGATGAACACACAGGAACAGAATTTACTTTTTCATCAAGTGGTCTCGGGAGATGATTCAAAACTTGAGCGTTTAATGAACAGTTATCAAGGACTGATAGTCAGTTGTGTGCATAAATATATACCTGAACATGCTAGTAGTCGTAATGCAGATTTATATCAAGAATTATTATCAGCAGGCCAATTTGGTTTGCTGAAAGCCATCAGAGATTTTAATCCCGAAAAAAGTAATAGTGATTCGCATACTCATTATCTATATATACGAATTAATCAAGAAATTTATATGGCATTTAATAACTCAAAGCACGCTTTATCCTACTCAGGCTATCAGTTGCGCGCTAAGCACCAATTAAAAAAGGAAATCAGTCTTTTACAAAATGATTTAAATCGAGAGCCGTCGATTGATGAATTAGCCAATAAGCTTGGTTGGAGCCCTCAGCGTGTAAAAAATGGCTTACAAGAACTCACTTACAAACCAACTATTCTTGATGATGATTTAACTACTGATCCAGACTCAAATGGAAATGAGCAAGATATTCATGACAGTATCCATTCAGCGATGAATAAGTTAAATGCAAAAGAACGAATGGTTTTATTTTTAGTATACGGATTTGATAAAACAGGACGTGCTAGATCAACACAGGAAGCCAGTAAATTATTAAATGTCAGTCAACAGCATATTTCCAAGGTCAGTCAGGATGCTCGTCAAAAAATGGCCAGTATGATACAAGATAACCTTAAATAAGTCTTATTCATGTACTTTTTTACACTACTCAAACAAATTCTAAATTATATTGTATATTAGCTTGTTTGCTGTTAGAATAAGTGCATAAGCTTGTAGGAACACAACTGCTGAATTCGCCTTCATATGTTGCAGTTCCTCAGGCGGATTAAGGACACGTCAGTGTTCTTTTTTTTTGCCTTTTTTATTTATAATTATACTTATAATTATAAATGTAAGTATAATTGTGTTTGCGAAAACTAGGGGACATCTGTAAATTATTCAAACGCGACCATAGTCTTAATAGAAAAAGACAAGGAGCGCAAAGATAATGACAGATAATCCAAATTACGTCTCTGTTGAAGAATACCTGACTTATGAAGGGTATAAGTGGGGCAAACCAAATAAAGGTGGCTATCGTTTGTTAGACGGTCATGACAGCTTATTTGTTAATTTTTCTCGCAATAACTTTGTTTGGTTTGCCCGTGATCAAAAAGGCGGGCTACTACGCTTGATGGATGCTTTAGAAAACAACACTAATAAGGCAGAGCATATTCAAAAATTAAAGAAAATTCGAGATGAGCGGACGGGAGACTTTCATCCTTCCGTCGATGAAGATATTGAACATGTGCAATACGACTTTCAATCGTTAAAAACGAGTCCAATTTCAGAACAATCCAAAAAATACCTTGAAAAAAAACGTGGGATCCATCCCATCTTAGTTAATTTACTTGCCGATGGCGGATTTTTAACAGATCATTTGAAGGAATTTACCAGAAATGGCCACACGAAGACTATTCATAACCTCATGTACAATTGGCGAGATTCTTCTGGAAAAATTGTTGGGTCTGATACACAAGCAACGATTCCAACTAAAAATCGAAATGATAAGCACCAGGGCTATTGGAAGGGCATCATTCAAGGTAGCCCGGCTTCTTATTATGGTTTTAATTTTCGCTTTGGTGCTTCTGAAAAAAAGCAACCGGATCGATTAGTGATTACAGAAGCTCCAATTGATGCTATCAGTTATTGGCAAATGCACTTTAAAGAAATTCATGATAAACATGAACAAGTCGCTTTTCTCTCGTTGTCAGGAGTAAAAGACTCAGTCTTAAATCGATATATTTCAGACCACTATTTAAACGCGGATAAAGGTGAAATTAACTTGCCTAAAAGTATCCATTTCGCAACCGACAACGATAAAGTTGGAAGAAATTTTGCTAAGAAGTATGCTTTGATGTTAAGTCGCTTGAATTCCTTTGACCAAGTGGAATTGAAAATTGATATACCTGCTGATTTAAATTGTAAGGATTGGAACGATCAGTTGCGTTATTCCTCAACGAACGAAACACTTAGTTACAACATAGATGCTATTGATCAAGTACCCTATGCAAGCCCTAAGCAAGAAGAAGCGTTCTTACAAGATGAGCCGGCTTTACCTAAAGAATTTGAAAACTCGCCACTCAAGGAAACAATAGACCAAAATCAGACCCAATCAACCAACATCACCACAAATGATGAAGATTTAACAGGCTATCAAGAAGTTAACGAAAACCCTCAAGAAGTCCTTGAGTCTACTGCTGAAGAAGAACTCGCCACTCAAGATGCCGAAATTAAAATTTAAGGAGCTACCATGCAATCAAAAGATTATGAACTTATCATTCATCAAACATTTGTACAGACTGGGCAACTATGGATTCACTATTCATTGCTTAATCAAGAAGGACAGGGAGTACACAACCAATTTATGCCTTTATCAGATTTGACGGAAGGGTTGAATTACGCAATTTATCAATCTAAATTTGCTATTTTGAAAGGCACCCAAGGCCAAGTTAATCAAACAGAAGAGTCAAATCAATCATTATTTGATCCTAAGGAAACGACTCAAATTCAAACCGATTTAAAATCGCATAAGGCAGTAGAATCGAATAATATAGAGTCATCTTTACAAGAATCTGATTCGTTGCCGGATCCATCTCATGTTCATGATTTTGCCTTAAAGAATGTGGAAGAATCTGACTCTCAACCGGATAATGCTGTTATAACAGCTGATTTAAACGATAATGCTACTTCATCTGCACAAAATAACGAAGAAACGGCTGCTATTAATGAAGTTTCCACAATTGAACCAACAACGGAAAGTGATCTGTTACCAGATGTAACAGATGAAGAGGCCAAAGCCGTTGAGGTGACCAATGAAGAAGTGAATCAAAAGAATATCACAAATGCTGATACACTTTTTGACGCAATGGCTGCTGCTGAAGGCAATGAGTAGGATTTGTGGAGTTTAGGGGTAAAAATCATGTCTGCAATTGAACAATTTACAACAAACTTATCTCAACAAGTTTCAGATCACCCTGAACAATATGTTGTGATTGGGCGTGATGAAGAAACGCGAAAGGTGATTGAATCCTTACAAAGGCGAACTAAAAATTCGCCGGTCTTAATTGGTGAACCCGGTGTTGGAAAGACCGCTGTTGTCGAGGGGCTAACCAAACGGATTTTAAATGGTGACGTACCGGAGCGATTAATGGGAGTGCAAGTCCTTATACTGGAAGTGGCCTCACTTCAAGGTGACAGCTTTACCCAAAATTTTGAAGCTCTTATTCAAGAACTAAAAGAAAAGCGCGATGCTTATGTTCTGTTTATTGATGAGGTGCACACGATTATGGGTGCTGGTGCAAGTCGAGGTTTACTTGATATGAGTAATCTGTTGAAACCTAGCTTGTCTCGAGGCGACTTTCGAGTAATCTCAGCAACAACCACCGATGAATACCATGAATACATTGAACCGGATGCGGCTTTGGAACGACGTTTTCAAAAAATCATGGTCAATGAGCCAAGTGATGATGAAGCTACCATCATTATGAGGGGGTTGAAACCTTCTCTTGAAGCTTTTTATGATTTAAAAATTGATGATGAAGCCATTCACGCTTCCATTCATTTATCAAAACGATATATCAATGACCACTTTCTACCGGACAAGGCTATTGATTTGTTAGAAGGTGCCGCAGCCCGTGTGACTTTGGAAAAGAAAAACAACCTTGTCCTTGCTGACATCTTAGATCAAGTGCAGGAGGTGACGGGAATCCCAACTGAATCGTTAAGTAAATCCAATGTGCAACGCGCCTTAGAACTTTCGGAAATTTTATCAAAGCGGGTATTAGGACAAGTGCGTGCCACTGATACTATCAGCCAAGAAGTTCAAAAGGTGGCTGTCAACCACAACGATCCAAATCGTCCTTTAGCTGTTGAATTGCTACTGGGTCCAACAGGTACTGGTAAGACTGAATTAGTAAAGACCATGGCCGAGGTTTTATTTGACTCAGAAGATAACTTATTACGATTTGATATGTCAGAATTCGTTGATGCCCAAGCAGTTGATAAATTTATTGAGCGCGCAACGGCCGGTATCATGAAAAATCCGTATACCATTGTCCTCTTAGATGAAATTGAAAAAGCTTCTCCAGCTGTTTTTGATTTACTCTTACAAATCTTTCAGGACGGTATCTTGACTAACAAACGAGGCAAACAAGCTGTTTTCCGTAATGCTTATATTGTCATGACCTCTAACGAAGGCTTTAAATTTATCAACGATCAAATGAAGTATGGTGGTTTGCCAGAGGGTAAATTTGATGTTCAAGATAAGGGTATTGAACGTGGAATTAAAAAAGAATTACAAAATCGGTTCCGGCCAGAATTAATTAATCGAATTGACGATATTATTATGTTTAATCAGTTGAGCATGAAAAGCGTTCAGGCCATTACGGCTAAAAAATTCAAAGAATATGCTCAAATGGTGAAGCATGAAAACGGTTGGAAAATTCTTTATGATGATGAGGTGATTAAATATTTAGCTCAAAATGCCTTCAATCCAGAAGAAGGGGCACGACCAGTCCAACGGACAATTAATGATTTAGTTGATACCGTTGTTTCTAAACAGATTCTGAAATATCAGCTAATCAATCCCATGGGCAAGTATGCTATGCGCTTAAGGGTTGCTAAAAATCCCAATCTTCAATTAGAAGAAAGTAGTCTTTATGACGATCGAAAATTGAAATTTTGGATTAAACCACTCATGGAAATTTCTTAAAGCTAAAAGGAGAATTGATTAACAATTCTCTTTTTTATTGAGTTGGGGACATCAGTAGAATATTTAACTTCAACCATAGTGTATGTAGCAAGAAAGAATTTTACGTCTTTTTTGAAATAAAATCGTTGGAGGAACGATAATGGTTGATTTAGCAGAAAAAGCAAAGCAAATTGCAAATGCTATGCACACCGCCTCAGGATGGGTGCTTATTTTAATTGTCGGCTTAGCTGGATTGTTAGCTGTCGTTGCTGGTGTACATTTTTTTGGTAGCGATCGCGAGGGGACTGAAAAAGGAAAGAGCAAGCTAAAGGCAATTTCAATTGGACTTTTGGTCTCGTCTATTGGTTGGGTTGTCATGCAAATGTTGGCTCAATATTTTCAAGGACTTTCATCGTAAGTGCTCAAAAGCAGAGGGAAGTCCTCTGTGTACATAATTTTAAAAATTTAAGGAGCTAAAATGTCAAAATACTTAATTATTACTGAAAAACCTAGTGCCCGTAAAAATTTTGAAAAGGCTCTGGGTGGGAAGACTGGTCATTTTGATCAATTTGATTATGAGCTTGTTAGTTTGCACGGACACATGTTAGGACTAGCTGCTCCTGAAAATCAAGTGCCAAAAGAACTAAGTAAAAAATACCAATCATGGTCCCTTGACAATCTCCCCTGGGATATTAGTCATTTTCAGTGGCGTAATCAGTACACTTCTTCCTACAACCCAAAAACAAAAAAAGAAAGCTCCACCAAACGTGAAGTTGATGCAATCAAGGAAAAAGCAAAAAGCGCTGATGCCATTGTGATTGCAACCGACACTGACCCTTCAGGCGAAGGGGAACTATTAGCTTGGGAGGTGTTGTTGGCCATCAACTGGAAGGGTAAGGTTTTACGTGCAAACTTTTTGGATGAATCTGCGAAGTCTATTCAAAAGGCCATGACTAACTTACGTGATATTTCAGATCCTACCAAAGATGGTGATTTAATTCGTGGTAATGCACGTAATCGCTGGGATTTTATTTCGATGCAGTTGACTCGAATTGCAACGACTGCTTCCCGTCAGTATGGTGGCTATAATATACTTTCCAGGCAAGGACGGCTTAAGTCCGCAATGCTATATAAAGTCTATGAACAAGAAGAAGCGATTAAAAACTATGTAAAGATTCCTTATTTTGAAAACCGATATAAGGATGATGCTGGTAATATTTACTCTCGGTCAGTAAAAAAAGAAGATGAGCAAGTTCCGTTTCGTTTTTCTTCCAAAATAGAAGCTGAAAAAGAGAAGGAGGATTTGATTTCTTCCGGAACGCCAGTGATTATTTCTACTGAGAAAAAAGAGACAAAGCCTCCTAAGTTATTAGATTTATCTTCACTATCAGCTCTCCTAGCTAAAGATGGTTATAAAGCTAAGGAGGTTTTGGAAACTTATCAAAAGCTTTATGAAGATCAGATTGTTTCTTATCCTCGAACTGAGGATAAAACGATTACCCCTGAGCAGTTTAATGATTCATTGCCAAACATTGATAAAATCGCAGATTTAGTCGGCGTTGATGTAAGTAAACTTACGAACAAAGTACCTCGTAAGACACACGTTAAAGCAGAAGGGGCCCACGGCGCCAATCGCCCAGGGCCCCGTGTTCCAATTAGCTTAGCCGACCTGAAAAAGTATGGCATGTCTGGTCCCAAAATTTATGAAATTCTCTCAAAAAACTTTTTAGCTATGTTTGCCGAGAATTACCAATATGAGCAAATTAAGGCTGAAATAAAAGAGAATCCAAGTTTTACGGCAATCATTAATCGTCCCTTGGTGAATGGCTGGCACGATATATACCAAGAACATGAAGAAGAGGAAACCAATTATAAAAATATTGGGAAAAATGCAGAACTCTTTATTCATGAGGGACAAAATAGTAAACCATCAGCACCTACATGGTCATGGCTCAAGGCCTTCTTGGAGAAGAATGAGATTGGCACCGGAGCGACTCGAACAAGCACCTATGCAGATTTGACTTCTCCCACAAAAAAGCAAGATGCTTATATTCAAGACAAAAAAGGGAAAATTCAACTTACTGATGTTGGCAGGACTGCTGCCTTCGTTGTGAAAGGGACTTTCATCGCTCAGCCAACTACTACAAAACAGATTTTTGATATTTTTGAACAGGTTGGTCAGTTCAAAGTCGATATGGCCTATGCAATGAAATCATCTAGTTTAACCGTGGCTCATGATATGCCGATTATTATTGAAAATGCTAAAAAATTGCAAAAAGAATTAGGTGCACCAAGTCAAAAGTTAGTAGTACCTGATATGGTGAGCGGTATCTGGTCAAAGACAAATCAAAAAATCCAGTTTAATCGTTCATTTAGTGGTCATCGTTTTACTGATACGGAAGTAGAAAAACTGCTTAATAACGAGAAAATATCAATTCAAGCTACAAGTAAAAAAGGTAAAGTGTACACTGCTTCGGGTCAGTTAGAAGAGAAAGTCATAAATGGCCGGACTTATGTTAATTTTGTGCCAGATTTTTCTAAAGGCTAAAAAGTAGAATAAATTTATTGTGAGGAAAAGAAAATGTCATTTAATCAAACAACATTAAAGAAGTTGCGTAATCAAGAAGAAAAGGAGGCCAAGGCCAAAGAACAATTACAACAAGCTAAAGCTGATTCAAAAAAGCTTAAGCAAGAATTATTAGTTGGTTTGGCTGAAGAATTGATGGAAAAGTTAAATACAACTGATGTTCAAGTTGCCCATGATGCCATTCAGAACTTATCACCACAATCCGCTTCTGGAGATAAGGAGGTATAGGGAAATGCTTAGTAGTACAGCTCTTTTCAACCCTATTTTGGGATTGAAACACGTGACAATGCACAGTTATGGCACTACTCATGCTGGAGGAAGCCTTTTGAGCAATCTGATGGAGCATATGGGGGTATTTGGCACTTGGATTTTACATGGTATTTTCTTTCGAATTGGGGCCGAAATTGTTTCTCATCTACCGTTCATGCTGATTGTTATAGTGGCCATGGCTGTTGGCGGCTTATGTTCATGGAATTATTTCCATAAAAACAAAGCATAAAACTGGATTAGCAGTTCTAACTAGTCTAGATCTGTACATGGTATAATAATTCTCATAGTGAACAAGTGAAGATGGTGGCTATCCTGGATTGGAGGTGGTGCTTATGGTGTAATCAGCCAACCCCCACATTCTAGGAAAGGAGATGCCAGATGTCCGCCAAGGACGTCTTGACCTTACTATTAATGTTTGGAATGTTTATTCTAGCATTGATAGGTATTGTCATTGACTTAATTAAATTAAGCCAAAAAAAATAACCATCTCTACTTTAGCGAGCTGATGATGGTTATTAAATAACTTATAAAGGCTAGCCACCGTTTAACGGGTTCACTAGGAGGAACAGTTGTGTCCAGCAACTGTTCCTTTTTAATGTCTTCATTATAGCATTTATCACTAAAAGAACAACTATAATTAAAGATATTTAACAGATACACTGACAAAATAATTTAGCAAAATTGGTAGGAATTTTGCGACGAACAATTAGTAATATTAAAACTTACGAATATATTCCCTCGGCAAAGTTGGTTTTGTTGATTTGCATTGCTTTAGATAAAAGTTTGAAAAATTATTCCATTTTACACATTATTTAACTAATTCGAACAACCATTAAGTAATGATGGAAGTTGATAATACCTTTGATAATAAACTGCATTATATCTTCCCAAAAATGAAAGAAAAAAATACAAAATTATGGAAAAACCTTCAAAAAATTTTTTTAATTTTTGAACGATCAGCCGTAATTTATTATATGAATAATATGAAAAGGCGGTCCATAATTGAGAATAACATTATGGCATTCATGCCACGATTACCAGTGGTAATGAGTACAAGAAAAAAGCCGTTTAAGATGAAGAATAAATATTATAAAGGCTGTCATGATATTGTATGCCGGGCAAGATATATCAAATTAATATAGACTTAATAAAAATCTATAAATCGGAAATGGATTAAATAACATTTTATGAGTAATAGGCTGTTTAATTTTAATGGTAAAGTAGATAAAAAAGAAGATGAATCAAACTACTTTTTGATTGATTTTTATATACAAAATTAGAATCTAATGTTCTTAACAAGTTAACGATTTGCTTGATGCTGAGGTTTAAATAGTTATACCTTTGTTTCAGGAGAATCTCTACAGCATCACTTTTTTGAGAATCAAAATGGGAATATGGAAAATAAAGTTTTCTGATACTTTTTATTTTGCTGGCGTTCAATTTTTTGCATTTTTTTAATTGGTATTCGATATTATTGATTAAAAATTGAATATTTTCAAATGAAGTAATGTGTGAATAAGCATATGGTATGCCTTGATTTTGTCTTTTCAGAGTGGTTGGACTTAAAGTTATTACACCAAAAAAAATATTTTTTAATCTTAAATAAAGTTTTTCAAAAGGTGAATCAAATTTAAGATAGTCATAAAAGTATGAATTAATTCTTTTCTGAAGTTTAGTTATTTTTGAATCATCAATTTCGATTATCATAGAATCGCCTTCACGACGAAAGTGATATCCTAAGAAAGTGAATTGGTTGGAGTGCTCGAATGGAACCACAGAAAATTTATTATCAGACAATGTCAATTGATACTTGCACAATAACTTGCTAATAATATGTGAAAAGTCATATTTATTCGCTAATTGCGTTGGACAGATTAGTAAAAAGTCGTCCACATACCTTATGTAAATACATTCTGAAAATGTTAATTTCATCAATTTATCAAATTCTTCTAAATATATTTCTGCAAATACTGAGGAGATAGATAATCCTTGCGGTATTCCAACAAAATTAGGATCAAGTAGCATGTCAGAAAGTAATTTTCTTTGATTTTTGTTTAATACCAATTTAGTAGAATGCACAATTTTTTTATACAGTAAATGTTTGTTTATTGAAGGAAAAAAGCTATGTATATCTCCTCTAATGATTGTTTGATTTAAATCAGTTACGAAGTAATGACCGTGTTTGTTTCTATTATATAAATTCGGTGTAAGAGCACGTACAACTTGATTTAAAGACCTATTTCTGTTGGGTGTCTGTGTGAACGTGCGTTTTAAAGATTTAGCTAAATCTCTATATTTTTCATCTAGTGATTGGGTATTTAGCCTGTATATGTGCCTTTTATGATTCAATTTTGCAATTTCGTAATTATTTGAATTCATTTTTTGGATCCTATATTATGTACACTAAAACTCTGAAAAAATAATTAACTTAAAAAATTGATTATTTACCGGAAATTCTTGTGAAAGAATTTCTTGCTGAAAATGTTAAGAGACGTTTTCTGATTGTGTAGATATACTTCATTAACTTTTTATCGTAATAAATGTTTTCGATTTAAGAAAAAGTATACCTTTAATTCTTGAGCTTTAGTATACTATCATTATACATAAGGTGGATAATAATACCATGGCTAATAATTATTTTTTACGTACTGATGTTTTACCTGAAGAAATTCCAGCTTTATTCTCCAATCGATCACTATATACAAACAATTTACTAAGCGAAAAAGAAGTAAAAGCACATATACGGGAAAACACTAATAGTAAGGGTGGAACTGATTTTCTTGATACAATGTGTCAATATGGATATAACACAAGTAAACCGTTATATTATACAACAAAGGTTTCTGACCATAAAATCAGAAAAATGAGTTTGTTACATCCAGGCGCTCAACTCCGTGCCCTTTTTTTTATTCTTAAGTATGAAGATGATATATTAGACAATATGAATTCTAGTTTTAGTTTTAGAATGCCTCTAAAACGAAATGAAAACACTATCAAAAAAACACAAAAAAGGCAAAATGAATTGTCTGAGTTACTATCTTCTTTTGATTTGGAATGTGGTGTGAGTTCAGAAGAAAGTATCGTTAAATTTAGACATTATTTTTCTTATGCATGGGCACCTAAATTTTCTTCTTTGGCTTCTAATTCAAAATTCAAAGAAATTCAATTAAAATACAAGGTTTCAAAAAAAATTGATATACAAAATTTTTTCCCAAGCGTATATACGCACTCATTAACTTGGGCATTGTTGGGATCAAAATCTGTTGCAAAAATGGCTAAAAAATCTATGCTTGATAAATCTTTTGAAGGCGCAATAGATAGATTGATGCAATCCATTAATTTTAAAGAAACAAATGGAATTGTTGTAGGACCTGAATTTTCAAGAGTTATTGTCGAATTACTACTATCAAAAGTTGATACAATTGTTGAAAAAAATTTATTAGAAAAACATAATAAAGTTAACAACATTGATTACAGCATAATACGATATGTTGATGACATCTTTATTTTTTCTAATGACTCACAGCTAAATAATGTTATTGAAAATGAGTTTGAGTCTTGTTTGAGAACGTTCAATTTATCTATTAATGATTCTAAGATCAAAGACTTCTCAGATACAACAAGTATTTTGTACTCTCGAGTTACAGAAATTAAAAAAATAATTCTTGATTTTAAAAATTCTAGAGTTCTTGAGTTTCTTGAGTCTAAAGAAAAGGAAAAGGAAAAGGAAAAGGAAAGTCCCAGTAATTTTGAGATGAGTATTAAAGAATATTTAGGCTCGACATATCTTTGGGAGCTATTGTTCGATAACATCAATAATTTAATTGATAGTGAGAGTGATAGAAAAGATATTTTAGTTAATTATAGTCTTTCGAGTTTAAGTCGTTTAATACAATTTTCTAAAATTAACCCTAAACAAGCATTAACCATTTTGACTGGTGTAACTTCTCTTTTAAAAACAAATTTTTGCTTCAAATCTGCCCGATATTACATTATCGTTGTATCAAGTATTTTGAAAAAAGCTGATCAAATAATTAAAAAAGAATTATCAAACAATGTGCTATTGTTTGAGGAAAATTTAAAGCCAAATGAGGAATTGAAGGGTATTCTTAAGTTCATTTTTCAGCATATTTGTTCAGTTCTCAGTACAGATTGGTTTGATGTCAGTGAAGGATACGAAGTTATTACTCTTTTGGATTTTTTTAAAAAGTATGATTTGTACATCCCGTCACATATTTTACAGAAATTTTTAAAACAGGATGACATTTTAAATGACTATTTTGTTTTAACATCAATTACAAATTATGTTTATGATTCCAAAAATCATAATATTTTAAAAGAATACACTGCTGTTCATAAATCAATTTGTTCAGTATTAGTTAATAAATTGTTTCAATATAAGCAAGAGGGTATTGCTGCCCAAGAAAATGGTAATTTTTTTTATTTGTTAAATGACTTTTATTATTTTCCAGGAAAAAATGACATCTTCCGTCCATTATTGCAACAGAATTTTAGTAATGAAATAACATCACTTCAAGGGAAACGTAAGCCATCGATTCTTTCTCGCCATTCTTATTATCAGTGGGGGAAATCATTTGACTACTTTTTGGAACAAGTTCTCCGCAAAAAAATAATTAGTTCCGCCTCACACTTTGATGGGTTAGCCAGTGTTTAATAGTCCAATTCGATGTTCAATTACTTCACTGTATGGTTTGAGCAGGTTGCAAGGTTTTGGATAATTTTTTCATGATGATTGCTTTTGCATTTTATGATGAGCTTGTTGATAAATAAACCAACTGATAACTGATGAGCCTATATTCATCTGGTATATCGTGTACGGCATACAATATCATGACAGCCTCTATAATATTTATTCCTCATCTTGAACGGCTTTTTTCTGTCCGACCATACCCTAAAATTCAACCAAAATAAAGAAGATCAAACTGCTCTTCATGAATGGCTTAATGAAACACCAGTGCATGAAATGCAGCGAGTTTGTCAGGAAGCTTTTGTCAATTATCGTTCCATCATTCTGCAACTCAACAGCACTACTTTTGGCATGAAAGTGCTCGAACCAATACATGCCTTGATTCGTTTGTTTAATGAAGAGGGCTTATGGATTGATAAAAATTATTATCCATTTGAATCAATTCGTCACTTTGAGGTTAAGATATGACCATTGAAAAGATTAACCAGGAAGTCGTACGCGCTATCGAACCGCTTGGGAGAAAAGAAGCAAACACGCTATACGAACTAAGGTAGTACTACCTCAGTTCGATAATTCGGTTAATTTATTTTTTGAATGGCATAAGTTGGGAAGAGCGACAACTTCACGAGCAATTTATACTTATTCAAGTGAAGAAGTAGATGCCGTTTTAGAAGCAGTGCAGTTAATCAAGATTGAAAAAGGAATCACCGTATCAATCAATCGTTGACAACCTAACATTGTGGTAAAAGATGATTTAGTAATCCTTTTTACCACCTTTTTTGGGAGCATTCCTCAGATAATGAACATGCTATACTATTTTAGTAAACAAACAACAATAAATAATACACCTTAAAAATGGAGTAATTAGGTCAATGATAGATTCCAAAATTATGGCAACAACCAAATCAATTTTAAAAGATTTCGGTTCAACATATTTTACTAGTAATGGTAATTTAAAGCGAAACAAAGTCATTGAAGATTTGGACGCATATACCCCAATGTTGATGAAAGCATTGCTGTCTAATCAACTGATTCACGATACCTATACAGAGAACGTTTTAGTTGATGAAAAAAATATTGAAGTGTTTAAGCTTAATCAGTTTATTGAAATGTTCACCTATAAGGAATACTGGCAAGACAGCTACACTAGGTTCGAAAATAAAATTGGACTAAACGCCGGAAATAAATTTATTGATGAAACCGCTGACGTAGTCTTAGATTTTCCTTTTAAAGATACTGTGTTAAAGGCAGGTATGGCCAAAGAAGATCAAAAAGATACAGACGAAGTGTTTCTAAATGAAACCATAGCTAAGTCTGAGATTGATGAATTATTAGAACCTAAAATCTTTAAAAATGCTACTAAATATGACAAAGAGCATTTAGATGGCGAATCTGTTGATACTTTTGATGGCGATAATCTAATTATCAAAGGAAATAATTTAGTTGCGTTGTATAGTTTGAAAAAACGCTATGCTGGTAAAGTAAAGTTAATTTACTTAGATCCTCCCTATAATACAGGAAAAGATTTTGGTTATAATGACCATTTTAATCATTCAGCATGGCTAACTTTTATAAAAAATCGTTTTGAAATTGCCTGGGATTTACTTGCCGAAGATGGTACCATTTGGATCTCAATTGATGACAATGAAAGCCATTATATTAAAGTTTTATCAGATAGCATTTTTGGTCGACAAAACTTTATTGATGAAGTCGTGTGGCAAAGAGCATACGCTCCGGTGAATTTGAAAAAGACTTTTTCCCGATCACATGATTATATTGAAGTTTATGCAAAAAACAACGATTCAAATAAAGAGTTGAATAGGCTTCCAAGAGACGAAGCAGCTACAAATAGATATCGAAACCCTGATAACGATTCAAGAGGTCCCTGGAAGACATCTGATTTTTCTGTTGGACCAGCAATACAAAAAAATATTTACGAAATTACGACTCCTTCGGGTCGAAAAGTATTGCCACCTTCTGGTCGAAGCTGGCTGCTCTCCAAAGAACGTTTTGAGGAATTTCTTTCAGATAATAGAATTTGGTTTGGAAAAGACGGGAATAGTGTACCAAGTACAAAAAGATTTTTATCAGAAGTTAGTGATGGAGTTGTTGCACAAACACTATGGACTTATAACGAAGTTGGTCATAATCAAGAAGCCAAAAAAGAGGTTAAAAGTTTATTTGATGGTGTCAGTGCATTCGGAACACCAAAACCTGAACGTCTATTACAACGTATTTTAACCATAGGTTCTAACAAAAATGATTTAGTGCTCGACTTCTTCATGGGATCTGCGACAACTCAAGCAGTCGCCATGAAAATGAACCGTCGCTTTATTGGAATTGAACAGATGGACTACATTAAAACAGTCTCTGTCGAACGCCTCAAAAAAGTCATTGCCGGTGAACAAGGTGGAATATCCAAAGATGTTAATTGGCAGGGAGGTGATTCCTTTGTCTATGCAGAATTGATGGAAAAGAATCAAGGCTACCTACGCGATATTCAAAATGCCCAAAATGCCTCAGCCCTTAATAACGTCGTCAACCGCATGCTGGAAGGTGGGGCAGACCTTGATTTCCGGGTCGACCTGGACAAAGTTCTACAAGATGCTGAATATCAAGAAATGTCACTCGATGACAAGAAAAAGCTCCTCATCAAGGTATTAGACAAAAATCAACTTTATTACTCTTACAGCAATATTGATGACGCTAATGTCCAAGAATTAATGTCCGCTAATGATATTGCCTTTAACAAAAGTTTTTATGCGGAGGACGACTAATGGCCAAGAAAATCACTCGTCAATTAGTTCTACCCATTATTCAAGAAATTCAAAACTATAGCCATGACTTTTTAAAGAATGATGAGCCTCGCCATAATTTTACCTACCCCGACTACATCAAAAACAACCTCAAGCATCAGTTACGTGACTATCAAAAAGAGTCTCTTTATCATCTCAACTACACACAAAAAGACGATAACGTGACTAGTCGTTTTAATCAGCTTCTGTTTCATATGGCGACAGGGTCCGGTAAAACAGACGTTATGGCCGCTGATATCCTTTATTTCTACCAAGAATTTGGCTACCAGAATTTTCTCTTTGTGGTCAACACGAATGCCGTGATTACCAAGACTCGCGAAAACATGGTGAATACGCAGTCGCCCAAATATCTGTTTTCGCAACCTCTAAGTATTGATGGCCTTAACTTGCAAGTAAAAGAAGTCCAGCAGTTCCCCAAGAATCCAGAACCCGGTGTCATTTATCTACGAATGACAACCATTCAAACGCTAGCAAATGAACTCAACACCCCGCGTGAAAATGGATTAACTTATGAGGACTTAGCCAAACAAAAACTCATTATTTTAGCTGATGAAGCCCACCATTTTTCCGCCGGTACAAAGAGTAAAAAAGATCAGGAAAATCGGGCCTGGGAATATACACTAGATCGCGTACGTCAATCGAACCCAGCAAATCGGCAATTAGAGTTTACGGCCACCATTGATTTAAATAATGAAACCATCTATGAAAAATACCGGGATAAGATCATTTTTCAGTATGATTTAAAACAGTTTCAGGAAGCTGGTTATTCGAAAAAGATTGCTCGTCTACAAGCCAATGATGATGACCAAGCTAAGATGCTAAATGCGATTTTACTCTCGCAGTATCGGAAAAGAATGGCTTATCAAGCCGGAGTGCCAGACTTCAAACCGGTCATTTTGTTTAAATCCAATAAAATTGACGTCTCCAAAGAAGCACGCAATCAATTTTTAACGATTATTGAGCAACTAACAGTCGACTCCCTTTCTAATTTCATTAACGATCAAAATCAGACTACTCAGTCCTCTACTTTAAGACAAGCTTATCGCTATTATCAGACGGTTGACTTAGGCGTTCTGGTGCGCGAATTACAACGCGATTTTCAGGCTTTAAACACAATTAACGTCAACGATACCAGCCAAAAAAGCCTCTTAGAAGACACTAATAACTTTCATAATCTAAACACTTTAGAAGAGCCGAACAACCCGTTTCGTGCTATCTTCGCGGTCGCTAAGCTGTCGGAAGGTTGGGATGTTTTAAACCTTTATGATATTGTTCGCATTGGGGAGCAAACAATTACCCAGAATCAAACGAACAGTGAGGCACAATTAATTGGACGTGGGGCGCGATATAATCCTTTTGTCTTTGAAGGGGCAACATCATTTACCAGAAGGTTTGACCACGCGACACCTGAACGACAGATTTTGGAATCACTGCATTATCACACCATCAACGATAAAAAGTATATTGAGAATCTAACCAAATCATTTGAGGCCATGCAATTACAGGTAGAAGATGACCAAGATTTTGAACTATTAACAACCCACGTCAAAGATTCTTTTAAACGTTCCCATGTCTATCAACAAGGAAAGCTCTACTATAACGAAGTCGAGGATATCCCTGAAAATGACTATAATGGTCTCGAAAAATATGGTGTTTCAATAGCCGAATTACCAACTGTCAATATTGAAACCGCCACCCTAGAAGAGAGCGCCTTTCGTACAGAAAATTCTTCTCAAAAGACGGAGACACGTCTCGTTAAAATGGATGATCAACTCGTTAAAAAGGCGATGGCCCGAAATCCATTTTTCCGTTTTCAAAATATGAAAAAGTACATGCCTACCCTTAGTTCTTTGGAGGAGTTTCGAAAGGCGCCAGAATGGTTAGGTAACATTCTAGAAATCCAAGCAACTGTTTCCGCAGGCGCTGTGAAAGAGCTGCCCCGAGCTATGCAGTTACTGGTCGTGGAAAAATATCTCGCTTATATTCAACGCATGTTGGTGATGAATTATAAGCGTCAAAGGGGAACGAATCGGTTCTTGGGTATTCCCATTAAAGAAGTCATACAGGATTATCAAAAACGTGTTCCTATCAACCATAAAGGTGCTGGAATAAGTGAACTTATATCCGCTTATGATTTGAAAAAAGAATCCTGGTTTGTCTATGATGAAGCGATTGTGGATGGCCTAGAAAAAAGCCTGATTGAATTAGTTCGTGGTTACATTGCCGAGTTGCAAAAACGTTATCAAGATGTCTACCTGATTCGTAGTGATGAACGGAATTCCAATCTGAAACTGCATGCCTTTTCCGGTAAAGTCTCACAATATGCTGGCTTCTTACCCGACTTTGTTTTGTATCTTGCCAATGAATCCTATATCTATCAGCTTTATCTTGAGCCTAAGGGTAATCAATTATTAGCTCAAGATCAGTGGAAAGAAGATTTGTTAACGAGTATCTCCCCAGAAAATATTGAGATTATTGGCGAAAATAATAACACCAAATTGTATGGTGTCCGTTTTTATGTGAGCGGTGATGAGAGAGAAGTAAGAAAAACGATTTATAATTTTATACGAACTGACTCATAAAGTATTTTTAATTATAGCTAGCCACCGTTTAACGGATTCGATAGGAAGAGTAGTTGTGTCCAACAATTGTTCCTTTTTAAGGACATAGTTATAACATCTATTACCAAAAGAACAAATATAATTAAAGATATTTAGTAGCACCAATTACCTAAAGTTCAGGCAGTAGTCAGTGATTTATAATTTTTTTGCTATACTCTTTATAAGAGGTGCGGAGGACTAAATGGCATACCAAACAAAACAATTTCATTTTGATTTAGAAACAGAATTACTTCTTTTTCATAAATCAACGCCAACTATCCTACATGATGGGGCCCAATTTGAAGGCATGCCAGTAACGCTCTTGCAAACTGAAGCAATTGCTAACAATGACTATATTACTGGTGTCAGACCCTTGGAAATTGTTACGCTGCACCGTATGCACGAAGGGGCTCAATTTGTTGCTCAGAATTATCAAAATTTTGACTTCCAAAGCTTACTAGCTTTGCACAAAATAGTTGGTAACGGCGACGCCCTTAATCCAGGTATGCTTAGAACTGGCATGGGTGGCGTGAACACTAATAAAGGCTTATTTATCCCTGATAAAGTTGTCCCAGAAATTGTAGAAAAACAGTTTAACACCATTGTAAATAATCGTGATTTGGCTCCAGAAAATCGAGCAGCCAAAATTTTTACTTATCTTTCTCGAAGCCAAATTTTTAATGATACAAACAAACGAACGGCATTACTAACTGCAAATGTTCCGCTACTGCAGGAAGGAGCTGGCGTTTTCTACATTCCAGAACCAGCTATGGATAATATTTTGCATATGATGGGTAATTTTTATTATTCAAATGATGATCGACTTTTAGTAGCCACTTTAAAAGAAATTGCTGTTTCAGATTATGATGGCAAGACTTTTTATGATCCTAGCCATCAAAATGAAGAATATGCCCGTGATTATAAACGTCATTTAAATGCTTTTAAAGGTTTAGGTAGTAAGGGCGTTCTTGGAAAAGAAACAGTGAAAAGATTAACCTCACCAGAATTAACGAATAATCAAGAGCAAGAATATCTGTCTGAGCTTGCTAATCAGCAAGAAAACAATTTAAATCAATGAGTTTTGGCCTCCCAATGGGAGGTTTTTTTATTACTCAGTAGGAGGGTACATCAGTAAATAATGACAAAACGACCAAAGTAATTGTAGAAACAAAAAATGTGAGGTAAAAGATGGAAAATGTTTATTACCACGCACGTGGTCACAACACTGGTCAAATTTATTACACAAAAGATAGTGAGGCAGCAATTATCCGACAAATTAACCAAGATTATCCTTGGCAAAGTAACAATCGGCCCCAATTACCAGAACCACTTTGGGTAGAGGGGGTAGCCAAATGATTTCTCTTTTTCATCAATTCTTTCTGTTTATTCTGGAAGTGTTGGGGTCATTATTATTTATTACTGGATATTCAAAATTAACTAAATTGAGAAGCAAGCGAGATCCTTATTTCGGTCGCCGTGTTTTTCAAAAAGGTACACCGGCATGGGTGACAAAAAACATGATTGCTACCGCGTGGGTTTGCGTGATTATGACTAATTTTTTCATGATGATTGCTTTTGCATTTTATGATGAATTAGTTGGGATTAACCGAGGTAGTTATGCTGATCAGTTTAATCGAGTAGGATCGAAATTATTTGACTATATTAATCCGTTTAATTGGGCTCAGGTGTTGTCACCTTTCCCACACACAACACCAATCAACTCTTTAGCTTGGACGATGTTCTTTACCGGCATTTTCATTTTAGGCTTATATCATCTCAGGCGGCAGTGGCGAAATATTAAAAACGATCAACAAGATGAGTTTGGTGGTGCTGAATGGACAGAACCGTATGAAATGAGGCAACAGTATTTAACAGTCCCAGACCGTGGTTTAGAGTATGAAGGTTTTGGCTCAGTGCCTGTTGGACATCAATTCAATCTGTCCCATGAAGGGTTGCGTTTGTTTTTGGCGACAGTGAAGCCACATTTAATTCCTAAGAAATTACTCAAGTATACTTCTTCAGCTCAAGGAGAATCGAATCCTGCCAAAAAGAATATTCCTGGACAATATTTTATTGATCCAAAGACTACTAATACATTATTAGTAGCTGATACACGTGCGGGAAAAGGAAAATCAATCGTTGAACCAACGATTGATTTAATTGCAAGAGGGTCAGGTGAACAATCATTAATTATTGGCGATTTAAAAGGTGAGCTGTCAACGATGACAGCAGACTTGTTACGGCGACATAATTATGACGTTAAAATTGCTAATTTTGATAATCTTAATTATTCTATGCCGATTAACTTGCTCACTCAGGCTATCTATTATGCTAAAAAAGGCAACTATCCTAGAGCACGATTGAAGGTTAGTCAGTTGGCTAACACTATTTTCCCTGATGAAGGTTCAGATGCCAAAAGTAAGTTCTTTACAAATGGAGCAGCCGCAACTTTTTCAGGTTTAGCTTTGGCAACGCTATGGCTGATGCGTAGAGAAAATGACTGGGATCGTGTGACAATCGCGAATGTGGCGGAGATGTTACAGGTATTGGGGACAATGGAAGAGTCTGTTAGTTCAGCCACGGGTGAACGTTTCTTAAAACCTGTTGAGGCCATTACTTTTCAAGACCGTCCTAAAAACAAGAATAAATTGGATATGCTTGTGGACTGTTTCCGTATTTTGCAAAAGCAAAATATTGAAAATCACCAGTCCGATCCGCTCTTAGATATGGCCATTGCTGCCTTTAATCAATCAGGTATGGGTGGCTCCGAAACAAAGGGTAACATTTATGCCTCGATGTTTTCCGATATTGAAATTTTCACATCTGATATTAATGTGCGCAAGTTGACGACAATTAACGATTTTCGCTATTCATCAATTGGATTCCCTCGTGTCATGGAACTTCAATTACCACATTATTTTGGCAATCGTAAGGTTCAAATCAATTTTAAAGTTGGCGACAAGGAATATGAGGACTTGGTGATTGCCGACGAGATGGGTCTGGTTCAATATGCCATTGAACCAAAACTGGACGACGAGACCACCTTTAATGTCACTTTCACTAATGCTGAAAATAGGCAAGATCTTGAATCTTTGCCACCTAATATGTCCCTGGTCGATAAATATATTACGGTTAAGGCCTATAAAAAATATGAGACAGCTGGTTTTGGCTCTAAGGCGAAAAGGGTTAAGGATGAATATTCAGGACTAGATGTTATTGATGGATATGCAGTGCGTTCAATTGATACAAATATTGAATCAAATCCTGTTTATGGCAATCTTGAAATTAACTTTGATTACTCAGAAAAACGAACGGCTCTTTTCGTGATTTTACCGCCTTTAAATCAGCAATATAACACGATTGCGATGTTCTTTATTGAACAGCTCTACCAAGAAAATTATGATTGGGCTCAACGAAATAAGAATAAAGTTATTAATCGAATGCACTTCTTGATGGATGAATTTGGAAACTTCCCTAAATGGCCTCGATTGGAAACCAAACTGTCCTCGGCACTAGGCTATAACATTGAATTTACGCTGGTCTTGCAAAACTTGGAACAATTGACAGATGTATATGGTCAGCAAACGGCAGCGACTATTCGTGCTAACTCGTCTAACTTTGCTTATATTAAGACTTCTTCGCAAGATACAGCAGATGGTATCAGTAAGATGCTGGGTAATCGAACGATTGTTTACTCAAATCAAGGCCAAAATAATGCAGAAGGCGATAATCGAAATCGTCAAATGAAGGAACAACCTCTCTTAAATCCTGAACAACTTATGAAATTCAAGCCGGGCCAAATGCTTTTCTTCCGGGCAGCCAAAAACGAGGATAAAAAAGGCCGTTTAGTCGCTACTAATCCGATTTATGATTATGGCTGGACTGCTATGCCAGCTTCCTATAATTTGTTGCAAGGGTACTTAAATCCTTCGCCAGAGTTGGCCAAAATTAAAGTAGATAGTCCACAGCGGTATATCAACCTAGATGATTATCGAATTGATTATCTAAAGCTCTTCGATGAACTGTATTTAGAAACGCATCCAGCCTATGCTGAATTTTGGGAAAAATATCAAGCCAGTTTAATAAATTGATGAAAGGAAAAAGAATATGACACAACTATCACCATTTCCCGGGAAGGGCTTTTCTGATTTTGATCAAAACATTATTCAGTGGGCTACTGGGGATCATACGACAACAAATGGCGACAATCCTTTAATTAAGTTCTATCTGGATCGTAAAGATTGGCTACAGCCAAATACAAACGTCATCAATAATTTACTTGGCTGGATCCAAAACATTTGGTACGGTTTACTGCACGCATTAGCTACGGGAGTAGACTATTTGATTCAGGCAGCGTTATTTCCGTTGTATACGTTACCAAAAATGCTCATGGAGGACACCGGCTCTCAACTACATGTACTATATCTTGCCTCAGTTGCGTTAGGGGCTGGATTAATGGGTATCTACTTCATTATGTCCATGATCGGCTATATGACGAGTGCTAAAACAGATGTTTTAAAATCTAAAACCAAAAACATATTTGGAAATTTAGCCATGATTTTATTGTTACCATTCATTTTTTACATGGCAGGAAGTTTGATGAATTCGATTGTTGGAAATTCGAATGGTTCGTTAAATTTCGCCGATACACCCCTGCAAACCAATACATTGGATTTGGAACAGTGGGCAATTAATAATTTTAGCCAAGCTCCTTTTTCAGATGGTGCGCCAATCTATAATAAGTTAGGTCAAAATAATGAAGTGCCTGATTTCACAGATTCTATTGGAAAAAGTGACGTTGGTCCGCTGGACGATTACGGAACAAAAAAATTAAATAATAACAAAGATGATCATATTGGTAGCGTTTTTAACTATCAATTACAAACAGTCCCTTCTACAACCGGTGGTGTTCAATATGGATTAACAAAAATTGACCTTGATGGTGGTTTCTTAAAAGGTCTTGGTGTAAGTTATAAGCGCTATCGTGTCCAAAATATTCCAGCAACAGGTGCTTTTATTATCATTATTGTAGTTGGCTTTTTGATGACCATTAAGATTATGCGTGCTTCAATTGGAATGTTTGGAAAGATAATTGTGGCTCCAGTAGCGGCTGGTCGTGATGGCGCTAATTCAGTTGAAGGCATTAAAGGGACAGCACAAGATATTGTCAATGGCTATTTGGGTATCTTCCTGGATTTGTTTATGCTTCAAATCTTTGCAAGTTTAATTGGCCCACTACCACAAAGTGTCGCGAACCAGTTTGCAAATGCTGGTGGGTTTATCAAAGGAATTATCTATTTACTAACAATGGGTGTTCTGGCTTGGGCATGTTATGATGGATCCTCTGCTATCGAAAAGCAATTTGGTATGGCTGGTGGCGCTAAAGGTCAAGGATCGTTTATGGGCCGTATGGCAGCACCGGGAGTTGCATTGGGAGCATTAGCAGGAGCAGGTGCCACTAAATTGAATGAGCAGCGCAAGATTCGCCAAGAACGTGCTCGGCAAAATGATAAGCCAAAGGATAATCCCAATAAGCCAGTCGTTGATCATGGGAACCAAGATCAGGAAAAGGCTGAGCAATTATCTAATGCCGATACACCAGAAGAAAATCGCGCTGACGGTAGTCAGCCAATGAGCTCTGAAGATAAGAAGCAGTTTGATGGTAGCGAAAATTCAAATCAAAAAAAGAATGATAAGCTTGGACAGGACTCTTCTAGAAAACTTAGTGATTCCTCTGAAACTAATTCTCCTTCTGAGGAAAATCAATCGAACAAGAATAATCCAACAGAAGGTTCTCCAGCAGGTAAAAAAGCCACCGATGAAAAAGGTAGTTCCGCAAAATCAAATACTAATAACCAAGGCCAAGAAGCTGCAGATAAGTTATCTAGTTTCAGTGATACCAATGAGACCAATGAGAGATCTGAAGATGTTGCTAGTGGCAATCAGAATAAGGTAAGTGCCAGTTCCACTCCTTCAACTCAGCAACGTCTAGAGCAAATGGAGCGCCAACAACGGCAGCGGCAAAGTGAAGAACGAGTTCAACGAATTCGTCAAAAAGCGGCGCAACGCCAAGCTCAATTAAAACAAAAACGACAACGTGCAATGCAACAATTGGCACAAGATTCAAAAGATCCACATCAGTCAGCTCATCAAAAATAAATGGCTCATTTTTATATTCGAATTAGTAGAGGTCAAGCCCTTAAAAAGGCTTGACTTTTTTGCTTTTAAACCGCAGTCATGCTATATTTTGATTAACTAAGTAGAAGGCGGAAATGAGTTATGTTGAAAACGAAAAGTATATTATGGATTGTGCTCGTCGCTGTCATTATTGTGATTGGCGGCGCTTCATATATGCAATACCACAATTCGAAGAACATGCAAAAAACTGACTATTCTTCATCAAATATCAATTCATGGAAAAAGAACCAATTTAAAATTGGGACCATCGAAGATGTTAAAAAAGCAGCTAAAACTAATAATGTTCTTGTTTTGTTTACAAATGACCCTAGTCGAAAAACCATCAGTGAAAATACTAAAAAAGTAATTTTAGAACTAGAAAAGGAGAATCCAAATTCTTCACCAACTGTAGTGACGGCCGGCAATGTTCGACCAACTACTTTTGGTTTGAAGAGTACGATTCGAGATAAAACACTTTACCCGGATTTAAGTAACGTGACTAGTGACACATATTCTGGTTATATTTCTACAATGAAGGCCCCTAAAGATGTTATGATTGGTGTGAATAAAGGGTGGACCGGGGAATCATCTGATACTGACAATGTCGACAGTGGCTTTGGAATTGGTGATTTAAGCCAAGATAGCGGGAATGGTCATGACAAAGATAGCTTTTTATTTGATTTAACTGCCGATTACTACGTTAATGGCTATAAAGATCGAAACACATTCATTTTTAAACAAGACAATAATAGTTGATTAAATTTATATATTAAAAAGGGGAACAGGAGAAGACCTGTTCCTTTTTTTGTGACCAAAAATTTGTAATTAAGGTACATCAGTACAGGGCAAAAAAACAACCATAGTCATAATAGAAAACAAAGTGAGGTGTTGGATATGGCAAATAATAATTGGAGTGTCGCTTCAAAAGTCCGAAAGCAGATTACCTTTGGAAAAAGCAAAATCACTTTTAAAGACGTTTCAGTTGCTGGAGGATCGCTCATTATAGGTTTCTTTCTTTTCAGATTCTTCCCAGCTGATCAAATGCCATTGGCTGTGTTAGCAATCTTGATTTTAGCTGTTTTTACTTTTTATTTACTTTTACGGCCAGCAGATAATCCAGAAAGACGAAACTATGAGCTATTTATGATTTGGCAATTTGATGCCAATCGTCATAAAAGAAAAAAGCATTATCGTGCATTTAAACTTGAAGATTTGGAGAAGTAATTATGCCACTAGTAAATGAACATGTACAAAAAATTAATAATGCAGTATATGAACCAGAGAAATTTGATTTTTATGATCCAAAATTACAAAACAAAATGGATAATATGGTTGTTTTCTTAGGGTATAAGGGCTTAACGCATGACGTTCATAATTATATTGCTTTGAAAGACGGTACATATGCAGAACTAGTTTTAGTGCGAGGCATGTCAATTGCTGATTTAACAGGGGAACAAAGTCGTGTTCTGGTTAATGAAGCAGGAGAATTCTTTCGAGCTCAAAACGCCGGAACGAATATTAGTTTTTTTGGGTACAGCTTTAAAGTAAATACGCACAAGCAACAACGGGCTTGGCAAACCAATAAAGAGTTACTTGAAGAAGAAATTAAAAATGAAACGAATCCTCGTCGGAAACACCAATTAAATCAGCGTTTAAAAATGGTTAATGGTGAAATTAATCGATTAATTTTTGTTGAAAATAATTTTTGGTCGCGTGAATTTTTAATGGCGGTTTTCGCGAAAAATAAAGGGCAATTGGAGAACAAAATGATATTGCTACGGAATTTATCTTCGGGGGATAATGCTCCGTTTCGGTTCCGAGAAATGACACGAAAGGAGAAAGAGGAACGGTTATACGCTTTAAATAATCCAGCTTCCTATATTGATTAAAATGAGAAAACTTTACGAAGGGCCAATGGTGGCCAACGAATATGATTTTCAAACGCTATTGAATACACAACCTCATGGTGGCATTGATATTTTTAGTGATTATATCAAGCTGTCCAATGGCTATGCGCAATTTATGTATGTCCATGAAGTCAAAGCTCTAGAATTACCTAACCACTGGCTTTCTCAACTCGCCACATTGCCAAATACAATTTTTATGTTGTCAACCAGTGTCGAAGATAAGAAGAGTTTTAATGAACGCTTAAATCGTGCAGATTCCAACCTTGAGGACACTTCTAAAGGTGGACTGACCGATGCCTTCACAGACAGCGGTGATGAGTTTGCTCGATTAGCATTTAATGTCAATAAGGCGGATCAAAAACCAATGCGAGTCTATATTCGTTTATTAGTTTATGCCGCCAACAAACGCGCGTTGCGTCAAAATGTCAAAGATATTAAAGCAAAATTTACAGACTTTAAGTTTGCTACACTACGCGAATTTCAATTTGATGAATGGCGCTCAATGTGGACCCCAGCTAGTAAGCAGTTAGAACTCTTAACGGAACGCCAAGAAGGCCTATCCATGTCTTCTGCTGATTTAGGCGGTGCTTATTGGCAAGATTCATCTAAACAAGATGACGCTTATGGAACGGTTATTGGTACCACATCAACCGGTGGTACCGTTATTTTTAATCCTTATTTGCGAGATGGACAAAATCGTACTCGTCCGTTTATGGGCTTTTTTGGTTCAGCAGGCTATGGGAAGTCAACATTGCAAAAAATGTTGGTTGAAGATGGTTTTAAGCGCGGGCATCGGATGGCTATAATGGATCCATCTGGTGAATATGCAGGAATTACTAAATACACTGATGGCATTTCGGTGAAATTAAATGGAGAAGATGGTTTAATCAATCCTTTTCAAATTTATAAGACAGTCACGGATTCCACGGGTGAGAATGTAGACGTGGTTGGTTCTTTTAACCAACACATTGAAAAGTTATTGGCAATCTACGGTTTTATGTCCCAAAACCTAACCCAGGAAATGCTGGCTGAAGATCGTATTGCTTTAAATTCTCTAATTACTGAATTTTATATTGATCGTGGTATGTGGACAGCTAATCCAATGAGAGATACCTCACAGATCAATATCTTTATTCCCGACAGTGAGTACCCAACGCTGAACCAATTTATTCCGTTCCTTCGAGCAAAAAACCGAGCTTTAAACGGCCGTGATGCCGCTGACAATCTCTTTTCGGCTGCCAGCTTGCACCGTATTATCGCCACTTTCGAAGTCATGGCATCTAAACATGGAGCTGTCTTTAATGGCACAACAACGTTTCCCGACTTAAGTCAGGAACAATTTGTTCGATACGATGTCTCTAGTCTATTAACCACTAAAGATATTTTTAATGCAATGACCTATGTGGCCTTGACGATTGAACAACAAAATATCATTAATAATGGAAAACGTTGGCGACTTCGCCGTCAAAACGAAAATATACCTTATGATCAAGTTCCTCATTCTGTGATTGTTTTGGATGAGGCTCAAAATTATGTCCAAATGGATAATGCCTATAACTTGAATTACATCGTGTCTTTGATGGAACAGATGCGCAAAAACTATGCAGGCCTCATGCTTGCTATGCCAACGATTGAAGACCTAGGTGTCACTAATACTAATACAACAGATGCCAAAGCCAAAGAATACTACAAAAACATCAAGAAAATGATGGATTTACTGCAATATCGTTTTTTCTTCCACTTACCCGATAGTAACCTTGATACTTTAGATCAAATATTAGGAAATTCAATTACTTCATCAGAGCTGAAATCAATTACGCGCTTAAAAGCACGACGTACACTTTTAAATATTGATGGTGATCTTAATATCCAGGTATACGTTTCACCAACCGATTCGCAATTAAAAAGGTTTCAAGGAGGTGATTAAATGTTTACTCAAAAATCATCTCACGGTCGAATTTTTTCTTTAAAAAAAATTCTACGTCCTTATTTTTTAATTGCCGAATTCTTACTTTTAGGTGTGGGCCTAATCATTTTTCTTTTTGTTTCGATAACTGAAGATGATAGTTGTGATACCGGCACTCAACACGTTGTTCAAACCGATACAAGCGGTGATACAGAGCAAAACGCTCAAATCATTTTTAATCACTTAGTTCATGCCGAGGGGTTCTCCGGTGCTGGTGCCGCCGGCGCTTTGGGCAACGCAGCTGGTCGAGAAGATAAAACGTTAGATCCTGCTGTAACTGGCCCTGCTGGTTCTGGTGTTGCCGGCATCTTTCAATGGTCCGGTTTCTCAAACAATCGTAATGGCGGTCGAATCACTCGCGAAGGCTCGATTAGGGCTAATGATAAAAGTACATTAACTTTGGATAATGAATTGAAATTGGTTTCATGGGAACTTCATAATACCTATTCAGACGTTGCTCAAAAAGTAGGGAAGGCGACTGATCCTGCTCAAGCCGCTATCGATTGGTCAAGAAATTATGAAATGCCAGGTGCCCCAGGATCTGCAGCTGAGAAAACTGAAGACATTACTAGTTCTGCCAAAATGTATTATCAAAAGTTTGGCGGATCTTCTATTCAAGCTAATACGGCTATTTTGGGTGCTCGTGATGCAGCGACTGCCGGACAAAAGGCTGAGACAAATGGTCAGCATGTTGAACTGGCTGATAACTGTGGTGATAGTGGCACAAATCCAGCTAACTCCAAAGGATATAGTCTTCCAGTAAAGGGCTCATATAGTCTTGGAACTGGTACCTATCCATCTTATAGCGAACTTTCAACAAAACATGATCATAACGGGGTAGATTTTCAAAATCAAAACCTAACCGAAGATGATGTTAAAAATGGTAATAAGAATTCGTGGGTATATGCTGTTCATGATGGAAAAGTGGTAGCAGTTAATCATAATAAAGATGAATTTGTAGTCATCATCAAACAAACTGATAATAATTTCGCCTATTATGGCCATGCCATGAAAGAACCGCCTGTTCATGTTGGTGACCAAGTAAAACGTGGCGATCATATTACGTATCAGGGATATGGTGGTGATGTTGAACCCAAAAATATAAAAGCAGCCCACGTCCATTTTGGTTTATCAAAAAAAGACTCCGGTTTCGGTGGCGATACTCAAACACCTAGCTGGAATCAACCAATTTTGTCACCAGCTGATTATTTACCATTACCATCTTCTGTTCTTCCTGATATCAATAAATCGAGTCATGATAATGATGATCGAGTCATTGGCTCAGGATTTACAAAATTCTTCATGGCCGCTGGTCAAGATTCTAATACAAATTAAAGGAGCGACTTATGCTTTCTAATCGAAAAAGAACATTTTTATTTTTCACTGGACTCATTGGGCTTTTTATTCTTGCATTATCTTTTATGTATTTCACCCCTAAAACTTATCCTGATACACCCAACGGTCAAGTACCTAATGAATATGCAACGGTTAAATCTGCTCCAGATGCCTTAATTATTGTTCACAAAGCCGGTTGTCAGCATTGTCAACAAGCTTCTAAGACGATTGTTCCAGCTTTAGATAGTTCTAAGAATCAAAAAAGGCCAGTATTAGTCATTGAATCTACAAATGAGCATCAAAAGGTCAGTGAAGGAAATAGTTATCCAGATATTTTAACCGACTATGGTATTTCGCGCTATCCAACCATTTTGCATTTGAAGACTGGTACTGTGGTAGGACGTTATACAGGGACCAACGTTCAACAATTGAAGGCTATTTTGAATTCTTAAGAGCAAAGGAGGAGGGAAATGAAAAAACGCATTGGTTTTTTCTTTAAAAACTTGTCAAAAGTTGGCTGGCTCACCTTTATTTCATTTTTAGTAATTATCGGTGTTCTGATTTTTCAAACAAGTCAAAACATGTCGCAAACAATTGCTTTGAGCAAGCAAGCAAGTGCCACACCGGTAGTTCATCAACAAATTTCCAAAGAAAAATATGTTGATACAATCAATCAACAAATTAGTCGGGGTAATCAACTAGCCAATCAAATGATCTACTTAGCGGCTAGTTATGGTGGTTCAAAAATTGATAACAAAACAGCACTTCAAAACCATCTAGAACCACTTGTGAAATCGGTGTTACCATTTATGTTCCCAAATACCGATAATGATTCAGGCAAAAGTTATCGAAGTGATATTCAATCGATTAACTCCAGTTCCAATTATCATGATGGCCTTGTTTCAATGATGCTAACCGTTCAGTATCAAAATGGCCCTAATAATGAGCAAAAAACTGTCCAGGCCGTTTATAATCCTCAGTCAGATTCCATTGTCTCGGCTGCAATTAATCGAACGGATAGTGACAATAGTGGAGGGCAGTCATGATTCAAAAAATAAAAGGATTTAGTAAAAAACATTTTCTGTTTGTAATAGCAATCCTAATTATTGTGATGTTTGCCCTGCTTAATATGTTCTTAGCTCAACAACAGACAGCTTTGAAACAACGGATTACGAAAAAACAACAAAAAACGACTCAAATTTTGAAGGTTGTTAATAACCAATGGCAATTTAATGATGCTCAAAATGTCGCCACAAGTTTTTTTACCATTTATCATACTTTTAATGACTCTCATACGTTTAATCAACGGGCTACTGCAAGTGAAAAGTATGCTACTAGTCAGATAACCTCTAATCAACAACTATTTCCAAATGATTATGTAGATGGGAACCATTATATTGATACTTCAGGCCTTCAATCAGATGTTACTAATGTATTATTTTTCCCAGACAAAAACCCAAGCAATACCGACCTTCAAGAAGGGATTGTCCAAGTGAAGGTGAATGCAAAATATAATGGCTTCAATAGTGGTCAATCGATTTTAGATTATCACGTCACTTTTGATACGACGCAGAAAAAGATAACCGATGTTCGTTTTGTTGGTACTGAAAAGTTTGAAGCTAATAGTGCCACAATGGCCGGGAATTAAACATAATCATATATAAATATAATTGCAATTATATTTATAGTTATATTAATGAAGTAAACCAGCTACAATAGAGACCTGCCAATGAGCGGGTCTTTTTTTTTTGACCAAAAAAGTAGGGAATATCTGTTGTATTTGAAAAATCAACCATAGTCAGGGTAGGGAAACTTCCCGACATGGAGGAATACTAATGACAAATTGGTATCACGGTTCATCAACCGATTTTGATTCATTTCAACACCAACAGTATGACACCAATGGCCACTCACAAGGCTTTGGTATTTATTTGACTCAGAGTAAAGAAGTTGCAAGGTCATACGCTGGCACCGGAAAAGGTCACGAAAGCCAAGGATTCGTTTATCATGTTGATACTTCCAAGATTAACGATATGCGTCAACTTGATCCAGAACAAATAACAATGACTCAGGAAGATGTCGTTCAAATCTTAAAGTCAATCACCGAAGTACAAGATGAATATCCATACACACTTGTTGATTATTCCGGAAATCCTGATCTTGAAGTTGGTTGGAACGAAGAAAATGAAGAGATTGCGCAAGAAATTGCTTTTAATTTACTTGAAGATGAAGCTAACGATCTTGATGTGATCAACGAATTACGAAATTCTTCTGATGAAAGTGAAGCCGTTGGAAGAGGATTGAGCCAAGCAATGATTGGATCCGCTCCCGACTGGACTCAGGTCGATTCTGAGGGGCATCCAGCTTTAGTAGTTTTTGATCCTAATAATCTTTCAATTATTGAAAAAGAATCAGTGCATGAGCCACAACCTGTGCAAGAACAAACCATTCAACCAGAGCTAACAGCTGATGATGCCGAGTATCTGAGTACTCTATCAGAAATTGAATTGCACCAATAAGGAGGGAATCAGCAATGAAGAAAGAATGGCAATCATTAAAAGAAGAATATTTAACTCTTTGGCAACGATCTGAACAAACTTATAACACTCTGGTAGTAAAAGAGGTCATTCGTGCTGCCGAACGAGAACTAGAAAAAACCGGAGCTATGAATATTGTTGACGACTTAAAAAGAAATGGATTTAATTCTCAAAAACCTTCGCCGGAAAGTTTGCGTGTCATTTTAAAAGACATGGACTTTGTTTATCCAGAAAATTCAGGTGTTGATGAACCAGAAAGTTACTTTGGTGTTTATTTACGTGATGAAATAAAACCAGAAATAATTGACGACATGGAAGAAGATATGGCACTTATGACGGATTATCTTGGTGGTTCCATAAGTTCACAGGAGGATGACCCCAAATTAACGAATGAGGAAATAGAGATTATTCATAATACCGGTGCTGATTGGTTATTGGAAGATGTAAATATTGATTCACCAGAAAAAAATCAAATTCTAAAAGAAGTCAAAGCTGATTCATCAAATAATGATACAAAGGGGCTTAATATGATGACACCATTGCTGAAAAAGCAACGTGATGAAATACTTGAAAGCGGTGCACTAGAAGCTAGTTACTCTAATAATGTGAAATCAGAAATGCTTGATCTGGATCCCGATTTGTTAGCTAAAACTTTTGCTGACGAAGGTGTTGTCAGTATTTTAACTGCTGAAGCCCAAAAGGGGTCTCAAAATCATCAAAACGAATTTGATAATGTTCTTGTGACTGAAATGGTTCGGAACATGGAATTAGAGGATTTTGAAGATGTTTCTGATTTTTTTGGTAATAACCAAAAAGACTACAACGAAAAGGGTTATAAGTCCCTTAACCCATCTCCTGTTAATTTAGATCAAAGCACTTACAAGCAACTAAAAAAAGAAATTGTTGATGACACTGCGTTGAACGTTGGCTATTTACAAGAAGTTAAATCAGATATGTTATATCTGGATCCAAATATTTTGGAAAAAGTATTGTCAAATGAAGATACAGCTCAAGCACTCTCGTCAGAAGCAAACAAGGCTAATCAAGGATTAGCTAACCAATTCGATAACATACTGGTCACTGAAATGACGAAAGAATTAAATTACCAAGACTTTAAATCAGTAGCCCCTAAGTTTATGAACTTCGCCAAAGCGGAACTGTCGCAACAAGAAGATCTCGACTTTGCTGCTAGTCAATTAGAAAATAATATCAATCTGTAATTAAAAGGAAAAATAATGAAATTTTTAATGGTTTTTTTAGCATTTAGTTCTTTGCTTATAGCTTTTTACCTTGGTCTTATTACGAAAGGTTATCAGAAAAAGATACAGAAAATTCCTATTAGTAATAAAGGTTATCGCATAACGAAAAAAATTTTCTATTATTCACCATACGTTGTCATGTTTTTTTTACGCAATCGAACTTTCGGATTTATTAGTTGAAAGTTGTTATTGGATATTAGGGTACGGTTTTAACTCACTTGTTAGTTCTATTATGTTGCCATTCTACTTTGTTAGTGGATTTACTATGATATTTGGAAGCATCATCGCCAAATCCATTAAAATGAAGGTTACTAAAAAATAAGTATAAATTTATGATGAGCTGCAACATAAATTTTGCGGTTCAACTGAGAGTGATTTTCTAAATTTATACTACTCACACGGAATTAACTTACTTTAAATGCTCACGACTCAATAGAGAAGGTATACTCCTATGATGTAAAATTGCATCATGGGAGCTTTTTATATCCGTATAAGGACATGTTCAAATTTACATAAATATAATTGTACGTATAAATGTATTCATACATATACATATACATATATTTATGGTATAATTATAATTGTATTCGAGTTTATCGAAGAACAAATTTAATTGTAAATATAAAGTGAGGCTTGGTATGAAAAAAATTGGTTTCATCGCAGAAAAAGGTGGGGCTGGAAAGACAACTCAGTCCTACAATTTTGCAGGTTATTTAGCAGCCAAAAATAAAAAAGTATTATTGATTGATTTAGACCACCAACTATCGTTAACGAGAGAAGTTTTTGGCGTTTTAGAGGAAAAGGGCTCAAGTGTTAATCTATTTCGAGATCAGAGTGCCAAGATTTATAACGTTAAAAATAATATTGATTTGTTACCTGCCAGTCTATCTCTTGAGCTCCTAGAAAAAGAACTAGCTTTAACAGACATCGAGATGCCCAGTTTGATTCTTAGTTATTGGTTTCAGGACCATGCTGAAGAGATTGATTTGAAACAATATGATTACATTATTTTTGATACGCACCCCGACTTCGGAATTGTAAACAAAAATGTTGTAGTAGCTTCGGATGCCATTATTAGTCCACTAGAACCAAACTTATTTGGTTGGGCCGCAAAGGTAAGAATTCAATCACGCATTGATAATTTGTTGGAACATCTAATCAATCCAAGTACAAGAAAACCTTTCATTGAAACACCTCTGTTCTTTATCAACAATAAGGTTGAACATAATACTAATGAGTCCCGAACATTATTAGAAAAAACAGAGAATGACCCACAAGTGATTGCTACAATCCCAAATAAGCAATTATTTAAAGCAACGATTCGGAAAAATATGCCTATTGCTGATATGCAATCAGATGTGAAAATTTTCAACGCAAACCGTAAATTCTTTGATACTATCAACATGGCCTATGCTGATATTGAAAATGTAGTAGATAAAATTTAAGGAGAATTGATTATGGCTGTAAAAGGACAACTTCCAGAACGAAAAAATAAAGATCTTTCTCAAGCAGAATTTACGCAAATGATTAAGCATCGTGAAGAAGATGAAAATCACATCAACAATGTAATTCAAGAGAAGAAAAATGAGATATCTAGAAATAAGAAAAAAAGAGAAACTAAAAAACCATATACATTAACGTTGCGACCTTCGATACACGATATTGGGGTTAACCTAGCCGAGGAAGAAGGGCTTAGCTTTTCTTCATGGTTAGAACAGCTTATTGAAAAAGAAGGTAATAATTAATACGCGTTATATAGAAGGTTATTCAGTAGCATTATAAACATACATATACATATACATATATTGTAAATATACGTATAAATAAACATATGTGTATAATATATGTATGCTTTTGGAAGCCAGCTGGCTACTGAAGTATACAATCAATAAGGAGAAGGTATTATGACTTTTAAAAACATGTTAGCAAGTAAAGGAAAAAAGAAATGGTACGCATTGATAGGAGTTGTAGCTGTTCTTGCAATGATTATGCTAGGACTACATCATGCACATGCAACTCATTCATCATCACATCAGTCTAATAAACAGAGTGCGAAATCTGTATCTTCCAAAGCCACAAAGAGCAATGATCAAAATCAGAAAACAAGTAATCAACCTGCCACGGATAATACCGATCAAGTAAAAGATGACTCTGTTTCGGCTGCCTCTTCATCAACTGTCCAAGCTCAACAAAGCGATACAACTAATAAGAAAGCAACGGGCCAAGGAAGTTCTTCATCAGTTGCTGCTCCTGCCTCTCAGCCAGCGCAAGAGATTAATAAAGGCAATCCTCGACAAACTGTAATGCCTAATGTCAATGTATATGGAGCGCCCGGCCTCTGCTTGCAGTATGTAGACGATGCTTTTAACATTAGTTCAAATCGATCTTATTCTGCGACTGCTTCAGCAGGAAAAGCGAGCGCTAATGGCACGATGCACTACAATGATCAATTCCCGATTGGAGTAAAGGTACCGGTTTACTGGAACTTAATCAGTAAAGATGATGGTGTCAATTATGGTCATATTGCCATTTGGGACGGACAAGGTGGTTTCTACTGGGAAGGAAATCATTCCTCAACCCCTAATTACTTCACACTTGACGAAATGAAGCAAATTATGAATGGGACTCGACAAGTGAATGGCCATTACTTAACGGAAAACTGGCAGACACCATCTTTGATTGGCTGGTCAACTTCTCTAGAGGGGCACACCATTGCGGAAAATTTATAATTAGTTCTCATTAAGATTAAAAAGTAGTAACTTGATTCAGGGTTATATTTTATACATATACATATATCCATACGTGTATGTATATGTATACAGAAAATAAAGTGAACGATTAATGCAATACACTCAGTTTGCTAGGCTGAAATTTAATAATAGACTACTGAGGACGCCTATATGGGCGTCCTTTTGTTTATTCAAATAATAAAATAACATAATTTTAAAAAGGGCTTTCTAAGATGCCCTTTTTATTTTGCTTTTTTACACGACACTACAGATAAAAAACTAGGGGACATAGGGGACATCGGTAAAAAAAACAAAAAACACCCAAAGTATAGATGTTGACAGGTAATGTCTATATAAAAAAATGACTCATCCAGAATAGTTATGGAATCTGACACATATGGTGTTCTTGACAAAGAAGAATTTATTCCACAACTGTAGAAGAACGTTCTAGGAGGATATAAAATGACTGATCAAAAATACCAGTTGGAGTATGACAAAGTTCTTATTGTTAACCCAGCAATCAAGCTGGATAACGGAGAATGGCTATCGGATTTAAGCCTTAATATGCGACTTTCACCCATTTTTGATATGAAGGAAATTGATGAACATGAAGCACAGTTTAAGCTGCCCCCTTCCGTTGTTAAAGTAGGGTATGACCAAAAATCCAAAAGTTTCACTTTCGATAAGCAACCTGACTTTGATGGCGATTTTGAAATATCTGGCTATCAAAAAGGAATTGTTGCTAGTAAAGAAAGTAGGTGGGTTGACCAAAAAATGACGAGTAAAAAAGAATTTGATGCTCTTATTACTAAGTATGGATTAAGCATCGACTCAGATAGTTCTTTGCAAAGTTGTGCTTACAGCATTCATTATTTGGATTCTGAAAGGAAGTGACTGACCATGACAAAAAAAATTAGGCAACGTGTCCTTACAAATTCAAAAGGACAATATCTTTCTAAGAAGATACTGTTCAATATTCGACTTTCTTCAAATGAACAACCAGAGTGGACTTTTGATTTAAAAAAAGCATTGGTATTGTCCAATTGCTTCTCGTAACCGGTTAATCCCGACAATATGGTGTAGTCTTTTTGGCGAAACGTAAATTTTAACTTTCGGACTTTTTTCAGTAAAAAAAATTAAAAAGTCCTGATTGTTTTCCTGGGTAGCATAAAAGCTTCCATAAAAAATAAAAATATTTCCTATCAATTTAGACTCAGTAAAAAGAGCAACGATGATAAAGGGAGAAAAATATGCAAGATGAATTAAAAAGCAGCATCGTCATTGGTGCAAAACCCGAAGTGGGGCTTCCAGATGATTGGGAAAACAGACTAAAATACTACCATTCCTTAGAGATTGCGTATAATATCGCAACTCTACACAGGCTATCCATTGAGCAGACATTACCAATTGAAGGTCAGGTCAACACGAACATTGTTTTGCGTAATGTTGCTGGGGAGTTTTTGTTCAGAGAGCCGATTACGATTGTAACTATTCAAAACCATGATGAATTATATCGTTGCGTTCAACATTGCCTACGCTTTTATGATAAACCAAAGTATTTTGTTGCACCTGATAAAGCCATGAAACTGAACCAAATATTAGAACTACCAATCAAGAATCAAGACGTTTTAACACAGTTGTTCTCTGATGGCGCAGATTTACAGCAAGAAATTACTAATCTTTTTTTAGAGGAGTACGATGAGTTTCGTCGCCATATTAAGGAATTTTAGTAATTCTTTTTTTCGGGGTATTTTTTAATTCCCCAGTTGGGAATGAAGCAAATTATGAATGGGAATCGACAAGTGAATGGTCATTACTTAACAGAAAACTGGCAGACACCATCTTTGATTGGCTGGTCAACTTCTCTAGAAGGGCAACACCATTTCGGAAAATTTATAAGTAGTCATCTTAAGATTAAAAAGTAATAACTTGATTCAGGGTTATATTTTATACATATACATACACGTATAAATATATGTATATTGAAAATAAAGTGAACGATTAATGCAATACACTCATCTTGCTGGGCTGAAATTTAATAATAGACTACTGGAGGGCGCCTATATGGGCGCCCTTTTGTTTATTCAAATAATAGAACAACATCATTTTAAAAAGGCTTTTTCGGAAGGCCTTTTTAATTTTGAGCCAGATTTTTCTACGCCATTAAAAAACAACAAAATAGGGGACATCAGTAAAAAAACAAAAAACATCCAAAGTATAGATGTGTAGTTAAAAATAATATGAAAAGGATAATAAGATATTATGGACTTTCATTCAAAAAATAAAAGGATTTAGTAAAAAAGAAGATTCAAGTGTTCAACTGAGACGGGTAGTAAAAGAAGTCATTCGTGCTGCCGAACGAGAACTGGAAAAAACATGGAGTATAAGCTATGAATCGTTTAGTTGCAAAGTTGCACAAGAAATTAGAATTCAAGTCATCAAAAAGACTGACTAAAAAACAAAGACAATTTTATCAAGAACTGCATTATTATTTTAGAGGCGAAACAGAAGCTGATTTTTCAAATTTATATTACATTGAAGGTTTTACGGGTGATGAGCTCGATACAAAGATAAAAGAAAATCTCATTAAAAAGATCACAACCATGCAGTTGAAAATCGTAAGTTGGTCGACGATTGGACATGATAATAGAACTGATGTTACGGCCTTGATTAAAGACTATCAATCTATGATTTACTTGCTTTCAAAGTATACTAATTCCCTAGAGGAATTTGAATTATATTCCGTTTCTATTCTTTATCAAATCTAAAATCTGTTGCGGGAACAATTCATTATGTTTCATTAAGATTTTTCCCAATTCAAATAACACACCTGCATAAAATAAATCATCCACTGTTTGCCCTTTTCCAAGTCGTTTTTCTAGAGACCGATCAACCTTCCCTGAAGAGTTAACTAAATGTTTACCATTGAAGTGCCAATGATTAAGAACATCTGTTAAGTCAACAATTTCAGAAACTAAATATTCACGGTTTCCCTGAAGAAAGTTCACAAATTGCGAATGGTTGCCACTATTAACAAGGGTGATTCCAAGCGGATACACGAACTGATTACTAATGTTTTCATTATGAATATCAAAAGAGCTTTCATTTCTAGAAAATGAAATTAAGTTATCGATAAGGCGATTGTTGTTCCAAATACATTGTAAAAGAGGCCAGTCTGATATGACCAATTTGTCAGAAACCGTTAATCGGCGAGAAGCTTTATTGAATATTTTAAAAAAATCATCGTAATTGATTACACTGAGGGATTCTTTTTTAAAAGTATGGTTTGCATCCGCAACAGTTATAGCAAACTGCCGACTTGTTAATAATGCCGTCACTTCAGTTAAATAAAGTTGTACAGCTTTTTGTTTCTCTTTTAATGTCCGTTTCTTGTAATAGGCATGATCATCTAATATATGCTCCAAATTTTTTTTATGCAGTTCGACTATATCTTCTGCTGTGTGAGAACCAATCTTTTTATAAAAAAGAAACACAAAAAACTCCATTCCTACCACTAACCAGGACGAAACAGAGTTGCTATTCGATGTATCTATTGATAAAAGGTCTAAGCTTTTATACAATGGAAATACAGCTAGCAATAGCTCTATTTCGTCCATCAAGCTGAAAACCGCTCAAAGTATTCAGGGCTTGTGGATTTATTGTTTATAGGTTTATTTTATCACAATGTTTAATAAACTGCCGAAAGACGCCTTTACGGGGGTCTTTTTGTTTGTTCTGATAATCATTTTATTTATAATGAAAAGGTGTCTTATCGAATGTAAATAGTCAAGGTAGCCTACTAAACCAAGAGGATTTTACAATGAGTAGTCATCATTTAACATTAGCGGATCGTGTCAAACTTGAAACGTGGATTGGGGAAGGGTATACTTGTTCCCAAATTGCCACTCGACTTGGCTTTGCTCGTTCAACCATTACAAGAGAGATTCAACGAGCAACCAAGAATCGCCGTTTTGGGATGTCGATTGGCGCCTGCCATGCCAAGCGAATGTATCGAGCCTTAGAAGCTCATCAATTAGCCAAGTATAAAAAACACGCCAAATTAACGCTGTGTCCTCGTAAATTAACAAACCATCGTAAGGCCATCATTAAAAAAAGAATTTTAGAAGACAAGTGGTCGCCAGAGCAAATTGTCCATAGTAGTCGAAACTTTGGCGTATCCGTTCATAGTATTTACAATTGGATTAATCGAAACCAAATCGAGGGACTCTCAAATAAAAACCTGAGATTAAAGGGGAAACAATATAAGCGTGCTTTAAGTAAAAAAGCTTATCAGAGCCTTCATCAATTAAAATCAGAAAACAAGTAATCAACCCACGCCACGGATAATACCGATCAAGTAAAAGATGACTCTGTGTCGGCTGCCTCTTCATCAACTGTCCAAGCTCAACAACAAAACGATACATCTAACAAACAATCGGCAGCACAAACGAAGAATGCAGTACCCGCTTCAACGGCATCGCAATCGATTAATAATAGCAACCCTCGACAAACTGTAATGCCTAATGTCAATGTATATGGAGCGCCCGGTCTCTGCTTGCAGTATGTAGATGATGCTTTTAACATTAATTCAAATCGATTTTATTCTGCGACTGCTTCATCAGGAAAAGCGAGCGCTAATGGCACGATGCACTACAATGATCAATTCCCGGT
This sequence comes from Fructobacillus sp. EFB-N1, assembly GCF_001038455.1. Lineage (GTDB taxonomy): Bacteria > Bacillota > Bacilli > Lactobacillales > Lactobacillaceae > Fructobacillus > Fructobacillus cardui. The sequence goes on along the minus strand of NZ_LDUY01000008.1, from coordinate 8,930 downwards.
TGGAATAAAGGTACCGGTTTACTGGAACTTAATCAGTAAAGACGATGGTGTCAATTATGGTCATATTGCCATTTGGGACGGACAAGGTGGTTTCTACTGGGAGGGAAATCATTCCTCAACCCCTAATTACTTCACACTTGATGAAATGAAGCAAATTATGAATGGGACTCGACAAATAAATGGCCATTACTTAACAGAAAACTGGCAGACACCATCTTTGATTGGCTGGGCAACTTCTCTAGAGGGGCACACCATTGCGGAAAATTTATAATTAGTTCTCATTAAGATTAAAAAGTAGTAACTTGATTCAGGGTTATATTTTATACATATACATATATCCATACGTGTATGTATATGTATACAGAAAATAAAGTGAACGATTAATGCAATACACTCAGTTTGCTAGGCTGAAATTTAATAATAGACTACTGAGGACGCCTATATGGGCGTCCTTTTGTTTATTCAAATAATAAAATAACATAATTTTAAAAAGGGCTTTCTAAGATGCCCTTTTTATTTTGCTTTTTTACACGACACTACAGATAAAAAACTAGGGGACATAGGGGACATCGGTAAAAAAAACAAAAAACACCCAAAGTATAGATGTTGACAGGTAATGTCTATATAAAAAAATGACTCATCCAGAATAGTTATGGAATCTGACACATATGGTGTTCTTGACAAAGAAGAATTTATTCCACAACTGTAGAAGAACGTTCTAGGAGGATATAAAATGACTGATCAAAAATACCAGTTGGAGTATGACAAAGTTCTTATTGTTAACCCAGCAATCAAGCTGGATAACGGAGAATGGCTATCGGATTTAAGCCTTAATATGCGACTTTCACCCATTTTTGATATGAAGGAAATTGATGAACATGAAGCACAGTTTAAGCTGCCCCCTTCCGTTGTTAAAGTAGGGTATGACCAAAAATCCAAAAGTTTCACTTTCGATAAGCAACCTGACTTTGATGGCGATTTTGAAATATCTGGCTATCAAAAAGGAATTGTTGCTAGTAAAGAAAGTAGGTGGGTTGACCAAAAAATGACGAGTAAAAAAGAATTTGATGCTCTTATTACTAAGTATGGATTAAGCATCGACTCAGATAGTTCTTTGCAAAGTTGTGCTTACAGCATTCATTATTTGGATTCTGAAAGGAAGTGACTGACCATGACAAAAAAAATTAGGCAACGTGTCCTTACAAATTCAAAAGGACAATATCTTTCTAAGAAGATACTGTTCAATATTCGACTTTCTTCAAATGAACAACCAGAGTGGACTTTTGATTTAAAAAAAGCATTGGTATTGTCCAATTGCTTCTCGTAACCGGTTAATCCCGACAATATGGTGTAGTCTTTTTGGCGAAACGTAAATTTTAACTTTCGGACTTTTTTCAGTAAAAAAAATTAAAAAGTCCTGATTGTTTTCCTGGGTAGCATAAAAGCTTCCATAAAAAATAAAAATATTTCCTATCAATTTAGACTCAGTAAAAAGAGCAACGATGATAAAGGGAGAAAAATATGCAAGATGAATTAAAAAGCAGCATCGTCATTGGTGCAAAACCCGAAGTGGGGCTTCCAGATGATTGGGAAAACAGACTAAAATACTACCATTCCTTAGAGATTGCGTATAATATCGCAACTCTACACAGGCTATCCATTGAGCAGACATTACCAATTGAAGGTCAGGTCAACACGAACATTGTTTTGCGTAATGTTGCTGGGGAGTTTTTGTTCAGAGAGCCGATTACGATTGTAACTATTCAAAACCATGATGAATTATATCGTTGCGTTCAACATTGCCTACGCTTTTATGATAAACCAAAGTATTTTGTTGCACCTGATAAAGCCATGAAACTGAACCAAATATTAGAACTACCAATCAAGAATCAAGACGTTTTAACACAGTTGTTCTCTGATGGCGCAGATTTACAGCAAGAAATTACTAATCTTTTTTTAGAGGAGTACGATGAGTTTCGTCGCCATATTAAGGAATTTTAGTAATTCTTTTTTTCGGGGTATTTTTTAATTCCCCAGTTGGGAATGAAGCAAATTATGAATGGGAATCGACAAGTGAATGGTCATTACTTAACAGAAAACTGGCAGACACCATCTTTGATTGGCTGGTCAACTTCTCTAGAAGGGCAACACCATTTCGGAAAATTTATAAGTAGTCATCTTAAGATTAAAAAGTAATAACTTGATTCAGGGTTATATTTTATACATATACATACACGTATAAATATATGTATATTGAAAATAAAGTGAACGATTAATGCAATACACTCATCTTGCTGGGCTGAAATTTAATAATAGACTACTGGAGGGCGCCTATATGGGCGCCCTTTTGTTTATTCAAATAATAGAACAACATCATTTTAAAAAGGCTTTTTCGGAAGGCCTTTTTAATTTTGAGCCAGATTTTTCTACGCCATTAAAAAACAACAAAATAGGGGACATCAGTAAAAAAACAAAAAACATCCAAAGTATAGATGTGTAGTTAAAAATAATATGAAAAGGATAATAAGATATTATGGACTTTCATTTAAAAAAGAAAAAAACAAGTGAAAAAGAAGATTCAAGTGTTCAACTGTTAGACGATAAGTTCCAATTTAACTTAGAAGAATCAGAATTTCCTGACCATGAAGCAATTGAAAATACCTCAGCGGATTTTCAATCTAAGGGGTGGCTTAGTTATGAAGCGACTAAACCAATGGCAAACATATGGTTCGTCGAAAATCTATTATTGAATCTCATAGCTAATGGTAATGTTGGTACCGTTTCACTGTCTTTTCTTGAAACAGGGTACAAAACTCCAAAGCCAGAAAAAGGCCGAAAAAAGAAGAAAAAGCAGGTTGATGCTCAACCAGAACATGCTGTATTAGATCAGTTTACCTTGTCTTTTGTTATTGATCGCCATTATGTTCATTTACCTCAAGCAATTGCCAATTATTTTTTGAATATAAGAAATGACAGCGTTGATTATACTGGTCGTAAAGATTATATTGAGTTAATTTTAGATTTTTATGATCATCAATCCGGTGACGCGTTTAAAGATTTATTTGGCCTCCTGCCTAGTGCATCAGTCACTTTACCAAGCGAAGAGGAGTGGCGCACAAAATATAACGAGGAAAAAGAAGTATTTGTAAACGCTGAAACGCGTGAAAACGAAGCCTCTGCCAACATTCATATTGAAAAGCCAGTACTTGAGCAGTCAGATTCAAATCTTTCGAGTGAACAATCGAATTCATCAAACCAAGAAGAAAACAAAACTGATCAAGTATCGGAAGATGAATCGAATAATGCTTTCGATTCAGTATCAACCGTAGAAGTCCCAACATCAATGGCCATTACAAAAAGACCTGACGATGATATGAATACGGTTTTAATCAACAATGATACATTGGAATCTTCAGAATCTTCATTAACGAATTCATTTACATTAAGTTCATTTTTTGATGAACTCGAAGAAATGAGGAATATTGCCAATGTCGATCCAGAATTTTACGTCACACATGATTTGGCATCAGTTGGTGAGCAAGATACCAACTTTGTCTCAGCTCAAGTTGATCATAAAAAGGATGAATTGAATGTTGAACGAGGACAAGTGGCAGAAACCCTTAATACCTCCGCATCTCAAAAATTAGGTGTTAAGATTGATCAATTCAAGAGAGCGTTAAGCAACTCAGCCAGTTCTTTTGACTTAACCCACAGAGCATTAGATCGGGCGCATGAAGTGGTCGATCCAATTTTGGCTGCTGAACTGAATAATGCTCAAAACCAGGAATTTAAGTCACTGGAGGATCGCGCGAATAATCAACGAGCAGAAGAAAATAACCGTCATGATCAAGCGCTAAGGGAAATTGACGAAACTTTAAGAACTGAAAAGAAACGAGCCTCAGAAGAATTAGCAGCACAATACGAAACTAAGAAGAAGCAAGAACTTGAGTTGCAAACGAAAGATTATCAAGCAAAGTTTGATCAACAAAAGTCAGATGACCTGCAAACACTTGCTTCACAATTTTTGTCTGAACTACAAACTCTGGCTACCACACTTCAATCGACTTCTAATGATTATATGAGAATGTTTGTAAAAGAACAAAACGATTCTCTTGCCAAGTTTGAGGAACAGCAACGCCAAATTCATGCTGAAGCGGAAAAAAGAGCCATTGCTCTCGATGAAGCTTCAATCCAACGTAGTAAAGCTGAAAACTACAAGTTATCCCTTGAAGAAAAAGATGAACAACTTGCCGAAACATTGGCTGCCGTGACGAATTTGAAAAACCGCGAAGCCGAATTGATGGCTGAAAATCGCACATTAAAAGAAAATCATGTCACTTCAGAAAAAATTGATCATTTGGTCAATGATAAGGATAACGATTTTACTTTTAAGGATTTCATGGCTTGGCAAGAAAACCAACAAAAGAACAATCCACAACCCAAACCAACTCACCATTCCAAAAAGTTCTGGTGGTCTACAAGTGTGGGGGTCTCGCTTCTTTTACTGGGCGCCGGGGCAGGAGGTATGAAGGCGTACTCAACATTGCAAAATACGCAAGAAACTAATCAACGGTTACAAAAAGAAGTCACCAAATTAACCAAAGAGGCTCCTTCTTCAAATAACACGAAAACCGCCCAAACCAATTCAACGACAAGTAATCAATCCAGTACAACGAATGATAATAGCGTAAACAATCGCCCCTACCAAGCTCTCGACGATTCACTCAAGCGAAATAGCTTAGATGTTTATCGTCAAAGCTTCTCAGATAATCAATTGGGGCAAGATAGCTATCGTGTCTTTCGGGTCGGACAGCTGTTGAATCAACAAGTTGGTCGTGATGCAGCGGTAGCCGTATCACAAGCCAACCCTGGTTATAATCAAACTTTAAATCAATATCTAGGTATTCATTAAGAAAGGAGATTTTATGACAACTAAACAGGCATCACCAACTGATGTTCAAATTACTAGTCACAACTCGATTGATTTGGTAAGTCATAACGATTTTGTTGCTCAATCCATTCACCAAAAGATTGAACTGATGCGTTATTTCTCAACGACCAATCACCAGTGGGAGGACTCATTATATGAACCAACCCAACTAGAAGAGGTCCGCTCGTGGGGCAGGTTTAAGCACTACCTTTCATTTTTTAAACCCCTTGATTGGCTACGTTTGACTGTTTTTATTATTGGTCTTTCAATCTTATGGATAGGAAAAGTAGTCGCTTATTTTCTTTTGTACCTTCTCATGTTCTTCGCCTTTCTGACCGTGATTGCTAAAACTGCATTGCCAGCATGGCAATCTATCAGCTTTTTTTTGGTATACACTTTAGGATTTACAATATTCCGTTTCATCTGGCAGCAATTCCTGCTCAACAACAAGAGACAAAACCCAGGCAACCAGTCGATTTTGAAAATCCTTTGGTTCAAGCACTCTGCTAGCGGCTCTGACAAAGGTCTGCAACCAGTCGTTCTTCTTTTGTTACCAGAATGGCTGGATTCAAGTCTCAATCCAAATCAATTGACCATTACTGGTGAAATTGATCCGCAAACGCTTAAAAAGATGTGGAAAAAACTTAGTCTTTTTGAAAAACATGTCATCATGTCCGATTCCGGTATTATTACGGACACCGACAAATACCCATTTCAATCAGTCGAGTTTGTTAGTTCATCATTGCCATACCGTGATGAACTGATCGCTAGCATCTATCAAAGTCAACAATCAAAAATGAGTTTGAAAGCTGATGGTAACAAAAAAACTAACAGTGGGTTAACACCTTCAGTGAAAGCCACTAACGAATCGCTTTAATTATTTAGGTATTTAAATCAAAGGAGAAAACTTATGCCTATTCAAACACAATCAATCAATGTGAAAAATCACTTCAAAATGTATAAGGCTGGTAAACACTGGCTCTATGCTTCACTGGCGGCCGTTACTCTTATTTCTGGAGGAGTTGGTCTTTCACAGTCAGCTAATGCGGATGAGGTGTCGCCAACTACAACTGCTCAAGGAACTGACAGTACAGCTCCATCTGCTGAACATCAAGGAGAGATGAATCAAGTTAATGGCTTGAAAGATACTCATAATGCCCTCAATCAAGCGGTTACGACGGCTCAAGCCGCTGGAGTTACTGTTACAGATCAAGGCACAACGACTAAAACCGTTACGCAAGACCAAGTGTCCAATGAACGTCAAGCGGTTAAGAATGATGAAACGGCCCAAACAGCTCAAGTCAATCAGGCCACGGCCAATATTAATTCATTAAAGGATTCCAACAAAAAGGTTAATGATGCGGCGACTGATGCCCAAAATAGTGGCGTTATTTTAACCCAAGATAATACGGTTAAAAAGGATCCCCAAGATGCTGCGCAAGATGCTCAATCACAAGCTGATAATTTGAAGAAGTTGGCTGATGAGAAAAAAGCTGACAATGACTCTGTTGCTCAAGCGCTCAAGGGAACTACTAATTACAACAATCAACCATCAGAGACCAAAGGGGGATTGAAGTTTGTAAATACTGGCCAAAAACCAACGGCTATCGTTTCTTCTGACTATGGCGATAAAAACACACCATTCTCTCAAATACAAATACCTAATTCTGTTAGCGTTGATGTCCAACAAGGATCGCAAGCCGGCACAAATGCCTCGCTACACCCGTTTTTAGGTAAAACAAACGCTATTGATCCAAATGTCCCTTTCTTTACTACGAATTCGGGTGACACATATCGAGTCAATGGTTTGTCTGTCACACCGACAGATGGCGGGCCAAGTCAAAATGCTTATCTGATTTATAAAGTGAACAGTGTTCAAAGTATCAAGCCTAATAAGGGCAGTTACGTGGCTTTCCATGAAAGTCAAAACACCGGAAACGGTCAAGATCGAGGTGCTCATTCTCTAAGCATCTTCATTACCAATGCCTCCTATGCTGATATTGATGCTAAGCTCTATGCAGAAAACGGCCAACCGCTAAACATCAAAACGGCGATTACTTATAACGATATTGATATTGAACAGGGTATTCGCGAAAATTCTGGAAATATTGTTAATTTGACTTATTCTGACGATACTAAGGTCGCAGATGATGGAACTGTTTACTCCACTTCATCTCATGATTTGAATGGAAATGAAACCGACGAGGGTCAATATATTGCCATTGGCCAGGGAAATGATTTCTCTCATAAGTTCTATAACCCTTATACCAATCAAGTTGACCCAGATACAGGCAAGTGGGGTGTAAGTACTGATGGATATGATACTTTCCGTTATGATTTATTTGGTACTGATGATCGTTTAAAGACGGTTAGTCCTAAGGTCATTACCGGCAATTATCACTTATACGACCAAACGCAAGCAGTGACGGTTCACAAAACTGATTTACAGTATCAACCAGTGGTTCAACCGCACAAGTCAGAAACAAATGAAGAAGATGAAAATAACAACACCAAGCCTGTCATGCGTGGGGACATTGTTAAGTATTACGTCAATCAAGATTACACCGGTTATAAAGATGCTGATCTAACGGGGTCAACTATTGCTACAACCCCTGGTGCTTACGATAATTATGATGATAAGACTACCGCAAACCCAGGAACGGAAAAAACATATTTGATGCCGGAGGGGTATAAGTTTAACCCTGATACAGTAGCTCAAGACCTGAAGAAGGGGCAGTTGCTCGACAATAATGAATTCGTTTATCAATATGACAATCAAGGTCATAAATTTACAGTAACCGCTAAAGATGCTCAAGACTTTTTAACAAAGTATATTCAAGAAGGCCGAACGTTGGTAACGACGTTTGATACAACTGTGAATGATGACGTTGATGGCCAAATTCAGAATACGGCCTACCAACTTGATTTTCAAAGCAAAACTGGCCGTTCATTCCAAACTGAAACTGTCCAAAATCCATTGCCCAAAATTAATCCTAAAAAGGATGTTGTGGCCGGTGTAGGAAACCGTTCAAGTTTAAATAATCAAACAATCGACTATGGTCAGTTGTTTGACTATGCTTTAGAATCCAGCACACGTCCTGCTAATTATGGTGGTAAGACGAACGAATGGTCTATTGATGATCAAACCGACACAGCTCATGATTTGCTAACAGGACAATACTCCGTGTTAAACAGCGGTGGCGACTTAACAACGGAAGATGGTCAAAAAATTGTCAAAAACCAAATTTTGGACCCAAGTTACTTCACAGCAGTGATGGATGGTCATGGCAAAATCTCACTTCAGGCGACTGATAAGTACCTTAAGTTAATTGATCTTCCTGATAACAAAAAAGTACCGGTTCAATGGACGGCCTATGTTCAGACCAAGAGAATTGCTTACGGTGATGCCAAAAATGTCTTCACAGAATCATTTAATCATCAATCAAAGAAATCAAATGAGGTTCTGACCCATACGCCTCAACCAGAAATTAAGACTCCAACTACTAATAACTATCCTCAAAAAGAAGTGGTTCAACCGCAAAAGGTTAGTGCTACACCTGAAACACCAGTGACGCCCGTGTCTTCTTCTGTCCTGCCAAAAACAGGGCAAGAAGCGCATAATCACACAAACATGGAGGGTGAAATTGCAGCAATCTTAGCAATTGGAACTTCTGCGTACTTTGCCGCATTAAAGCGAAAGAAAATCATTTAATATTTGAACAATAAAAGCCGCGGGGCCTACCAGATTAATGATCTGGTAGGCCTTTTTTCTTTACTCATAAAAAAGGGAACACGTTGCTCGTGTTCCCTCGATATATATTTCACATGGTTTTAACTATGGCCATAATAACCATAATACTGGGCCTTGGTTTCAGCCAACCACTTAGGATCTTGATCCAAATATTTGTAAAACTTCACGGTCATTTTGCACGTGAAGTTAATGAGACGCCAAGCTAGATAAATCGTCCCAAACCAGAAGACAAAATACATGGCAACAAAC